>QBZO01000001.1 GCA_003282225.1 Prochlorococcus sp. AG-335-I21
TAAAATTTAAAAATAATGATTTAAAAAACAAAATCAAATATATATGGTTAAAGATTTTTTGGGAAAATTACGGTCATTTTGGAATTACTAAAAAACAAGATGGTTTATTAGTGAATTTAAATCGTCATAATAAAAAAGAATTAATTGAAATGCCTTTAAAACTTGGTTATAAAGCTATAGCTGTTAAAACTGATTTGCTTGGCTCATTTGATAATCCAATTGAAACTGTTATGGATTACTGCAAAAATGTCACAAGAGAGAAAGATATTTTAACTATAGGTGAGACACCACTAGCAATTATGCAAGGAAGATATCTTGCACCTCAAAATTTAGAATACAATATTTTTTCAAAAATATTATGTTATTTTTTTCATCCCACAAGTAGCCTTGCCACCGCCTGTGGGATGCAATTACTTATCGATAAAATAGGTGTTACGAGGATAACCTTTTCATTAATTTTAGGTTTTTTATTTAAATGTATTGGGATTAAAGGGATATTTTATAGATTAACTGGTTTTGAATCCTCACTAATTGATGACATCAGTGGAACAGTTGTTCCATATGATAAAAGCATAGTTATGGGTCCAATAAATACGAAATTGTTTTGTGATAAGTTATCAAAACAACTTGAAGTAGAAGTAGCAGTAGTTGATGTAAATGATCTTGGTGGTGTAAAAATATTAGCCAGTTCAAATAATTCAGTAAATAATATACTCAAAGAAATCCTTAAGGTTAATCCCGCAGGCAATTCTGACGAAAAAACACCTATAGTATTAATAAGGAATAATAAATAAATGAAACAAGATTCAAATCATATCTTGAATTCTAATAAGGATAGAAAAGTTACCTTTGAGGAGCTTCATATTCGTCATTTAAATCTATTAATGGATTTTAGAAGTGAGAAGTTAAATAATTGGTTTTTAAAAATGGCAATTATAAACACTTTTGAAGACTTAAAAATTTTTTTAAAAAATTTAAAAAAAAATAAGCATAAATGTATTATTGCAATAGAAGAAAAAAAAATTGTAGGTTATTTGAATATATTTCCTTTAAACTTCAAGGGTTCTTGTTTAAGGATATCGAAGCCTAATTTAACAACTATAAAGTCTTCTATAACTGAAAAAGATTTGATACTAGGATTGATAAAGAAATCAATTTCTATCACAGATATAAAAACTGCAAGCTGGGTAATTAATTCTGATATAGACAATAATCACCTTATTTCAAGTGCAAGAGAATTAGGATTCCAACCATTACAAAAGGTAAAACTGTGGAGTAAAAATAATATTAATGAGTCCATTAAAAATAAAAATGAAAATTATTATTTTATTGATGAATTTCAAGCAATAACCAAATTAAATTTAGTAAATGTACTTAATTTTATTCGCTCAAATCAATCTCCATTAATAAGGACGATATTGGATCTTGATCAAAAAGATATTTCCAACAGAAATGATTCAAATAGCGGGACAATAATTCACAACAATGCTGTGTTATGCACAATCTTAAAAGATATAAATTTTCAAGGTAATAAAATTTATACATTAACGATTGGTAAAAGTTGGGATGCTAGATTAAGTCCTATTTTAAAAAATATTCTGAATAAATTTTTTGAAAAATCTCCTTATTCTATAATTAAGACTTATGAGGAAAATGCTGAATTAAATACATATTTAGAGAATTCTGGTTTTAGAGATAATTACCAAGAAATTATCCTTGTTAGAAATACTATTGTTAGGAACGAATCTAAGCAGACTAATAAAATAAACCAATCATTAGAGTCAATTTTTGAAAAATTAAATCCACAAGGTAACGCTTACCCATCCCCATTTCCTTTGAAGTCTAAGTGAAATATTGCAAGCCCAAATCTAAGTCAATATTAAGTTTAGATGTTGGGCTAAAAAGAATAGGATTAGCATATTGTGATTCACTTTTTATTACGGTAAATATTCTTCCTGCATTAAAGAGAGAAAGAAATAATAACGAAATAATTATTATTAAAGAACACATTAAAAAACTGAATTTAACTGGTTTTATCGTTGGTTTACCACTTGACGAGTCGGGGGGGATGACATCTCAAGCTCTTGATTGCAAAACTTATGGTGAATTTCTTTTTAATGAATTAAAACTTCCTTTTTCCTTCGTCAATGAACATAGCTCAACATGGGAATCAACAAATAGATTTGGTGTAAAGAAAGATAAATCTGGACTTATTGATAGCTTATCTGCCAAAATAATTCTTGAGCAATGGATTCAGGAAGGTCCTGAGTTAAAAGAATTAGTGGGTAATAAACAAATATAATATTAATATAAATCTATATAAGTTAAATCCAAATGAACGATCATAACTCCAAAGATAATTATGAGGCACAGACACTTATCTTAAATGATTCAAATGGAAATGAACTATTTTGTTATCTTGAACAAATAGTAAAGGTTGAAGAAAAAGAATATGCATTATTAACACCCGTAGATACACCAGTCAGTTTATTCAAAATTAATGAAAAGGATGAGCCAGAATTAATTGAAAAAATTGAGAAAAACGAGCAAGTCTTAAAGAATGCAGATGCAGTTCTACAAGAACATAATTTAAAACTTATAAGATCCGCAGTTACATTAACTGTATCTGGTGAACTCGAAGAGCCAATTTATGATGAGTTAGAAGAAGATGGTATAGAGGAGGAAAGTGAAACATACGAATTACTTATGAGTTTTAATTTATTAGAACAAGAATATGGATTATATATTCCTCTAGATCCTTTTTTTATCGTGGGAAAACTTATCGAGCAAGGGGCATTATTAATTGAGGATGATGAATTTGATAAAGTTCAACCCTTAATAGAATCTGAGTTAGAAAAGAGTAGTTTTTAAAATAATGAGTTCTCTTGTAAATGTCTATTGGGACTCTAAATTACCTATATATGAAATATCTCATTTAAAACTACAAAATGAAGGAATTAAAAGCTTATTAATAGATGTTGATGGGACATTATTAAGTCGCCAATCAAATATAGTTCCAATAAATGTAAAAAATTGGATAAAAGAATCTAAAAAATTATTCTCTTTGTACTTAATTAGTAATAATCCCTCTAATGAACGAATTAGAAAGATTGCTAAGGAATTAGATATCAGATATAGATCAAACGCTTTGAAACCAAGGAAAAAAATTACTTTGGATGTAATTTCAGAAATGAATGAGGACTCAAAAAATATTGCAATAATAGGAGATAGAATTTTTACAGATATTATCGTGGGCAATAGATGTAATATTCAAACAATATTAGTTAAAAGATTAAGCAAAAATGGATTACCAATAAAGATAAATTTAACATTAATCCTAGAAAAAATGATTTCTAATTTCTTAAAATGAAAAAATGGGTCGTAAAAATTGGTACTAGTATTCTCAGAGGAAATGAGGATGAATCTACAGAACAAGTAATAGAAAGTTTATGTAAATCTCTAACAAGTTTTATTTTAAAAGGAAATAAAGTCATTCTCGTAACAAGTGGCGCGGTTGGATTAGGATGTAAAAAATTAAATTTGAATACAAGACCAAAGGAACTAAGTGCACTTCAAGCTGTAGCTGCAGTAGGACAAGTTAATTTAATGACTTTATATGAAAAGACAATGAAAAAGCTAGGTCATAATATAGCTCAAATACTAATAACAAAAACTGATTTTGATTCACGAGAATCCTTCAATAATGCTTCAAAAACATTTCAAAAGTTAATTGATCTGAATGTCATACCTATAGTCAACGAGAATGATTCTATTGCCAATGAAGAGCTTAAATATGGAGACAACGATACTCTTTCTGCTTTAGTTGCTTTAGCCATAAATGCCAATAGGCTGATTTTATTAACTGATATAGAAAATTTATATTCAAAAGACCCAAGAAATAATGAAGATGCTCATCCAATAAAAGAAGTTAATAGTAATCAATTAAAAATTATAAAAGATAAAAACATCCAAAATTATAATAACGAATGGGGGACAGGTGGTATTACAACAAAATTAATTGCTGCTGAAATAGCAACAAAAGGAGGGGTAGAAGTTCAATTAGCCGATGGCAGAAATGAAAATAATTTAATAAATATTTTCAATGAAAAAAAAATAGGGACAATATTTCATCCTGTTGATAAACCAGTAGGTAATAAAAAAAGTTGGTTATCTCATGCTATTAAAACAGTTGGACAAATAACATTAGATGAAGGTGCTTGTCTGGCAATTGAGCAAAAAGGTGCCTCTCTTCTAGTTGTAGGAGTTAAAGAGGTAGAGGGAGATTTTACTGTTAATCAGGCTGTTAGAATTGTAAATACTGATAAGAAAGAAGTTGCAAAAGGTATAACATCAATGAGTAGTGATTCTCTAAAAAGAATCTTAAATAAAAAAGAAAACATTAATTCATCAATGATCGTTGTTCATAGGGATGTTCTTGCTCTTACCTAAAAAAAAATCGAAAAATGTTATTAAGTAAATTAGTTGATCTCATAAAAAGTGGAGATTCAAAATTTATCAAAGCAAACATATTCGAAAATATAGATATAGAAAATGCTGCTTCTTTAGATATTGCATCAAAAAATCAAATATCCTTTTTAGAAGAAAATAATATATTGAAAGATAATTTAGGAAAAACTTCTGCTTCAGCAATTATCACATCTAATAATAATGAAATATTAGGTTTACTAGAATCACTAAATATTTCAAATATAGTTGTAGAGAATCCAAGAATAGCATTTGCGGAAGTATTAAATTTTCTATATGAAGAAATTAATTTCAACCCAGGTATTGACGATTCAGCTGTTATCAGAAGTTCGGCAAAAATAGGAGAAAATTGTTATATAGGACCTAATGTTTATATTGGCGAAAATTCAATAATTGGAGACAATAACAAAATTTTTCCTGGTACAACTATTTTAGGAAACGTAAGATTAGGAAATAATAATGAAATTCATCCGAATTGTGTAATTTATGAAAACACAAGCATTGAAAATAATTGTGTAATAAATTCAAATACTGTCATAGGTTCTGAAGGGTTTGGTTTTATTCCCCAAGATGGTAAGTGGATTAAAATGCCTCAAAAAGGTTGTGTAATAATAAAGAGCTTTGTTGAAATTGGGACAAACTGTTGTATTGATAGGCCATCTGTCGGTAATACATTTATAGATGAAGGAACTAAGATGGATAACTTAGTTCAAATAGGTCATGGAGTTAAAATAGGAAAAAATTGTGCATTTGCTGCTCAAGTTGGAATAGCAGGAGGAGCTGTGATTGGAAATAGCGTAATCCTAGCTGGACAAGTAGGAGTTAATAACAGAGTGAAAGTTGGCAATAATGTCATAGCTAGTTCAAAATGTGGGATCCATTGTGATATTGAAGATGGAGAAGTTGTTAGCGGCTTCCCAGCTATGAAAAATAAATCTTGGTTAAGGAGTTCAAGTGTTTTTAAAAAACTACCTGAATTAGCAAAAAAGCTTAGACAACTAGACAAGAAATAAATTATTCTTTTAATAAATTAAAAACTAAATGAAAAGATATAAAGTTGTTCTACTTTCTGGAGATGGCATAGGCCCAGAAATATCAGAAATTTCAATAAACATATTAAAAAGACTATCTCAAAAACATAATTTTGATATTGAGATTAAAGAAGAATGTTTTGGTGGTATAGCTTATGAGAGACACAATGATCCTGCACCAAAAGAGACATTAGATCAGTGTAAAGCTAGTGATGCTGTACTTTTGGCTTGTGTAGGTGATGTGAAATACGATACTTTACCAAGAGAACTAAGGCCAGAAAGTGGTTTACTAAAATTAAGAGCAGCATTAAATTTATTCGCTAACATAAGACCCGTAAAGATAAGAAAATCCTTACTGGATTCAAGTTCTTTAAAAAAAGAAGTTATTGAAAATGTAGATTTAATAGTAGTTAGAGAGCTTATAGGTGGAATCTATTTTGGAAAGCCAAGAGGACAAATCACGAACACTAAACTTAAAAAAGCTTTCAATACAATGGTTTATGATTCAAATGAAATAGAAAGAATTACAGAAGTTGCGATTAAGATAGCAAATCAAAGAAATAAAAAAATATGTTCGGTAGATAAATCAAACGTATTAGAAGTAAGCCAATTATGGAGAGATACAGTTTCATTAGTCGCCTCAAAAGAAAACGATTTAGCTTTAAGTAATATGTACGTTGATAATGCCGCCATGCAACTCGTAAAGGATCCTGGCCAATTTGATGTAATTTTAACTAGCAATTTATTCGGAGATATTTTGAGTGACCTCGCCGCAATGATAACTGGCTCAATTGGAATGCTTCCATCAGCATCATTAAGCAATTCAGGACCTGGAGTTTTTGAACCTGTACATGGTTCTGCTCCTGATATAGCTGGAAAAAATATAGCTAATCCCATTGCGATGGCTTTGTCTACTTCAATGATGCTTAAAATTGGTCTAAATGAGATAGAAGCAGCAGAAGACATAGAAATAGCAATTGATAATGTTTTATCTAAAGGATATAGAACTTCAGATCTAGATAATGGTACTTGTCAAGTTCTTTCGTGTAGCGAAATTGGAGAAAAAATAATCCAAGAAATTTGAATAAAAAATTAATAAATAAAAAATATCTTTAACTTGAACAAAAAGTTGGCATATGACCTGTCAGAATCAATAGATATTGTTTTAATTAAATGTCTAAACGTCATCCAGTAGTTGCTGTAACAGGATCATCAGGTGCAGGAACAAGTACAGTAAAAAGAGCATTTGAGCATATTTTTGCAAGAGAAGATATAGTTCCAGCTGTTGTGGAAGGAGATAGTTATCACAGGTTTGAAAGAATGCCTATGAAAAAAGCAATGGCAGAAGCACTCGCAAAAGGGGAGAATTTTTCTCACTTCGGGCCAGAAGCAAATCTTTTTGACAAATTAGAAGAACTTTTTAAAATTTATGGTGAATCAGGTGGAGGGGAAAAAAGATATTATCTTCATAGCACTGAAGAAGCTCAGGAACATAATGCAAGATTAGGAACATCATTAGAGCCTGGTCAATTCACTCCATGGGAAGATATTCCAAATGGAACAGATGTTCTTTTCTACGAAGGTTTACATGGTGGCGTTGAGGGAGAAGGATACAATGTTTCCTCCTATGCAGACTTACTTGTTGGTGTTGTGCCAATTACAAACTTAGAGTGGATACAAAAAATACATCGAGATAATGCTGAAAGAGGTTATTCAGCAGAAACCATAGTAGATACTATTTTGAGAAGAATGCCAGACTACATAAATCATATTTGTCCACAATTTAGTAAAACGGATATAAATTTTCAGAGAATACCTACTATTGATACATCGAATCCCTTTATATGTAGAAACATTCCTACACCAGATGAAAGTTTTGTAATAATACATTTCAGAAAAGGGGCAAGAGAAAAATGGGGGATTGACTTTCAATATCTTTTGGGAATGATTCATGATTCATTCATGTCAAGCCCAACGAGCATAGTTGTTAATGGAGGGAAAATGGGTTTTGCCATGGAATTGATCCTCACTCCTATAATCCATAAAATGATTGAAGAAAAAAACATTCATAGATAGTTTTAGTTACTTTTATTTAAACCTTCAAAATAATCTTAATTTTTGAAGACATAAATTCATTAAAATTTAATTCTTATGGTATTTGTAAAATATAACTAATAAGAAATCTCAAATATTTATATATCTTCCTTGATAAAAGGGCCTTATTTAGACTTAAATAGAAAAAAACAGAGAATATTGTGTCTTTAATCGACTGGTTTGCCGCAAGGAGAAAAGATCAATTTGTTGGGAAGGTATCTCAAGATCCTGAGGAAAGTGATGGTCTTTGGGTTAAATGTTCAGAATGTGGGCAAGTTGCTTATAGAAAAGATTTAATTTCAAATTTTAATGTTTGCAGTAATTGTGACCATCATAATAGGATTAATAGCGATGAAAGAATAAATATAATCGCTGACAAAGATTCATTTAAAGAGTTTGATGAATCATTAAGCCCAACTGACCCATTGAAATTTAAAGATAGGAGATCTTATTCAGACCGAATAAAGGAGAGTCAACAAGGTACTGGTCTCAAAGATGGAGTAACAACTGGTTTATGCTCTGTTAATTCAATGCCTTTGGCCTTAGCAGTCATGGATTTTAGATTTATGGGAGGATCAATGGGATCAGTAGTAGGAGAAAAGATTACTAGAATTATTGAAAGAGCAACAATTAAAAACTATCCAATTTTAATTGTTTGTGCCTCTGGTGGAGCAAGAATGCAAGAGGGAATGTTAAGCCTTATGCAAATGGCAAAAATATCAGGTGCACTAAAAAAACATAGAGCTAAAAATCTTCTTTACATGCCTTTATTAACTCATCCAACTACGGGGGGAGTTACTGCTAGTTTTGCGATGTTAGGAGATCTAATATTGGCGGAGCCAAAAGCTCTTATTGGATTTGCAGGGAGAAGAGTAATAGAACAAACTTTAAGAGAAAAATTACCTGATAATTTTCAAACAGCAGAATATCTTTTAGAACATGGATTCGTTGATGTAATCGTAAAAAGACAGGAACTTAAAAGCACTTTGACAAAACTTTTAAAAGTCCATGGCGTAAAAGAACTGGCTCAGACAAATTAAAAAGATGAAAATTATTTTTAAATTTTTTTCTTTATTTTTTACCTTTTTAATTCTAATTTTAAATAACTCTGAATTTGTATATGCTGTTAGTAATGTAGATTGGGTACTTTTAAAAGAAAATAATGATGGTAAGGAATGGATTGATATGGGAAGTATTAGCGAAATAAATGCTGAAGAAATATCAGTTTTAACAAAGTTCCTTAAAAATCCTAAAGAACCAAGCGATAAAGAAGAATTATCTCTTTATGTTATGAGAATTAATTGTAATGATAAAACATATAAAGATACTTCAATTAATGGGATCCCACAGTTCGGTTCAAAGTGGCAAACTTCAAATAATGATGAGCTTATTGATGTTGTTATTGAAAAAAGTTGTTCTGAAAGAGTAAATTAATGAATAATAGAAATAATCCACAAAAATTAAGAATTGCAATTGCCGGCTTAGGTTTTGGGAAAAAAATTCATTTAGAGGCCTTAAAAGAATCAGATTACTTAATTCCAACTGCAATTTATCACTATAAACAGGAAAAAGGACCATCATTAGAAAAAGAAACTGGTTTAAATTTTTATGATGATTGGGAAAAATTAGTTAAATCTAGAGATATAGACGGTATCATAATTGCTACATCTCCTGAATCTAGATTTAAATTAGCAAAGCAAGCACTAGAGAATAATAAACATCTCTTGTTAGAAAAACCTGTTGCCTTAACTTCCGAAGAAATTGAAGAACTCCATAGAATATCCTTAATAAATAATTTAAGTGCTTGCGTAGATTTTGAATATAGAGCAGTACCTCTTTTTCTACAAACCAAGAAAATAATTGACGAGAATATTTTAGGTAAAATTTATTTAATTAAATTAGATTGGTTAATGGGCAGCAGATCAGATCCAAAAAGGGCTTGGAACTGGTATTCATTAAAAGAAAAAGGCGGAGGAGTAATTGGAGCTTTAGGGACTCACGCATTTGATATGTTGAACTGGTTTTTTGGAGAATCTATCAAGGCATCTGCAAAATTATCAACATCAATCAAGGAAAGATCATTGCCTAATAAATCCAAGTTATTGGAAGTAACAAGTGAAGATATTTGTATAGCAAACCTTGAAATTAATAATTTCGGGGGCTCACCTATACCATGTCAGGTTTCATTATCCTCGATTTCAAAAAATGGAAGAGGATTTAGTTTAGAAGTTTACGGAAGCGAAGGTTCACTTTTCCTTAGGAGTGAGAATCAAAAAGACTATGTGCATGGTTTTAGTTTAAAATTTTCAAATATAGAAGATAATATTTGTAATCTACCTGCTGATCCTCATTTTAATTTCAAAAAAACCTGGACTGATGGAAGAATTGCTCCGGTGAAGAGAATTCATGATTTATGGGCAAAGAGTATTAATAATCAAACACCAGTAATCCCTGGATTATCTGAGGGACTAAGAAGTCAAAGAGTTTGCGAAGCCATAAGAAAATCATCAGAAACTGGTATAAGTATAAAAATTTAGTGTGTTTAAAAACTTAGTAGTGTTTGCTACTTGACAATGTGTCGAATTTATTTTATTTTTTCTTCATATTCTGGAAAAATCAATTATCCCAAATTCAAAAGAATGGCATTAAATTATTACAAAAATGAGCTTAAAGAAAATGCTCAACTTTTAGCTTCCAAAGGTAAAGGAATATTAGCTGTAGACGAATCAACTAAAACAGTAGGAAAACGATTAGCTGGTATTGGAGTTGAAAATACTGAGGAGAATAGAAAAGCATACAGAGGGATGCTTTTCACAACAGAAGGTCTTGGGAAATATATAAGTGGTGCAATCCTTTTTGAGGAGACTCTTTTTCAAGATCATCAAGATGGTGAACCAATGGTGAAAAAACTAAATGATTTGGGAATTATCCCTGGTATTAAGGTTGATAAAGGGCTGAATCCACTTCCTGGTGGAGGAGACGTAGAAACCTTTTGTTCTGGTTTAGATGGATTAGTCGGAAGAGCCGCTAAATATTATGAACAAGGAGCCAGATTTGCAAAATGGAGAGCAGTTCTACAAATAACAAACGATGGTTGCCCTTCAAAATTATCTATACAAGAGAATGCATGGGGATTAGCTAGATATGCAAGATCTGTACAAGAATCAGGATTAGTCCCAATTATTGAACCTGAAATCTTAATGGATGGTAATCACACTATTGAAAAAACTGCTCAGGTACAAGAAGAAGTCATAAAACAGGTTTACATAGCTTGTCAGGCTAATGGGGTTTTCCTTGAAGGAACACTCTTAAAACCTTCAATGACAGTAAATGGTGCAGAGTGTGCAACTAAGGCTGATCCTATGAAAGTTGCTGAAATGACAATAAGGACAATGGAAAGATGTGTTCCTGCATCCGTTCCAGGGATTGTTTTCTTATCCGGAGGTTTAAGTGAAGAAGCTGCATCAGTTTATTTAAACAATATGAATACTCTTTATAGAAAAGCTTTGTGGAACGTTTCATTCTCTTACGGAAGAGCTTTACAACACTCTTGCTTAAAAGCATGGAGAGGTAGTGATATAGAAGCTGGTCAGAAAGCATTAATAGCTAGAGCGCAAGCAAATTCTGAGGCTTCAAAAGGTTCATATGTTGCTGGATCTCAACCTTCATCTGACGAACAGCTATTTGTTGCTGGATACACTTATTAAAGGATTAACTCTTAAATACAAGTACAATAAAAAAGACCACAAATATGTGGTCTTTTTTATTGAGTAATTAAAGACTTCAAAGTATATAGACCATCTATTCCGCCAATAGATTTATCACAAGCTCGTTCAGGATGAGGCATTAATCCTAAAACATTTCCTTTTTCATTAGTTATGCCTGCTATGTCAGAGATAGAACCATTAGGATTATTCTTGTATTTCAATGCAATTAAATCATTATCAGTAAGTTTTTTAAGTGTATCTTGATCGCAATGATAACGACCTTCTCCATGAGCTATTGGTAATTTTATATTTTGTGTTTCGTCTAACTTTTGAAACCAACCGCCTTTCGAAGTGGTCACATTCAAGTCAACATCATCACAGATGAAATTGAGATTTTTATTAGCAACAAGTGCTCCAGGAAGAAACCCTGATTCAGTTAAAATCTGAAACCCATTACATATTCCTAATACACGTCTTCCGCTTTTAACAAAGTCATGTAAAGAATTTATTAATGGAGAGAATCTTGCGATTGCTCCACATCTTAAATAATCACCATAACTAAATCCTCCTGGCAAAACAATTGAATCAACATCATTCAAATCAGATGATTCATGCCATAAGAATTTTGTTTTAATGTCTAAACAACCTTCTAAAGCCCAGGAAACATCACGGTCACAATTAGAACCAGGGAACACAACAATACCAACTGTAAAATTAGCCATTTATAATTTTTTTTATTGAATATTCATAGTCTTCAATGACTGTATTAGCAAATAATCGATCACATAATAGATCAATTTTTTCTTTAATATCTTCTTCATTACTTTCGATTTTAACTTCAATCATTTTTCCTATTCTTAAAGATTTAATTCCTGTAACACCAAGTTTCATGGAAGCAGACTTTATTGCCTCTCCTGCCGGATCAAGAACGGAAGGTCTTAACCTTATAAAAACTTTAACTTCAAATTGATCCAATTAAAAAATTATTTCTAATAGAAGAATAGTTTAAATTTTAATATAAAAGTACTCTTAATTAATAAACAAATATTTTTATCATTAAAAATAAAAAAATTAATTAAACGTTTACATAACCCTTACCAAAACATTCCAAACAAGTTCTTCTTGAGTTTTCAGGCGTTTTAAAATTACCTGACCCAGCACATTTAGAACAAATAACTTTAAAACAAGGAATTGAATCTTCAGTAAGAATACTAGCTTTAAAAGCAATTTTTAAATCTTCCATTTTCAACATTGAAATCAAGGGAATTTTTCCAGAATCAAATATAAAATTAAATGCTTATTTATGGACGTTTAAAACCTTAAATTTCTCTTTAATTTTTTTTATAAATTTATTAATCGATTCAATATCAAAGGAAATTATGACTAGTTCAAGTCCACCACTATCAATTGGTCTCCAACAATTAAGAGGTGCTTCTTCATACCAAGTATTTATTTTTTTTCCAACTATTTGTATTTGCAAAGGTAATGATTTATTTGGAATCCATATACGTCCTTTTATTCGAAGAATATTAGTTTCACTTAAAACGTTTGCTATCTCTTTCTCAAATTCTTTTTTTTCAAGAAAATAATTTAACTTTACTAAATCAGAGACAAGTTCAACATGATTATGATCATGTTCTTCAGAAATAAATTTTTTATTATTCTTTTTTAAATCAATGTCAAATATATATTTTAAATCAATTTTTCCATTAAGAGATTTAAGAATGGGAACACTTGAGTTAAACTTTTCTTTGATTATATTTTTGATAGATTTAAATTCTTTTTCATTTAAAACATCTGCTCTAGATATTAGAACGATATCAGAAACCTCTAACTGTTCTTCAAAGAGTTCGTCAATGGATGCATTATGATCAATCTTATTTAACTCATCGTACTGATTAGTTATTTCATTTAAATCATTTATTGGAGAGCCCTTAAGCATTGACTCTCCATTGACTATGCCAATCACGAGATCAAGATATATTGATGTCCTTATCTCAGGCCAATTGAGTGCTTGTATCAATGGTAAGGGTAAGGCAAGTCCACTCGTCTCAATGATTATTGCTTCTATGTCAGGATTAAAATTTAAAAGTGATTTTATCGATGGAATAAAATCATCTTGAACGGTGCAACATAAACAACCATTATTTAGTTCAATAATACAGCCTTCATCAGAATCATCACAGCCATTGCAGCTCTTAACCAAGTCTCCATCAATCCCAACATCACCAAATTCGTTAATTATTAAACCAAATTTTTTATTGCTCTCTCTAAGTAAATATCTTAAAAAAGTAGTCTTACCTGAGCCAAGAAATCCAGAAATTACAATTACAGGTATTCTTTTATTCATATTTGTTTTCTAACAACCAAGACTATATTCTGTACTTTCTCCTGTCGAACTATTAGTACCATTTGCTATTTCACATAATTCTTTTTGTTGTATACGGCTAAGAACTGCATTCGTAAAATCTGCGCCCTCAATCTTAGCTCCTTCAAAATTACTTTCCATTAATAAAGCATTTGTGAAATTCACATCAGAAAGATCTGCGTCTGTAAAATCTGTTGCATATGCTAAAGCGTCAGTAAGGTTAGCTCCAGTCATAGTTGCGTTTTGCAATTTACTATTATTAAAAACTGCGCCCTCCAAGTTACTTTGACTAAAATCAAATCCATTTAAATTGAACTTTACAAATTCATTACCACTTAGATCTTGACCATGCATATCTTCCTCTAAATCAAGGTCTTGCTGGTTTCTTATTTCTGGAGGTCGTTTAGCCCAAGCAGAGTTTACAAAATTAAAAAATAGTATTCCAATAAAAAATATAGTTATTAAAGCATTCTTGAGGGAAGGAAAATTAATTGATTTAATCATAATAAAAATGTATTTTAGATCTAGGGTTTTAAAGTTTGTATTACCATCTTAAAGGAAAATATATGGCAATGTCACTAAAGGTTATTGTTCCTCCTCATCCATTAATAAAACATTGGCTTTCAATTTTAAGAGAGAAAAATACTCCTAATATTTTATATTCAACTGGCTATGAACAATTAGGAAAATGGCTAACTTATGAAGCGTTAAGAGATTGGCTTCCATATAAAAAAGAGTCGATAAAAACAGATAATGGAGAGGCAGAAGGTGTTTTTATAAATAATGATTATCCAATAAAAGTAATAGCGATAATGCCTGAAGGATTATCCCTATGGTACGGAGCAAAAGAAGTGATCCCAAATTCAACTCTATTGTTAGGAGAATTACCAACAAAGATCGAAGAAAATGTTGGTGTTATGGTTTATTCAGATCAAATAAAGATGAAATCAAATCCAATTGAAACTCTTATTAAGTTAAAAAGGTTAGGGGTTGAATCTAATAGGATTTTATTAATATCATCTATTTGCAGCAATAAAGGTCTAAATGAAATTGCAAAGATATTTCCTCAACAAGTTATATATACATCTTGTATTGATGAAGAAGACGAAAATTCAAATTTGTTGAAGCCTGGAATTGGAAACCCTTTATTGCGTTTGAGTACTATATTTTCAGATAAGAACTAAGATATAATATAAATAGAAATTAATTACCAATGTCTGAATATAGAGATTCGTCTTCAAATAATTTTTTATCTTTAATAAGTGGGGCTTTTATCGGAGCAGCAGGTTTGGCATGGTGGTTAATCTCCGAAGCAGATAAAAGAAAAGAAGAAAAGAAACAAAAAGCAATGATGTATTCATCTAGAATTCAAGATGGTTCAGAGGCTATTGACACTAACGAAAGCATTAAAGACGTTGAAGGGGATAAATTAGAGCAGAAAGTTGAAGAGCTTAATTCTGCAATTGCTGATGTAAGGAGGCAACTTGAGGAGTTAGGACAATAAAATAAAAAAGGTTCTCAAATCATATGAATAAATTAAGATCTTCTGCAATAACTCAAGGTGTCCAAAGATCTCCCAACAGATCAATGTTAAGAGCTGTTGGCTTTAGTGATGAAGATTTTACTAAACCTATTATTGGAGTTGCAAACGGATTTAGTACTATAACACCATGCAATATGGGGCTAAATAAGTTAGCTCTAAAAGCTGAAGAGTCAATAAGAGAAGCAGGAGGAATGCCTCAGATGTTCGGAACCATCACCGTAAGTGATGGAATCTCTATGGGAACAGAGGGAATGAAATATTCCCTAGTTTCAAGAGAGGTTATAGCTGATTCAATCGAAACAGCATGCAATGCGCAAAGTATGGATGGAGTTTTAGCTATTGGAGGTTGTGATAAAAATATGCCAGGAGCAATGATTGCAATTGCAAGAATGAATATCCCATCAATATTTATTTATGGAGGAACAATAAAACCTGGCAAATTAAATGGTGAAGATCTTACAGTTGTCAGTGCATTTGAAGCTGTTGGGCAATTAACTTCTGGGAAAATAAATGAGAAGAGATTAATTGAAGTTGAAAAAAATTGTATCCCAGGAGCTGGGAGTTGTGGAGGAATGTTTACAGCTAACACTATGTCTGCCGTTATAGAAGTCTTGGGTTTAAGTCTTCCGTATAGTTCAACAATGGCAGCTGAAGATTATGAGAAGGAAGTTAGCGCTGAAAAAAGTGCTGAAATATTAGTTGATGCAATTAGAAAAGACATTAGACCTTTAACTCTCATGACTAAAGAATCATTTGAGAATGCAATATCTGTCATTATGGCAATTGGAGGTTCAACTAATGCCGTTCTCCATATATTAGCGATAGCAAATACAGCAGGTATAGATATCAATATTGATGATTTCGAAAGAATAAGACAAAAAGTTCCTGTAATTTGCGACTTAAAACCCAGCGGTAAATACGTAACAGTCGATCTTCATAAAGCAGGTGGAATCCCACAAGTTATGAAAATACTCCTAAACGCAGGTTTGATAAATGGTAAATGTAGAAACATAGAGGGTAAAACAATAGTTGAATCCTTAAATGATATTCCAGATAAACCTCCAGAGAATCAGGATGTCATTCGAGATATTGATAATCCGCTTTATAAAAAAGGTCACTTAGCGATTCTAAAAGGTAACTTAGCCTCGGAAGGTTGTGTAGCAAAAATTAGTGGAATAAAGAATCCTGTATTAAAAGGACCTGCTCGCATTTTTGAGAGTGAGGAGGATTGTCTCAAATCAATTTTGAATAATGATATTAAAGCTGGTAATGTTGTTGTTATAAGAAATGAAGGTCCTGTGGGCGGACCAGGGATGAGAGAAATGTTGGCACCAACATCCGCAATTGTTGGGCAAGGACTTGGAGAAAAAGTAGCTCTAATAACTGATGGTAGATTTAGTGGAGGCACCTATGGCCTAGTTGTTGGCCATATTGCACCAGAGGCAGCAGTTGGAGGAAATATAGCGTTAATAAAAGAAGGCGATTTAATAACTGTTGATGCGACAAACCAATTAATCGAAGTTGAATTATCTGATGAGGAATTAGAAATGAGAAGAATTAACTGGGAAAAGCCTAGAAAAAAATATAAAAAAGGAGTTCTTTCTAAATATTCAAGAATTGTTAGCACCTCAAGCCTAGGAGCCGTTACAGATTTGGAAGAATAATCTCCTAATAAACTGTTCTAAGTAATAAAATTTTTTATCCTCGTAGCAAGATTCTCCAATCTTGAACTATATTTTGGTGAAGAGCATTTTTTGCCATCACGACTATTCATCCATATTGTTTTCACACCACTCCATAAAATAGGTTCATCAGGAAAGTTCAGCTTTGAAATAACTAAAACTAATTCACTGTTTGATTTAAAAAGTTCCAATTCAAGATCATAAATATCCAATCGTTTCCCTTCATTATCTCTACATAAAATATTTACAGTTAAATCAATATCCTCATTATCTCTCTCATATTCCCCATTAATCTTTACGACTGAGTGCAAAAAAGGTTTATTTGTTAAATCTGCAGACTTAGCAATTAAAGTATTAAATTTTTCATCAAAATCTTCAAAGAACACTGATTGATTTTATTAAAATTTTTATTGGACCCGATTTGAATCCATCATTAAGTAGACCATCATCTCCAAATTTTGAATGCAGCAGTTGTAATCTCTTAATTTTTGATGGTTTGAATTTGAAAGGGAAACGGACCTTATTAGCTCTTACTGAGGGACTAAGAGAAATAAAAGGAATTTGAATATTAGTTGTTCCAAATTTTTTAGTAGGAAATGATTTTATCCATCTCAAACCACCAGGAATAAATTCGGTCAGGCCAAGGATATCATCTTCGCATGCGACTGCAAATTTAAAGGTTCTTCCTTGACCATCTATTTTTAATTCAAAAGATTGATAGTCGTTAATATCTAATGAAGGTTTATATATTGATGATCTACAACTAACAAAGCCTCCAGCTTTCTCTATGATATTACCCTTTAATAGCAAACCAGAATTTGTATTTTCGCAATAAGCTGAACTTGAACCACCCATAACAGTATCGTTTAAGGTTTTCCATCCTTCAAACTCTTTTTTCTGGAATAAAACTTTTTTATTACTCATTAATTATTTTAGAACTAATATAGACTTTAACTAAACTGATAATTCTTTTAAAGATTCTTCATCGCAAAATATTGATATCTGGTTACTTGATTCAATTAATTTAGAAGGAGTCCTTTCTTTAGATTCATCTTTATCCAATAACCTCTTGAGTGCTAATTGTTTAGAAGCTCCACTAACTAAAAATATTATATTTGAAGAAGCAGAGAGTACTTTAGGTGTTAGAGAAATTCTTTTAAGCCCCATACCCTCATTAAAAATTACTAAATCATCGGCATTATTATCTTTCTGATATGGAAATAATGAAGCGGTATGACCATCATCCCCAAGGCCCAATAAAGTTAAATCGAAAGATGGAGGTTTACCATTACATTTTTCATTTAATTTAGAAATTAATAAATTTTTAGAGATATTATCGTCAACTTTTTTATCACTTAAAATCTCATAAAAGAAGGCTTTAGAACCATATTTAGTTAGCAATGAATTCTTTAACATCAGTGAGTTACTTAATTCAGATTTTGGATCAACACACCTCTCATCGCCTAAAAAAATATCAACTTTCTCCCATTCAATGTCTCTTTCTGATAGTAATTGATATACAGATTTAGGAGTTGAACCACCACTTACACAAAATTGAAATCTGTCTTTAATTTTTAATGTTTGAACAATTTGATTTTCTATAAAATTTGAGACATTAGATGAGAGTTCAAATTTATCTTTATGTATGTATAGTTTGTATCCGCCATGAGATTGTTCAATCATTTCATCCATTCAGTATGAAAACTTCCTTCCTTATCAACTCTTTCGTAAGTATGTGAGCCAAAACAATCTCTCATGGCTTGTACTAAATTTTGAGGGAGTCTGTTTGTTCTGTAACTATTTAAATAATCTAAAGTGCTTGATAAACAAGGCACTGGTATACCAGCCTTAGTTGAAGAAGAAACGACACTTGCTAAATTATCAATTCTTGTAGAAATTTCATTGTTGAACCAATCATCAAAAATTAGATTGTTCAAATTTGGATCTTTTTGATATGCATCTTGAATCTTTTTTAATAATTTTGATCTTATAATGCAGCCACCTTTCCATATTTGAGCAATAGATGGCATATTTAACTCATAATTATAAACTGATGAAGCTTCACTTAATATGTCCATTCCTTGAGCGTAACTTGCAATAGTAGCAAGAACGACCGCATCAAACAAAGGTTTCATACCATTAGAAATTTCTCCTAAATCAAAATCTTCAATAGCTTCCATCGGAATTGTTTTCTCTATTTCACTACGTTGAACCTTAAGGGAACTCATAACCCTTGCATTTAATGAAGCATAAATAGTAGGAACTGATACGCCAAGTTCTAATGCACTAACCACAGTCCATAATCCAGTACCTTTTTGACCCGCTTTATCCAAAATCTTTTCAACAACGTCTTCTCCTGTTAATTCGTCTTTAGTGTTTAAGCATATCTCGGTTATTTCAACGAGATAAGAAGCTAATTCATCTGTATTATTCCAAAAACCAAAAACCTCTGACATTTGTGAACAATTCATATTTTTAACTCTCTTCATAAGGTCATATGCCTCTGCAAGTATCTGTTCAATACCATATTCAATACCGTTATGAACAGTTTTAACGAAGTGACCTGAACCGCCTGGTCCAACGTAAGCAACACAAGGACCATCTTCAACTTTGGCAGCCATTTTAGTCAATAAACTTTCTATTGCGTCGTATGAGGCCTTAGTACCTCCTGGCATCATACTTGGGCCCTCCAAAGCTCCTTTGGCGCCACCAGAAACGCCCATTCCTATATAACCAAAGCTTTTACTTTCAAGTGTCTCTACCCTTCTTTCAGTATCTTTAAACTGAGAATTACCTCCATCAATTAATAAATCACCTTCTTCAAGATATTCAGAAATATTATCAATAACAGCATCTGTGGCTGCCCCGGCTTTAACCATCATTAAGATTCTTCTTGGTCTTTCTAGTTTATTTACAAATTCTTGAAGTGTTTTAGCACCTTCTACATTCTTTCCTAAACCTCTACCTTCTAAGAATTCTTGAGTTTTTGAATAGGTTCTGTTAAAAACTACACTAGAAAATCCATTTCTTTCTGCATTAAGAACTAAATTCTCCCCCATAACTCCAAGACCGATTAAACCAAAATGTGCCTTGGGCATAAAAATTAAAAAACGCAATAAATATATATTGCATGCAACTTAGAGAAATTGCTTAAAAAACATTACTTATGTCAGCGAAAAATGATCGAAAAACTAAATTAAATAATTGTTCCGTTGGCAATGGTTGCATTTTTAACTACAACAACAATTCCATTTCTTATATAGAATCCTAAATCTGGTTTATCCGCGTCTTCTACTCTATCCTTATTTACTATCACCACATTATCTCCAATTCTTGCATTCTTATCAAGAATTGCTCTTTTTATAGTTGAACCTTCCCCTACTCCAAGAGGCGTCCCGCCACCTTTTCTTAATTCAATCCTCTCTTCTAGCGATTCAAAAAAATCAGATCCCATTACAAGAGTATCTTCAATAACAGAATCACTTTCAATTCTACTTCTCACCCCTAAAACACAATGAAAGATGCTACAAGATTTCAAAATAGTTCCTTCACAAACTATGGAATCAGTAATTTGAGCATCTACAAGTTTTGATGGAGGAAGATATCTAGGCCTAGTATATATAGGAAATTTTTCATCATAAAAGCTAAACGGAGGTTTTGGTTGTTGTGTTAATGCTAAGTTTGATTCAAAAAATGCACCAATAGTTCCTATATCTTCCCAGTAATCATCAAAAACATAACTCTTTAATGTATCCCCTCTACTTAATGCCTCAGGAATTATATCTTTACCAAAATCTGTATAACTAGGGAACTTATTTAAAAGATCGAAAAGTGTCTTTCTGCTGAAAACATAAATACCCATCGAGGCAAGATACGGCTTCTCTTGTGCTGATTCCTTAGTTAATCCGAACTTAGAGGTGTCAACCGCCATTGATTTTAATTTCTCACCAGTTGGCTTTTCACTAAATTCTTTAATATTACCCAAATCATCTGTTCTCATAAGGCCAAAACCCTCAGCCTGAGATTCATCAACAGGTAAAGCAGCTACTGTTAAATCAGCACCATTTTCTCTATGATGTTGAACAAATAAACTATAATCCATCCTGTAAAGCTGATCACCAGACAATATTAGATATTCGTCCACATCCCACTCTTGGAATAACCATTGATACTTTCTTACGGCATCAGCAGTACCTTCAAACCACTTTGGACTATCAGGAGTTTGCTGAGCGGCAAGAACCTCCACAAATCCTTGTCCAAAAGGAGCACTTAAATTATATGTTCTCCCGATATGTCTATTAAGAGAAGCACTATTAAACTGAGTTAAGACGTACATTTTATTAATCCCAGAATTAATACAATTACTAATTGGGATATCAATCAAACGATATTTACCTGCTAAAGGAACCGCAGGTTTGGCCCTCATTTTTGTTAAGGGATAAAGCCTAGAACCTTTTCCTCCTCCGAGGATGATTGCCAACACACGCTTCATTCAATTTTATGGAGGTATACTCAACTATTAAAATTAACTGATTATGTGCAAATTTAAAAATGGAAATTTCCTGTTTACAAAGTTATTTAGAAAAATCTAATGAAAAACTTAATATAAAGTCAGTTATTTTTAATAATTTTACTCATCATCATCCAAAGAAAACAATTTTTCAACGATTTTTAATGATACTTGTCTTTCTTCTCTTGACTGAGGACTTCTCAATTTAGTTACTGGTGTGTGAAGAATCTTATTAATAATCCCTTTAGTTAAAGCCTCTACAACTTTCCTTTCTCTAGCAGAAAAATCGGGTCCCATTCTACTTAATGCCTTTTGTAACTCTTCTTTTCTTATTAACTCCAAATCAGATCTTAATTTATTTATAACTGGAACTGCTTCCAAACTAGCCCACCACTCCAAAAAAATGATTCTTTCATCTTTAACTAAAATTTCCGCCTCTTTTGCTATTTTTTGTCTAAATTCCTGATTTCTAGAAACAACTTCTTCCAAGTCATCTACATCAAAAGACTCTATGAACGCATGTTGTTTAACATCATTTGCAATGTTTCTTGGCACACCTATATCAATAAATTTAAGTTTGTTATTTAAACTAATATTTTCAACTCTTGCTAAATCAATAAAAGGTTTTTCAGATGCAGTACTTGTGAAGACAAGAGAGGATAAAGATATATTTTCATCCAATTCATTTAAACTCTTGCAATTTATTTCAAGATCTGGGAAATCTTCTGCAAGATTAACGGCTCTATCAATATTTCTATTTAAAAGAGTTAGCTTATGACATCCTTTAGATTTCAAATGAGTTATTAAAAGTCTACTCATCCTTCCAGCGCCAACGACTAGAACTTTTTCTGATTTCAAATTTACAAGCCCGTCAACACCATGATCCTGACCAATTTTTAATTGGGCCAGTTCTACAGCAGCTGAACTAATTGATACAGCACCAGTTCCTAAATTTGTTTCAGACCTAACTTTCTTCCCGGCACTAACTGATTGACTCAATAACCTATTAAGAATTGGCCCAGTAGATTGATTCTCCTGACCTAATCTCATCATTTTTTTAACTTGCGAGAGTATTTGCCCTTCGCCCAAAACGAGACTATCTAATCCAGCAGAGACTTTCATTAAATGTAAAACAGCCTCTTCTTGTCTAAGATCAAAAAGATGAGGATTTAGTTCTTCAAAATTTACGCTCGAGTAATCTATTAAAAATTCTTTAATAGATGAAATACCAATATTTATATCTTTAACAAGAGCGTATATTTCTAACCTATTACAAGTACTTAAAATAGAAACTTCTAAAATATCCGAATAGACCCTCAGAGTTTTTAATGATTCTGAAATCGATTGATCAGAAATACTTAACTTCTCTCGCACTTCGACAGGTGCCGTGCGATGACTTAGTCCGACGACAACAATATGCATAAAACTAAATTGAAATATTAAAGGCTAATGCTTTTAGCACCATCTTTCATGTGTATTGAATTTGTAAATCTACAAGTACTATCTAATGTACTTATTACAAGGCTACTGGTTCTAGTACAGTCTTTTTCAAATTTGACTCCGTCAAATAATAGTCCATCAGTAATTCCACTTCCCGCAAAGATCACATTTTCTCCTGATGCAAGTTCATTGGCCTCGTAAATTTTGTCAATATCAGTAATTCCCATTTCATTTAAACGTTTTATATTTCCTTCTTTTGTATAATCAGCCCATTCGGAAGTTTGCGCAATTGCAGGGTCATAAACTAACTGTCCTTGAAAATGTCCGCCCAGAGCTCTCATAGCAGCAGCAGATATTACACCTTCTGGAGCTGCCCCAATACCCATTAAGCAATGAGTCCCAGTACCTGCAAATCCGCATGCAATTGCAGCTTGAACATCTCCATCAGAAATTGGTTGAATTTTTGCTCCACATTCTCGAATCTCCTTGATCAAATCTTTATGTCTTGCTCTATCCATAACTACTACAGTAAGTTCATCAATCGCTAGATCTAAGCAATTACTTAAAATCTTTAAATTCTCAGTAGCTGATTTCCTGATATCTACCTTTCCTTTTGCCGCTGGAGGTGCTGCTAATTTATTCATATAAAAATCAGGTGCATTGAAAAGTCCACCGGTGTCTGATGCAGCTAATACTGCCATGGATCCCCGTTGGTTGTTAGCACAAAGATTAGTTCCTTCGCAAGGGTCTACAGCGAAGTCAACCCCTGGCCCGTTTCCACTACCTACCTCTTCCCCTATATATAGCATTGGTGCTTCATCACGTTCACCTTCACCTATCACAATTTTCCCTTTCATTTCAATTTTTCCCATTCGCAACCTCATTGCTTCAACAGCAGCAGCGTCAGCTTCGTCTTTCTGGCCGAGACCTGTAAGTTTCGCTGATGCGATTGCAGCTTGCTCGACTACTTCGAGAATTTCTTGAATTAAAGTTTGATTCACAATTAAATTTTTAAAAGATTTTCTAAGAGGTTTAAAACATATTCTCATAAAAAATGCCTTTTTTATAAGAATTATTTTGCTAATTAGCTTTTTTTAACTCTTTGCAGTTGTAACTTTATCAGGCCGCGACTTGAAATTAGGAATAAGCAACCAAATATAGTATCTTTATTAAATATTTAAAAATTAAATGTTTGAAACCAACTCTAAAAATTCAGTGGGTGTTAATCGACCAATTCAGATAATTCCTTCCGTACTACCAGCAGACTGGGCAAATATGGGGGCATGCGTTAAAGATCTTGAAGAAGCAGGTGTTGACCGTATTCAATTTGATGTCATGGATGGAAATTTTGTTCCAAATCTTACATTTGGACCCGAAATGATTGCCGCATGCAGAAAATATTGCGAGGTTCCTTTTGAGACGCAATTAATGGTGAGCCAATATAATTGTGAAACAATGCTCGAGGCATACGTGAAAGCCACCAAAGGCCCAAATGGAGAGCCAGGAGTTGTTATAGCTCATGCCGAAGCTAATATTCACCTTCACAGAGTTCTTGGAAAAATAAGAGATCTTGGTGGATCACCATCTGTTGCATTAAATCCTCAGACACCATTTGAAATGATTGAAAACATAATGGATATGGTTGATCATGTCTTGGTGATGACAGTTAATCCAGGATTTGGTGGTCAAGCCTACATCCCAACAATGTTAAATAAAATAAGAAAGATAAGACAATACGTAATTGAAAAGAGTTTGAATATAGATATTGAAGTTGATGGTGGAATAAAAGCAAATTGGACGATTTCACAATGTGCAGAAGCTGGTGCTAATTGTTTCATTGCGGGAAGTGGGATGTTTGCTTATCCAACTTTAAAAGAGGGTTGTGACGAATTAAGATCAGTTGCTCAAGATGCTCAAAATGGAAAGATAATTTCAGAGACTTAATACTTTAATAACTGAAACTTAAAGTAAATTAAATATTCCAAATATCCAACCATAACTATGTAAACCTACACCTAAGAAATTTACTCCGATGTAACATATGAGTACAACAAAAAAGCCAGAAGTAGCAAGTAATGCAGGTCTTCTACCTTGCCAACCTCTACTTATTCTCATATGTAAATAGGCAGCATAAAATAACCAAGAGATAAAAGCCCAGGTTTCCTTAGGATCCCAACTCCACCAGGTACCCCATGCTTCATTAGCCCAAATAGCTCCAGTAATTAATCCAAGAGTGAGAAGAACAAATCCTACTAATATAGATCGATAACTAAGAGTGTCTAGTTCCTCAGAATGAGAAAAATTTATAGGCTCAATTACATTATTAATCGAGTAAGAATTAGATATTTTGAAACCGCCTACCCCTGTAGAACTACTTCTTAGTTGAAGAGGTTGACTATTATTAATAAACAGTACAGAGGCTGAAAGTAAAGAGCCAATGATAAGGGCGGCATAACTAAGCATGACTACGCTTACATGCATAATTAACCAACTAGATCTTAATGCTGGAACAAGGTTAGATGATAGCTTTAAATCTTCAGGCAAAACAAAGCAAGCAAAAGCTATGGTTAAAAGTTCAATAGGTATTGCTACTGCAGGGATTATCGGAGTCGGGTATTCTTTCTCAATCAATAATTGACCTAAAGATATACCCCAAACTAAGAAATAAAGAGATTCATATAAATTACTGATTGGGAAATGTCCAGAGACGATCCATCTTGAGATAAGCTGTAAAGCTATAAAGAGATTAATTAATATTGTAATTAATCTCACGTAAGAAGAGGATTTTTTATTAAATAAGGCTAATAGAGAAATAGGCAAATTAATTAATAAAAAATAAAAGATTAAAATGCCTATAGAAGACACTGGATCGTAAATTAAATTTTTGATAAAATTATCAAATATCATCTTTAAAATACAAAACTTTATTAGTGCACTTAAATTATACTTAATTATAAAATAATAAAAAAAAATAAAAAATTCATTCTTATATCAAATATTTTAATTTATTTCTTAATTAAGTAGTCAAAGTTGAAAATCATCCCCCAAATAAAACTTTTTCACTATTTGATTATTTGCAAGTTCATCAGATGATCCATGCGCAAGTATCTTTCCTTCACTTAAAACATATGATTTAGTTGTAATTAATAGAGTCTCTCTTACATTATGGTCTGTAATAAGAATTCCCATTCCATTCTCACTAAGTTTAATAATAAGTTTCTTTAAATCATTTACAGCTAAGGGATCGATCCCTGCAAAAGGCTCATCCAAAAGTAAATATTTAGGTCCTTTTCTACCAACTGATAGGGCTCTTGCTATTTCACACCTTCTTCTCTCCCCTCCTGATAGTTGATAACCATAATTATCAACAACTTTATTCAGATTAAATTCATTAATTATTTTTTCTCTCTTATTTCTTACTATTGCGCTTCTAGAAAATGAATTCTGTAATGCTAAGTCAATATTTTCTTTAACTGTTAGATCTCTAAAAATACTTGCTTCTTGAGTTAAATATCCTAAGCCAAGTTTTGCTCTACTAGGCAAAGGTAAATTTTTTATAGATTTACTATTCATTAATATATCTCCCTTATCAGGTTTTAAATTGCCAACCGCAAGATTAAAAGTAGATGTTTTACCTGCACCATTTGGTCCCATTAAACCAACAATTTCGCCTGGGCAAACTTTTATAGAGACATCATTTACTATTAATTTTCCTTCAATAGTAAGAAAGACGTTCTTTATTTCAAAATTCATTTTTCTATTTTCTCACTAGATAAGGCTTGTCATTTTCGTTTAATGTTTCTTTGTATTGAAGTTTTCTTAATAATTCCTCAAGACATTTACAAAAAGATTCGAGATCTATCCCTAAATCAATATATGTTCTATTTTTTATCCTACCTAAGCCTTCTCCCATTAATATAGTCGCTCCATTTAGATTCCCTTTACTTAAATGGAATTGAGAAACGGATACTTGAAGTATCCCTTGTATAATTTGTCTCTCGTCTCCATCGAGGTTATTCCATATATCTTCAAAAGCATCATGAGCTTCATACCATTTTTGATTATTAAAAAGATTTAAAGCATCTAAAAAAATATCCTCGAAACTTTTATTATCTTCTTCTCTCATAATCTTTATTTTTTAATTGCCTTCTTATTTAATTTCCTCATTCTTATAGAATCAGGCGTTACCTCAAGCATTTCATCGGAACCTATATATTCAAGTGCTCTCTCAAGAGTAATATCAACAGGAGATTGTAAGGTATCTAATTCTTCCGCTCCAGCAGATCTCATGTTAGTCAATTGCTTTGTTTTACAAATATTTAACTCTAGATCTTGTGATCTATTATTCTCGCCAATAATCATACCTTTATAAACTTTCACTCCTGGTTTAATAAAATAAACACCTCTATCTTCTGCATTTTTCAACGCATAGAAAGTTGCAACACCCTCTTCAAAAGAAATAAGTACACCATTTCTTCTCGTTTCGAAATCTCCAGCTTTAGGTTTATATTCATAGAAGGAATGACTCATGATTCCTTCACCTCTAGTTATTCGAACAAATTCACCACGAAAGCCTATAAGCCCTCTTGATGGTACAAGAAATTCTAATTGAGTTCTTCCATCTGAACTTGTCTGCATATTTTTCATCTCAGCCTTTCTTGATCCTAATTTTTCAATGCAAGAGCCAACAGCTACTTCTGGCACGTCTAAAACTAACGTTTCTATAGGTTCACATTGAACACCATCAATTTCTCTAAAAATAACTTGGGGTTGCGAGATTTGGAATTCAAACCCCTCTCTTCTCATTGTTTCTATCAAAATCCCCAAATGAAGCTCACCTCTCCCGGAGACAGAAAATCTATCTGGAGAATCTGTTTCTTCAACTCTTAGAGCTACATTAGTTAATAATTCCCTTTCCAATCTATTTTTTAATTGTCTGCTCGTAACAAATTTTCCCTCTTTGCCAGCAAATGGGGAGTCATTCACAACAAAAGTCATATTAAGTGTTGGTTCATCAACCTTAATTAAAGGAAGTGGATGAGGAGAGTCAGGACAAGCAATTGTCTCCCCAATATTTACATCATCGAAACCTGATACAGCAACAATATCTCCAGCAAAAGCTTCATTAATATCAATTCTTTGTAATCCCTCAAATCCTAAAAGCTTACTAACTTTACCCTTGATAGTTTTCCCACTTTCTTTTATTAGGCTTGCTTGTTGGCCATTTTTTATAGTTCCATTATGAATCTTTCCAATCACAATTCTTCCTAAAAAATCAGAATAATCCAAAGTTGTAATTTGGAGCTGCAAAGGCTTATTTAGATCCCCTACAGGTGGTGGAACATGTCTAAGAATAGCTTCAAAAAGGGGCATCATATTATCATTATTCAATTCCATTTCCTCTTTTGCGAAACCAGATAATCCACTACCGAATAAATAAGGAAAATCACATTGATCATCATCTGCACCTAATTCAAGGAATAAATCAAGAACTTTATCCACCGCAATTTCTGGAACTACTCTAGGCCTATCAATTTTATTTACAAAAACTATAGGCCTAAGACCTTTTTCTAATGCTTTTTTTAATACAAACCTTGTTTGAGGCATTGGACCCTCATTAGCATCAACGATTAATAAACAACCATCAACCATGCCCAAAACCCTCTCAACCTCTCCTCCAAAGTCAGCATGTCCAGGTGTATCGATAATATTGATTCTCGTGTTTTTATAATTAACAGCCGTATTTTTTGAAAGTATTGTTATCCCTCTTTCTCTCTCGAGGTCATTTGAATCCATTACACAAGTTGGAACTACTTCGTTATCTCTAAATATTCCAGATTGAGATAATAATGCATCGACTAAGGTTGTTTTTCCATGATCTACATGAGCTATAATTGCTACATTTCTTATTTCTTTAATTGAAGCTGACATCTAAAAAATTGTGAACCAATAATTAATATATTAAGGCTAACTCAAAGAATGCTTATTCTGAAAGATTTGCCCATAAGACTTTGAAAATCATATAAAAAATTGTTATTAGTTCTTCAATTTTGTAGCTTTTTCAATTTCCTATTTGATGCTTCAAAAACTTTAAGTGCTTCAATCGATCCTTCATATCTCCAATGCCAAGGCTCATACTCAACATTTTCATTATTTTTATTGAAAGATAATTTGAAGTGATACTTAGCTGCATTTTCTTTAAGCCACCTAAAAGCATCCGTATTCTCAAATTCAACTTCAAAGTCTGTTTCTCTTTTATAAGCATCTCCGATATCAATAGCGAAACCCGTACTATGTTCAGAATAACCAGGAGGTGCAGAGACCTTAGCCCTCTCAGCAGCAATCTGATTTTTCATAGATTTTAAAGAATAGAAAATATCTTTCTGTAGATTTATTGATCTGTAACCACTTAGGAATACCAAATTTATACCATTTTTTTTCGCATCATCTCTCATTTTGAGAAGGGATTTTCTCATATCTATATGAACCTCAATATTAGGTTCAATAAAAACCAATTTTTCTTTTGAAATTTCGTTATAGGGTAAATGACCCAAAATACTAAGATCGTCATTTACAGTTTCTTTACTATTAGTAATTCTAAAAAAATAAACTTTAAAATTACTCTTAAATGCCGGGGAAATAAATGGTAATAAAAATATTAGAAAAAAAACTATAAATATAAGGTATTTCTTTAATTTAAAATTATGTTCCTTTAAATTTCTTCTCTCAGCAACTTGTATATCTATATAATCATTTATAGGATTCTTTTTTTTCAATCTAAATTTTTTAATCAAAAAGATATTTCGATATTAACTATTAATTTACGAAATGAACTTTTATTAGGAAATTGATGTAGTTTTTTAATAGGATACAATTTTTTTAATATGTTGAGAGTTGCTGTTATCGGTGGAGGTCCAAGTGGTTCATGTGCTGCTGAAATACTTGCTAAATCTGGAATAAAAACTTGGATTTTTGAAAGGAAGTTAGATAATGCAAAACCTTGTGGAGGAGCCATTCCTCTTTGCATGGTTGAAGAATTTGACTTACCAGAAACAATTATAGATAGAAAAGTAAGACATATGAAAATGATATCTCCCTCCAATAGAGAAGTTGATATTAGCTTGGATAATGTTTATGGCAAAAGTGATAATGAATATATAGGAATGTGCAGAAGAGAGGTGATGGATGCATTTATGAGAAACAGAGCTTCTGAACTTGGGGCAACATTAGTAAATGGATTAGTTACTTCAATTGATACTGGAAATGATAATCAAGGTCCATACAAACTTTCATATTCAGATTTTTCTTCTGGAGACAAGAAAGGAGAACTTAAAGAGTTAACCGTAGACCTCTTAATTGGAGCTGATGGTGCCAACAGCAGAGTTGCCAAAGCTATGGATGCTGGCGATTACAAAGTGGCAATTGCATTCCAAGAAAGAATTAAATTGCCTAAAGAAGAGATGAGTTACTACGAAGACCTTGCTGAGATGTATGTAGGGACTGATGTTTCTCCCGATTTTTATGGATGGGTATTTCCTAAATATGATCATGTCGCAGTAGGGACAGGCACAATGCAAAAAAACCAATCCTTAATAAAAGGCCTTCAAGAAGGAGTAAGAAATAGAGCAAAAAAAAGACTTGTAAATGGTGAAGTTATAAAAGTTGAAGCACATCCTATCCCTGAGCATCCAAGACCTCGAAGAGTTGTAGGGAGAATGGCTCTGGTAGGAGATGCAGCAGGATATGTAACAAAAAGCTCTGGAGAAGGTATTTATTTTGCTGCGAAAAGTGGGAGAATGTGTGCTGAAGAAATCGTTGAAGCTTCAAAAAATGGGCAAGAAATTCCATCAGAAAAAGATTTAAAAAATTATTTAAAAAAAATGGGACAAAAAATACGGTACAACTTACAAGGTACTAGAAATTCTTCAAAATATTTTTTATAGAAATGATTCTGCTAGAGAAGCTTTTGTAGAAATGTGTGATGACATGGATGTTCAAAGACTCACTTTTGATAGTTACCTTTACAAACGAGTTGTTGCGATGAAACCCCTTCAGCAAATTAAACTTACCATGCTTACTCTTGGATCAATTTTAAGAGGAAAAGCACTAGCACCACTAAAGTATAAACCAGTTAGTAGTGCTGTAAGAGAAGAAAAAGAGGTAGAAAAAATGTTAAAGAACTATTCAATTAAAGGTGGAATTAAAGTTAAGAGTTAAAAAGGGTAAAGTCAGCAATTTTTAAAGAGTAGTTCCTTACCAAACCTAATAAATTGAGACGATTATTTCTAATTTCAGGATTTCCTGCCATTATTAGAACACCACTTTCATTATCAAAAATTTCATTAAGATTATTAGAGTTAGACTCAAATATTTTGAATAGTTGAAAATAATCCCAATTAGTTAATTTAATAATTTCTTCTAATTCTTTGATGAACTCAAATACCTTATTTTCACATTCTTTTTCAAACAGATCTGGATTTACATAAAGTTTGTATGAAAAAATTGTTGTTTTAAGATTTCCACTTTCTGCCAATTTACTAACTCTCGAGATAACTTTTTGAATTTCAGAAAAATTTGGTTTCTTTTTAAGTTGGTTAATAGTGTTAATTCTATTTTTTAAATCCAAAATATTCAATATTTTTTTTTCAGCTGATGAATTAATAAAACAAGTAGCTTTAATTAGATCTTTACTGATTGATAATTCATCAAGATGGCTAACTATTCTTTGATTAGTAAATTCAATTAAGTCATTTAAAACTTTTTCTTTCATGAATTTCAAATTTGGTAATGAGATTTTCCAATATTCAAGAAGTTCCTCAAAAATATTTTCAAGGTCCAAATCAAATTCGAATTGCCAAATAATTAGAATAACTCCGTTTAAATTTCTTCTAAGTGCATATGGGTCAGATGAACCACTTGGTCTTTTTCCAGATATAAATATACTTATTAAAGTTTCTATTTTGTCTGAGATCGAAATAATAGCTCCATATTTTGTAGAAGGTAAATCATCTTTATAAAAACTAGGCAAATAATGTTCTGCTACAGCTATACATATTTCTTTACTAAAGCCTTCATTTCGTAAGTATTTCCCACCCATTATCCCTTGCAATTCAGGAAATTCATAAACAATTTCACTGCATAAGTCGTTTTTACAGTACTTTGCAGCTTCTTTAGTTTTTTCACTATCTAAAGATTGATCATTTAAATAATTTAGTATCTTATCTGAGGTAGTCTCAATTCGTTTTACTCTCTGAGCAACATTACCCATCCCTTTCAAATAAGAAACCGTTTTAAGTTTTTCATTCCTTTCTTTAGAAGAAACTTTTGTATCACTTTCTACAAAAAACTTAGCATCAGAGAATCTTGCCCTTAATACTTTTTCATTTCCCTTAGAAATAATATTATTAGATTCTCTTAGACCATTAGATAAAACAAAGAAATTAGTACTTATAACTTTTTCAGAACTCAAATCTAATTTAGAAAATATTCTATTTTTGTTTAGAAGAGGAATATATCTTTGGTGATTTTTCATTACAGTTGAGAGAACCTCAACAGGTAAATTAAGAAATTGCTTATCAAAGTTACTAATTAATAAATTAGCAGATTCAACTAAATCAGTTAATTCGTTAAGTAAATTATCAGAAAGATCAGGATCTAAATTTACCAATTGAGATTCATGATTTATGAGATTAACAATTTTTTCTTTTCTTTCATCTCTTTTAACAAAAACTCCACTCTTAGCCATTAATTCAAAATAATTATCTGGAGAATGAATTTCAATAACTTTATTAATTAATCTATGACTTTTTGATATGTTGCCTATTGAAATCTTAGGATCACATTCATCAAAAACAAAATCAAGAATTTCATCGTTGTAAAGTGAGACTATCCATCTGATTGGTCTTGAAAATTTAAAGCTTCCACTACCCCATTTCATAAAACGAGGGCCTTGCAAATTTTTTATTACTTTAGGGATTATTGAAGATAAAAAAGATCTTGTAGATTCTCCTTTCTCAATTTTTGTTCCAAATACGAACTCACCCTTTTCTGTTTCTCTTATTTCTAAGTCATCTATATTTATTCCTAAACTATTTGCAAAACCTATAGCAGCATTAGTAGGCACGCCATTAAGAAATGCAGAAGTAGCTTTTGGACCTTTTCTTATTACTGTCTTATCAGCCGCCTGATCAACTAATCCCTCGAGAAATAGAACTATTCTTCTTGGTGTGGAGGTGCAAATAATATTTTTAAATTTGATAAGTTTCTTATCAAATTCAAATTCTATAAGAGAGTTGATTTGATTTATTACAGAATGAGAAAAATTGGCTGGCAACTCTTCTGTTCCTATCTCAAGTAAATATTTAGACAAGACTAATTTATGGCTATTACAACTATAATTTACTACCAGTTAAATAAGCTTTTCGCTAATGTATAAAAAGAGATATGTTTTGGTCCCTTGATCAAAGTCGAAAAAGTAAAAAAGAAAAAAGAGATCGCGAAACAAGAAACAGTTTGTTTGGCAAATGGTCTTGAAGTTTCTAAATTTGAAAATTTCAAGAAAGGTAGTGAATTTCTTAAAGAGCCACTTGCAAGCGAATTAAAAAATGATAGCGATCATTTTACTAATGATGCTGTTCAACTATTAAAATTCCATGGAAGTTATCAACAAGATAATAGAGAAAATAGAAAACCTGGCAAAAGTAAAGATTGGCAGATGATGCTTAGGCTAAGAAGTCCAGGTGGGGAAATCCCAGGGAATTTATTTCTATCTTTAGATGAATTATCTGACAAGCTTGGAAATGGCACGCTCAGGGTGACAACTAGACAAGCTTTCCAAATGCATGGTATCAGAAAAGATAATTTGAAGGAGGTAATTAAATCTATTGTAAATTCTATGGGCTCAACTTTAGCTGCCTGTGGGGATATAAATAGAAACGTCATGGCTCCAGCCGCACCTTTTGAAACAGCTGAATACACAAATGCAAGAACTTTGGCAGTAAAAGTTGCTGATCTTTTAACACCTGTAGCCGGACAAGGAACCTTTTTGGAGTTATGGGCTGACGGAGATTTGGAATACACGATAAAACCAGATAAAGAAATTGAAGAGAAGAGGAAATTACAGTTCAAAGAGAATGTTTTTAGCGGGACTAAAAAAGAACCTCTATATGGATCAACCTACTTACCAAGAAAGTTTAAATGTGCAGTTACCGTCCCAGGTGATAATTCTGTTGACCTTCTCACTAATGATATTGGAATAGTTGCATTCACATCTAAAGTAGGATCCTTCGAAGGATGTAATTTTTATATCGGTGGAGGTATGGGGCGAACTCATAATAATGAAGAGACCTTTGCAAGAATTGCAGATCCACTTGGTTATGTTGAAAATAAAGACACGTATGAACTAATTCAAAGTATCGTTGCCATTCAAAGAGATTATGGAGATAGGAAATCAAGGAAAAAATTCCAGAATGAAATACCTTTTGAATAGGAAAGGTATTAAATGGTTTAAAAAAATACTTTTAGACAAATACTTTAGAAAAGAAATTAAGCCTTTAAGAAAAGAACCTGAGAATAAATTAATTGATTATCTAGGTTGGCATAAACAAAATGAAGATTATTTTTTTGTTGGACTACCTTTATTATCAGGAAGGCTTTCTGGAAAGAAGAAATCATTAATAAGAGATCTTGTTAAAGAAAATGACCTTAATTTAAGACTTACTCCTAATCAAGATATTTTGCTTTGTAATATTCACAATAAAAACAAAAGCAAAATTAAAAAGGCCTTAAAAAAGATTGGATATGACAATCTTAATGATATCAATGAAATTCAAAGACACGCTCTAGCGTGTCCAGCACTTCCTCTTTGTGGTCTAGCCATGACCGAAGCTGAAAGAATTTTACCTGAAGTTCTTACTAGAATAGAAAACCTATTAACTGATATGAATATAGAAAAGACCATATTATTTAGAATGACAGGATGTCCTAATGGATGTACAAGACCTTATATGGCAGAATTAGCTCTTGTTGGGAGTGGGCAGAATAAATATCAACTATGGTTAGGGGGAAGTAAAAACCTTCAAAGATTAGCTAAACCATATTTGCAAAGAATGGAACTTGATGATTTAGAAAGAACTATTAAACCTTTATTAGAATTTTGGAAAAAAAGCAGCGCCGAAAATGATTTTGGGGATTTTATTAACAATCAAAAAGAATCTTTCATTAAAAATTTACTAAGCGAGATAAATTAAATATCATATTTTCCCATACAAAGCATTAAGCTTTTTATTTTTCCAAGCCCATATTTGATCTCCATAACTAAAATGCCACCACTCGTTTGGATGCTGAACAAATTCAAATTTAATCATAATATCTTTTAGTAACTTTCTTCGATTATTCCAGATAATTGCATCTTCATTATCAATATTATTGTAAAAATCTGGTTTTGATTTATCATCCATCTGGTCAATATTACTTCCCATATCCATAATATTTCCATACTTATCGGCCAAAGTGATATCTAAAGCACCTCCAGTTGAATGTGGTGGTGGACATCTGTCATCGAACGAAGGATATGCCCAAAATTTCTCAACATTTTTTTTAACTATGGGATATCGTTCCATGTCTTGTTCAGAAGCATCAATATCTAGCCTTTCACATTCCAAAATAAATGCTCTATTGAACATAAATTTTTGAACTTCGATAGGTCGCCAACTGTCATAAATCAAAAGGGATAAACTATTATTTTTTAATTTTAAAAAATCATTTACTTTTACTAATCTCTTTACAACTTCTTCTCTTAATTTCCATATGGACTTTTTTCCCTTATAAGGAGCACCTAAATCATAGTAAGGATGAGGACTAAAAAAGTTAAAACAACTTGGTATTGCAATTAATTTATCTTTATTCTCCTCAATTGGGATTTTATTCCAAATTTTCAATGAACTTTATCTATTGATTTTATATTTGCATATATTTAAAAATTGACAATTAAAAGTATTAATTTAAGAAGTCATGAATAAATTTATTGTCAGAATTGTCGATTAGCAAATCTTTTAATAAAATATTTTTTCTTAAGTCAGGATCTTGATTTATTACCCTCTGAGCCTCTTCTCTAGCCTTTTCAATTAAAACTTTATTTTTTGGTAAGTTATCTAATACAAAATCTGGTAATCCCGACTGCTTATATCCCAAGAGTTGGCCGGGGCCTCTAAGTTCCAAGTCTTTTTCCGCGATATAAAAACCATCATTAGATTTTTCTAAAACACTTAACCTTTTATTTTCTAATCCATTTATTTCAGAAGTTACTAAGTAACAAAATGATTTATGGGAACCTCTCCCAACTCTCCCTCGTAACTGGTGTAATTGAGATAATCCAAATCTTTCTGAATTATAAATAATCATAATTGAAGCATTAGGTACATCAATTCCTACCTCAATAACTGTAGTAGAGACCAATATATTTACTTCATTATTTACAAAAGAATTAATGACATTATTCTTCTCTTCAGAATTTAATTTTCCATGTAAAAGTCCAACCTTATTTTTTAAAAAAATTTCCTCTGATAAATATTTAAAAATCATTTTTGCAGAACTTAAATTCATTTTTTCAGAATCTTCAATTAATGGCAAAATTACGTAAGCTTGCTTCCCCTTATCTATTTCATTCTCAACACGTTTAAATAGTTTATTTAACTCTTCTTCTGAGATAATTTTTGTTGTTATTGGAACTCTTCCTGGGGGAAGTTCTGTAATCTGACTAATATCTAAATCTCCATATAGCGACAAAGCGAGAGTCCTAGGTATGGGAGTGGCTGTCATTGATAATAAATTAGTATTAACTCCTTTGTTAAGTAATCGATTTCTTTGTGTAACACCAAACCTATGCTGTTCATCTATAACTACCATCCCTAATGAATTAAAAACAACTTTATCTTCAAATAATGCATGAGTACCTACGAGAATATCTACCATTCCATTTTTTAAGTTTGTCAGTATTTCTTTTCTTTTTCTCTGAGGAGTATTACCTGTAAGAAGTTCTACAGATACTAAAAGTGGATTCAAGTACTTTACTAAATTTTTATAGTGCTGCGAGGCAAGTACTTCAGTTGGAACCATAAGTGCACCTTGTTGATCTTTTTCAAGTTCAATTAAAAGAGATGCTATTGCAATAACAGTTTTACCACTGCCAACATCTCCTTGAAGTAGTCTCGACATAGATGTTGAATCTGATAAATCATATTTAATTTCATCAAGTACTTTTTCCTGAGATTTAGTTAATTGAAAAGGTATTTTATTTAAAAAATCTTTTAGTAAAAAATTCTTTTTAATAGATTTTTGAATAGTTAATTTTTTATTATTTTTCCTTTTTCTTAATAAAAACTTCATTTGCAATAGGAATAGTTCATCGAATACCAATCTTTTTTTTGACTCAATCAAAGCATTCTGATTTATAGGTAAATGAATATTTATTAAAGATTCACTTTTTGAAAATAAAGATAAGGAGTTAAGTTGTTTTTGATTAAGTAGATCAGGATATTGTTTTGAATAAATAATTACTTTTTTAATTAATTTTATAAAACTTAAATTTGAGAATGATTCTGATAGCGAATATAAAGGCATAATCTTTCCAGAGAAATTAAAAGATTCTTCATTTGTATTTAAAATTTCTATCTGTGGGTCTACAAAATTTTTCCCATACTCAGATAATTTGACCTTACCAGATATTGCCAATTTAGTTCCGGGAATATATAGGGATTTCTGAGAAGAAAAAAAAGAATAAGATCTAAATCTCTTGCCTAAAAAAAATTTCGTGACTTTTATTGAGGAGGTCTCATCAAATATCACTATATTCATTATTGATAAATTACTATTATTTGGACTCTTATAAATGTAAAACTTTTTTATAGTTGCAATACAGGTATATAGATTATCTGGTTTTAAATTAATTATTTTAACTCTATTTGTATAATCTAAATACGTTCGTGGAAAATAATCAATTATGTCTTTTATAGTATAAATACCTAATTCATTTAGCTTATTTTTATTAATCTTGCCTATACTTTTTATTAACGTAATATCTGAGTTTAAGGATAGATTATTATCTATGACTTTTGAATAATAATTACCTGTATTTTCATTAGGATAATTTAAATCAATAGTTTTACCTAATTTTAGTAGAACTTTTCTAGTGTCAATTACCAATCTTTTTCTTTGATTGATATCTAAATCATTATATTCAGAATATTTAATTGAGAATTCATCAAATAATTTAGTAAATTCACTAGTTAATTGCAAATTATCTAAATTACTTAATGACTTATTTAAAAAATAATTAAATTGTTGTCTTTTACCCAATAAATTTATAAATTTATTTTCTGATTCAAGCGTAAGAGCTTTTTGAAGGGGTCTTATCCAATCCTTAATTAAATTATTATATTCTTCATTATTAGTCACTTTATCAACAAGATAAATTTAAATTTTAATTACTTTGAACTATTTGAGGTAAGTCCCTTATTTTTCCAATATCTTTGCTTTTTATCTAATACTTTAAACCTACTTTTTAATTCATTTATATTATTTCTACAGATTGAAAGATCTAAATTATAAAACTCTAATTCAACATTAGTTATATTAAATAAATAAACATCAGAAGACCTATTATTAATTAAAGATAAATTATCTGTATACAAATCATATCTAATAACAAAAGGATATGGATGTTTGATTATAGAATTATTGTTTGATAAACATTTGAAAGTTTCCTCAGATATAATTTTTTTTATTAACTTTATTTTAAATAATTTTAAATTAATCTTATATGAAAGATTCAATAAAAAACTGTTAAATGTTTTATCAATAAATTCAAAAATATTTAAATTTTCACTTGAGATAAAAACATCAGATTCCTGATCATTTATTATTTCAAAATCATTTAATTTATTATCACTTTTTTCTTCTATTAATTCAAGAACAGCATTAACTATATGTTTCCCATCTTCAATCTTTTCAATACTTATTTCTTTAGAAAAAGAATTTAAATAACTACTTTCATCTAAATTTACAGAGGAAAGTTCATCTTCATTTAAAGTTTCATAATATTCATATCTGTTCAAATTATTATCGCAATGAAATTCAATGGATTCGTTAGCAATTATTTCATTCTCATAATCAATTTTTACTGTTTGATAATCTTTTGATTTTTTCAATTCTTTTAAGGCCTTTACATTTACTATCTCTTTTATAGGATAACTAATATCACCTAACTTAAGTTGTTCAATAGTTATAAAGGGAAGTTTTGAATTAATAAGCAAACTGATATTATCATTTAAGAACATATTTAATTCTTTTGAATGTAATGCTTTGTCACTAGTAGGAAAATTAGAATAAATACCAGTTATACCTTTTTTAGTAGAGGTAAGTATAGATTTTCTTACGATATTAAAATAAGCCTCATATTCCTTATAAATATTTTTTATTAATATATTTTTTTGGATTTCAGCCCTCTTGAGCTGAATTGTTACTTCTTTTGAATTTCTACTTTTGATACTATTGCTCAAGTGTTTTAGTTTGACTTTAAAGATGCGACTTCATCAGCAAAGTCCATCTCATTTTTTTCAATACCCTCTCCTAATGTATATCTAGTAAAACGTCTAACTTTGATATTTTCACCAATTTTAGCTGCTGCTTGTTTTACAAGGTCCTCAACTGTTATTGAACTATCTTTTATGTAAGGTTGAGAAAGCAAGACTAACTCATTTAGTCTTTTGGCTATTCTTCCCTCAACGATTTTTTCTTTAATATTTTCCGGTTTGCCAGACAAATCATCTCTGCCCATTTCTATTTGTTTTTCTTTTTCGACTATATCTTTAGGTATTTGATCAATAGATACGTACTCTACATTTGGACATGCAGCAACTTGCATAGATACGTCTTTTAAAAGAGATTGAAATATATCTCCTCTAGCAACAAAATCAGTTTCACAATTTAGTTCTAAAAGAACACCTACCCTTGAACCCGTATGTATATAGCTGCCAATAGAACCTTCAGCAGCAACTCTTCCTGATTTCTTCTCTGCACTTGCTATACCTTTCTTCCTTAACCATTCTAAGGCTTTTTCAACATTCCCATCTGTCTCGTTTAAAGCCTTTTTGCAATCCATCATTCCTGCTCCAGTCTTATCTCTAAGATCCTTAACTAGTTTTGCTGTAATGTTTCCCATTTAAAAAGATAATGTTTTTTGTTTTTATTAAGGGTTTGAAAATAAATTAATTTTTTCTTTGATCGTTAGAACCTTTTCTTCCCTCATTAATTGCATCTGCAAGTCGTCCTAAAATAAGTTGAACAGATCTCACTGCATCATCATTGCATGGAATAGGGACTTCACACAAATCAGGATCACAGTTAGTATCTAACATTGAAACTAAAGAAATATCTAATTTCCTAGCTTCAAGAACAGCATTAGATTCTCTTCTTTGATCTACAAGAACAACTACATCAGGTAATCTTCTCATACCTTTAAGACCACCTAAATACTTCTGCAATCTTTCTAGTTCTCGCCTCAAAACAGCCGCTTCTTTTTTAGGTCGCATAGCGATAGCCCCACTACTTTCCATTCTCTCAAGATCTTTTAATCTTTCTATCCTTGCCTTCATGGTAGTCCAGTTAGTAAGCATACCTCCTAACCATCTCTGATTCACATAAGCAGCACCACATTTAACAGCTTCTTGAGCAACAACATCTGAAGCTTGCTTCTTCGTACCAACAAAAAGAAATCTTTTTCCACTTTTTGCAGCATTCCTTGTCCACTTATAAGCATTATTCATACATAAAGCAGTCTTAACAAGATCAATAATGTGCACCCCATTTCTCGCACAATATATATATTTAGACATTTTGGGATTCCAACGTCTAGTTTGATGCCCAAAATGGGCACCAGCTTCCATCATTTCAGATAGTGATACAACAGCCATGTTTAAATAAGTTTCGGGTTAGCCTCCATCCGACGGGAAATTTAAATATTTAAATCACCCGAAACAGTCAGATGTGTGGTTTTAGTTTCTAAATATTGTAGCAAATAATCAGAAATCCTAAAAGACTTTCTTAGAAGATTAATCTTTAAAATTTAAATTAATCTTCTAAGTTCTTTTACATAAATAAAATTAAGGGGAATTCTAACAATCTCTAATGCAATTCTATTTCTACCTGAATCAACTAAAAATCTTAATAACGGGAATATTCTTTTAATACTTATCAATCCCCCCAGACAAATTATTTGCCAAAGCAAAATATGAATAGGAGTTAATTGAATCATAAATCTAACTCTCAAATTTGAGTGTTTTTTATAAAATATTAAAGCCATCTTTGCTCTCTCTTTTTCTTGGGATACCAATGATTCAATTTGCCCACAATCAAAAGGGGGGTGCCAATGAAATCCAACAGCTTCTGGACATTTAATTAATGTTGTCCCTAATTTTTTTAATCTCTCTCCCAACTCTAGATCTTCCCACCCATAAAGGCTAAAGGAGTTATCAAATAATCCAACACTTAAAAGTAATTCTTTTGAAATAGCAACATTTCCAGTAGCAAAGTATGCAAAGGAAAAATCAGTTAATTTATATCTTTCACTTTCTGGATTCGAGAAATTAGAAGTATTAATAACTGAACCATAAGTAAAGCATTTTTTATTATTTTTATTCCAAGAGAATAATAGTTTATTCACATGACAAGCAATAAAGTCTTCTAAAACAATAAGATCACTATCAATAAAAATGATAATTTCATATCTAGATTTCATTACACCTAGGTTTCTTCCTAAAGCAGGTCCGCCATGTTCTTGTTCATATAAGACAACATGAGAGAGAAATTCATTATTATCTTTTATCCAAGAAGTTGTGCCATCCGTTGAGCCATCATCAACAACTATTACTTCATAATTACTGACATTCTCGTTTAAGTTCTGATTTTCAAGAGCCTTTAGACATTTTTCCAATATTGGTTTTCTATTATAAGTTGGGATAACAATGCTTACATTCATAACCATATATTATTTATTTACTAATATACAGAATTTTAAAATATAAATGATCCAAATTTTTACTAATCAGCCGCTCCGCCGTTATTAGCTGTTCCAGTTACGTTATTTCCTTCTGGTCTACCATCCGATCTAAGCTTTCTTTTTTTGAATTTTCTAGCATATGCACGATTACGGTCTTGCTTTTCTTTTTTTAAATTTCTTCTTTTTGACATAAAAAAATTTTTTACTTTTAACTATCTTAGCTCACCAAGTGCATTAAATATCTTACCATCTTCCATGTTTAATATCCTGTCCGCCATATCTGAAATCCTTGGATCATGCGTAACCATAAGGACAGAACAATTTTGCTCTTTTGCTAATTTCCGTAAAAGTGAAACTATTTCTCTTCCAGTGACACTGTCTAAAGCTGAAGTTGGTTCATCCGCAAGTAAGAGTTTGGGATTCGCGGATAATGCCCTTGCAATTGCAACCCTTTGTTTCTGCCCTCCTGACAATCCATTTGGCAGTTTTTTATGATGCTCCTCTAAACCAACAGCAGATAACCACTTCCTTGCTACTTCTCTTCTTTGTAAGTACGTTAAATTTGTAATTAAATCTGCGCCCATCTGAACATTTTGTTCTGCTGTTAAACATCTAAGCAAATTATGTCCCTGAAAAATCATCCCTATATTTCTCCGAAGTTTTTGTCTAGTTTTTCTTGAAGCCCCATTTAGTTGATTATTTAAAACCGTCAAATCTCCACTTTGGCATGTTCTCAATGCACCAATTAAAGTTAGAAGAGTTGTCTTACCACATCCTGAGGGTCCTTTTAGAAGAACTAACTCTCCTTTTTCAATAAAGAAATTTACATTATTAAGTACTTGTTTCTTATTTTCATCAATACCATAATAATGACTCAAATTATTTATAGAAACAGTTTTTGAGTTTTTATCTTTTTTTTTGATGGCTTTAGGCATACGAATAATTATAGTTAAAATATTTCAGCAGGATCTGCATCGACTAATTTACGCATAGCAATTCCAGCAGAACCCATACACATAACCAAGATCAAAATAAAAATTAAAACTGTTTTATTAGCATCCATTACTATGGGTAATTTTGTAGAATTTCTGACAATTGAATAAAGTATTTGTCCAGAAAAATAAGCAGGTAAATAGCCAAAAAATGCTAATAAAAAGCCTTCTCTAGCTACAACAAAAAACAAAGATTTTAGTCTATACCCCATAGCTAACAAGGTTGCATATTCAGGAAGATGATCAGTAACATCGCTATAAAGAATTTGATATACAACAACGCAACCAACTACAAAGCCCATCAAAGCTCCTAAACTAAATATAAAGCCAATCGCGGTACTGTTTTTCCAATAATTTTTTTCAAATTCTATAAATTGCTCTTTTGTTAAAACACGAACATCATTCGGTAAAGACTTGTTTAAAATTTCAGATGCCAGGATAGGATTTGAACCACTTCGCAGTTTCACTAAACCAATTTCAATACTTCCTTTTGGATTTGCAGGGAAAAGCCTTAGATATGTTTCTCTACTTGTTATGAGGTTTCCATCTGCTCCAAAAGAAGGACCTAACTCAACAAGACCTTCAACTAATACTCTTTTACCAGCAACTTCGGTTTCTACTTTCTTTTCCGAAAGAAACCAATCTTCTATAGGCCCAAATTCTGGTCTTGAAAGTTTATCAAAAAGAACTCTTCCTGGATTTTTGAGTTTATCAGCCTTACTTGAAAATTCATCATCTAGTAAAAGAGAATCTGAAGGATTAAATCCTAAGGTTAAAATAGATCTTGTTTTTAGATTCTCTGGGTTCCTCCAGAGAAGATAAGTTAAGTTAACAGGGGCAGTTTTTTCTACGTCTTCTAAAGCTAAAGTTTGAATTAATCTTCTTTTTGGAAACCCACTCATACTTATAGAACTTTTTGATCTTGGACTTATCAATACAAGATCAGCATCCAAAAGTTTATGAATAGTTACACTTGTATCAAATAATCCATCTCGAAAGCCTAATTGCAAAAACATTAAAATCCCAGCGAAGCTAATTCCTGCAATAGCGACTATTAATCTGAGTGGCTGTCTTGTTAGTAACAACCAAGCTAAAGGAATTTTCCTAAATTTTATGAAAGAAAAATTCATCAAGGGAGGAATTTTGCTATGACTTTCATGCCAGTATAATTTTTTACTAATTTTATAGATTCCTGATTTAGCTTTACAAGAACTTCAATAATACGAGCATCCGCATCACCTGTAGGATCTGTGGATAAGACCTTTCTTTGTTTTACTTGTGGACTAATTCTTATTACTTCCCCTATTAGAATTTTTTTAAAGCCTCCATTTTCACTACTTAATTCAACATTTTGCGAGATAAATATCCTATTTATATCAGATTCATAAACTTCTATAAGAGCCTCCATATTCTGACTTGAGCCAATATCAAGTATCCCTTCGTTTTTAGATCTTTCTCCAACTCTTGTATTAACATTAAGTATATAGCCTTCAATTGGGCTTCTAAGTTGAGAGTTAAAAAGATCTATCTCAATTTCTTTTTTATCTGCAACATTAATTATTTTTTGTTTTTGTAATTTTAACAATTCATCTTTTCTCTGAGAAAGTTGTACCAATGAGTATGCTGACTTTTCAAACGCTAATTCATATCTTTTAATTTGATCTTCTTTTAATGAAATCTCTAAAATATTAGTTTTGATAAGTTTATTCTTTTTTTCAAGATCTGCCATTAATTTCTTTCTATTTTCAAAAACGGCTAGAACTGAACCTTTCTTGACAAAATCACCCTCCCTCACTAGTAGTTCAGATAAACGAGGAGATGATCCAAATTGAGAGATTGGTGCTGCTAATTGCCTAATCTCCCCAGCTGGAGAAAGTTGACCTAATGCTGCAACTGCTTCTATTTCAGGAATAAAATCAGAACTTATTTCTATATTAGAACTAGAACTTAATTTTTTATTTTGAGAACATGAACTTATTCCGATCGATAATGGTAAAAATATCAAAAAATAAAAGATTAGATTTTTAAAATTATTTATAAACATCAATAATCAAATAATACTTTTTTGATATATTCATCTACCCATATTTTATCAAAATATTTAAGCAAAACTAAACTTGTTTTTTCATTTTTCATTTGTTGAATGCAATAATTCTTTTGATAATTAATTCTTTCTTTAATTTTGTCATAATCAGAATCAGGACTAGTGTTTTGACTTAATTGAATTAAAACAGAAAGATAAGTATCAACTATTTTACAAAAAGCATTTTTTTCACTCTCATTTTTTAAAGAAGCAAAAAAAACATTTTTAGAGAATATATTTCCCCAGACTGGAATTTCTCTTTCAGATTTAAAAACACTTTTATCAATATGAGACAATAAATGATCATATTTTAAATTTTGATTCTTAGATGAAGGAGACAAATCAACAATAGCTGCCGAAACTAGTTCATTAACCTTAACTAAATCCATTCCAAATATTGGAATATCATACTTTGGGTCTGGGAAAAATACGCAATGTAGAATCTTTAGACTTTTTGAAAATTCAGCCACTTCAATATGTAACTTTCTAAATCCTTTTGCTTTATAAAATTCATTTTCTATATATAGCTCCTTACCCTCTACATTGGAAATTATGTTTGAGAGGTTAGGATCTACTTCCATGCAATTGAGGTCATTAAGCTTAGACCTCTGAGCCTTTATATTTTGCAATAAAGCCAAAATAAGTGGGTCAATTAATTCAGTTTTGGTTAAAGATTTAGACAACAAGTTTAAAAAGTATCAAAATTAAAATAAGGTAAGGATTTCAATGAACCCAGGAGAAGTTAAGTACTTTGACCATTCAAGCAAACCTAAATGCGTTTTTGTGGAAAATAAAGAATTACCTCTTATATGCATAGATTTTTGGTTTAAAGCAGGATCTTCATTTGAGGAATCAGATAGAAACGGAACAGCTCATTTTTTGGAACATATGATTTTTAAGGGTAGTAACAAATTAATGCCAGGAGAATTTGATTATAAGATCGAATCTCTTGGTGGAATGAGCAATGCTTCAACTGGATATGATGATGCACATTACTATGTATTAATACCTGAAAACAACTTTAAAGAATCACTGGCTCTTTTGACAAACATTGTTTTATCTCCAACTATTAATATTCATGAATTTGAAAAAGAGAAAAGTGTTGTCATTGATGAAATAAAACAACAAAATGATCAACCTGATGAAAAACTTTTTAATTATTTTTTGAGCCGGGTATGGAAGGATAATAAATATGGCAAAACAATATTAGGCACTGAAAAACATCTCCAATTATTAAAAAAAGCTGATTTAGAAAAATTTCACAAAAGATTTTATAAAAAGAATAATTTTTGTATTGCAATTGCTGGAAATCTATCTGAGAAAACTTTTGAAATATATCAAGAAAACAATTTTTCTTATCTAGATCAAGATGAAACTTCTCAAATAAAAGATAATAATAAAAGAATTGCAGTCTCAAGAACTGGAAGAGAAGAGATTAATTTTAAAAATATTGAATTGTCTAGAATATTCATGGCATGGAGTATACCCAACCTAAAGAATCAAAAAATGAATATTGGCTTTGAAGTATTAGCATCAATACTTTGTGTTGGAAGAAATAGCAGATTAGTAAAAGTGTTAAAGGAAGAAAAGAACCTTGTTGAGTCAATATATGCAGATGTAAATGGTGGAGAATTTGGAAGTTTATTAGTAATTGAAGCTTGCTGCGAAGAAATAAATTTAAAAAAAGTAGAGGAAGAAATTAATGAAACAATTCAAGAAGTTATAAGTTGTAAAAATTTAACTTTAAATGAGATTAGAAAAGCAATTAATATAGTTAAGAGCAATTATATTTTCAATCTAGAAACGTCAACACAATTAACTTCGTTTTTTGGAAATGAGCTTTTGTGGGGTAGAAAAAATACACTAAATGATTTAAATAATCATTTAGACTACTGGAATGATACAAATAACTTTAAGGAAATTATAAATTATTTGTCAAGGAAAAAATTCATTTTGATTGCCTCAACAGGAAAATGATAAAAGCATATTGCGAAACAAAAATTAGTCGGAATTTTTCTATTGCAATGGTTTGGATAAATGGTGGAAGCAATATGGATATTGAAGAGAAAAAAGGGATCAATCAAATTCTTTGCTCATTATTAACCAGAGGATGTAAAGGTTTTGGAAATTTAGCTTTTTCGGAGTATGTCGATTCTTATGGAGCAGAACTAAATCTTGAGACATTAGAGGACGGTATGATAATAAGCCTCAAATCACTAGATGAACATTTTAATAAACTTTTACCTTTATTAAATTTAATAATAAATGAACCATCACTATCATGTAACCAATTCCAAAATGTAAAGAAATCAACTATTAGTACCTTAAAAAAAGATAGGGAAAATCCATTTAATATTACTTTTGAAAAATGGAGAAAAATTGTTTATTTAAAACATCCCTACGCTTATAACTCATCTGGATATGAAGAAGATATTTTAAAAATTACTCACAATGATATTTTATCTGAATTTGAGAATTTCAAAAATAGAAATAAGTATGTAATTTCTAATAATTTAAACATTAAAAATAAAAGTTTTGATTTAATAAACGAGCATAAAATTGCTCATAACGTTCAAAGCAAAAAACACAACAATAATCCTAATATTTTGAATAGGTTTGTAAGTACACATCAGAAGTCGAATCAAATAATCTTAATGTTAGGGAATCAAACATGTCCGATATCAAGTCATGAATACTTACCTTTGAAAATTTTAGAATCACATCTCTCGTATGGTATGAGCTCTGTATTGTTCAAATTGTTCAGAGAAAGGAATGGTTTAACTTATGAAGTTGGGGTCTATAATCCTTGTAGAATTGAAAATTCTCCTTTTTTAGTTTACTTTTCAGTCTCAAATAAAAATGCGCTTCTTGCATTTGAAATACTATCGGAATTATGGAGAAAATTATTATCTTCTTCAATTAACGAAAAGGACATTTATTTAGCAAAGATTAAATTGAAAAGTTCATTACTAATATCTAACCAAACTTTAGATGAAATCTTACAGAGAAAGATTCAATACATTGGATATACATTAGATCAAAATTATGATTTTTTAAATAGAATTAATGATATAAACTCTGCAGATATTTTGAAAGTAACTAAAAAATATTTAGGAAAACCTTTTTTAAGTATTTACGGAGACGAGAAAAAATGTAATGAAATTAATAAACTTTGGATAAAGAATTTTTAGATTTATGTTTTTTCAATCTTATCAGTATCGATTAAGAAACATCCTCTTCTAAATTTTATTTCAACAGTATCGGGAGATTTTATAGCTATTATTTCTCCAACTTCGTCAATATCTACTAAGTCAGGTGGTCTAAGCATAGGCATATTGTCAGAAGTTTTAAGATAAGAAAGAGGATTTTTTAGTTTAATTTTATCCTGAATGTTAAATTCCATCAAAATATTTTACATATAAACCAAATTTACTATAAAAAATCAAATTAAGAAAAATATCAACGAAAAGCATCTTTTCATTCTAGAATTAAAAAAATTTATATGTGAAATAAATTAATGAATCAAAAATTTAAAACAATAATTTTATGGGCTCTTCCAATTATTTTAGTCATAGCTCTTTCATATCAATTTCTTTCAACAAGCAATATTGATTCATTAAAATCTAACGGTACTACAATAGCTCCTAAAAATTCAGCCGTAGCAAGAGTTAGTTATGGAAGATTTTTAGATTATATAAAGTCGGGTCGAGTTACATCAGTTGATATTTTTGATGGTGGTAGAAACGCTGTAATAGAAACCATAGATTCAGATCTGGATAATAAAGTTCAAAGATTGAGAGTTGACTTGCCTGGTCTTACACCTGAATTAATAACTAATCTAAAAAATGAAGGTATAAGTTTTGATGTACACCCTGCTAAAACAGCACCACCAGCATTAGGAATTCTCGGTAATCTTCTGTTCCCTGCAATTTTGATAGGAGGTTTAATTCTCTTAGCCAGGAGATCAAATGGTATGCCTGGAGGACCAGGTCAAGCAATGCAATTTGGAAAATCAAAAGCTAGATTTGCTATGGATGCTGATACTGGAGTGGTATTTGACGATGTAGCAGGAGTTAATGAGGCAAAAGAGGATTTAGAAGAGGTAGTTACATTTTTAAAAAAACCTGAAAAATTTACTTCTGTCGGTGCTCGTATTCCAAAAGGGGTTTTACTTGTAGGTCCTCCAGGAACGGGTAAGACACTTTTAGCAAAAGCAATTGCTGGAGAAGCAGGAGTTCCATTTTTTTCACTTGCAGGGTCAGAATTCGTAGAAATGTTTGTTGGAGTAGGTGCTAGCAGAGTTAGAGATCTATTTAAAAAAGCCAAAGAAAATAGTCCATGTTTAATATTCATTGATGAAATTGATGCAGTAGGAAGGCAAAGAGGAGCTGGTATCGGTGGTGGAAATGACGAAAGAGAACAAACTCTTAACCAACTTTTAACTGAGATGGATGGATTTGAAGGTAATAGTGGAATTATTATTATTGCTGCAACTAACCGTCCAGATGTTTTGGATTCAGCCTTAATGAGGCCAGGAAGATTTGACAGGCAAGTCACAGTTGATGCTCCTGATATTAAAGGAAGATTATCGATACTTGAAGTTCACTCAAAAAATAAAACTCTTCAGGAGGACTTAACTTTAGAAAGTATTGCAAGAAGGACTCCTGGTTTTACTGGAGCGGATTTAGCAAATCTTCTAAATGAAGCCGCAATCTTAACCGCAAGAAGAAGAAAAGAGTCAATAGGCATTTTAGAAATTGATGATTCAGTCGATAGAATAGTCGCCGGAATGGAAGGTTCTCCACTAACAGATGGAAGAAGCAAAAGATTAATTGCTTATCATGAAGTTGGACACGCAATAATAGGAACTTTAGTAAAAGCTCATGATCCTGTTCAGAAAGTAACTGTAATTCCAAGAGGGCAAGCAAAAGGACTGACTTGGTTTACTCCTGATGATGATCAATCTCTTATAAGCAGGGCAAATTTGAAGGCAAGAATAATGGGTGCTCTTGGAGGAAGAGCAGCTGAAGATGTTGTTTTTGGTAAAGGTGAAATAACAACTGGAGCTGGAGGAGATTTTCAACAGGTAGCTTCAATGGCTAGACAAATGGTTACAAGATTTGGAATGAGTGAATTAGGTCCAATTGCTCTTGAAGGTGGTAATCAAGAAGTTTTTGTGGGAAGAGATTTAATGACTAGAAGCGAAGTTTCTGACTCTATCTCTAAACAAATAGATGAAAGTGTAAGAGTTATGGTAAAAGAATGTTATAAACAAACCTATTCAATAATTAGTAAAAATAGGGAGGCAATGGATAAATTAGTGGATCTTCTAATAGAAAAAGAAACCTTAGATGGTGAAGAGTTTGTAAAAATCCTTTCTGAATTCACACAAATTCCTGAAAAACAAAGAACTCCACAAATACTTAATTAAGTATTTTTAATTGGTTTTTTATCTAAAACCAAATCTATTAGACCGTACTCAACTGCCTCCTTCGGAGACATATAAAAATCTCTATCAGTATCTTCCTTAATAGTTTCAAGTTCTTTACCTGTTCTTTCAGATAGCTCGGTATTTAAACGTTCTTTTAAGTATAAAATTTCATCAGCTTGAATTCTTATATCGCTAGCTTGCCCTCTTGCACCACCAAGAGGTTGATGAATCATAATTCTTGAATGTCTCAGGCTACTTCTTTTACCTTTAGTTCCAGCCGCAAGTAAAAAGGCACCCATACTTGCTGCTAGACCAACACAAACAGTATGTATATCAGGCTTTACATGTTGCATAGTATCAAAAATGCCTAAACCATCATAAACCGAGCCTCCAGGAGAATTAATATACATGTAGATGTCTTTCTCAGGATCTTCCGCTTCGAGGAAAAGTAATTGAGCAACAATTCTATTAGCAGTATCACTAGTTACTTGTTCACCTAAGAATATAATCCTCTCTCTTAAAAGTCTCGAGTAAATATCAAAGACTCTTTCACTTCCGCCAGATTCTTCTAAAACTAAAGGGATCATAATAATATTTATCTGTTTATTAGATCTTAACGATATTGACTCAACATACGCTATGGTTATTAAGGTTTACATATAAACAATTGAAAGAAAAATTGACTGTCTCAGATAGCAAAAAGTTATTTCATGAACAATTCCCTTACGTAATTCCAGGTTTATATAAAAGGGTAGTTGATGAAATTCTTGTTGAACTAAATCTTTTAAATCACCAAAATGAATTCATACAAGATGATTTATTTAGTGTTGGTCTTACAGAAACATTCAAAGAATTAACGAAAGGTTATAAGCCTGAGGAACATTTAGTGATACTTTTTGAATCATTATGTAATTGCTCAAACTTTGAACCTAAAAAAATAAAAGAAGCCTCCAAGAAAACTCTTGAAGGCTACAAGAATAAATCCTTAAAAGAAATCTCTATTTTATTAAAAGAAAAATCAAATACTAATTTATACTCTTCAAGGATATTGAATTTAGGAATTTACTTAATTATGAGTAATGCCAATGATTTCAAGGATATTAAAGATTCTGAAAAGAATAAAATAATTTCAGATATCATTAATAAATTAAATTTATCATTTAATAAAGCAGAAAAGGATATTGGAATTTATAAAAGCAGTATTATAAAAATGGAACAAGCGAAAGAACTTCTTCAAGAAGCAAAATTAAAAGATAAGAAAGAAAAGAACAAATAGTTTTAAAATACAAAAATTATTTCTCTATTCTTCTCTTATCCTTCCAAGAAATATAGGAAATATAAATTACTGCTATGGTAATTAAACTGAGTAAAGCAAAAGATGCAAAAATAAGAAATTTGCTTAAATAATCTTCATAGTTAAATGATGAAAAATCATATGTCAATAGAACCGTCACCATTTCTGCCCCAAACAACCATCGCAATTGAAAAAGTAAAAATTGCTGCTAAAGCAGCCCAACCTATTTGAAAAATCATCATAATATAATTAGTAAATCCAATATAACAGAACTTCCAAAAAAAATTTTTAATCCAATACTTTTCAAACAAAAATTTATTTCTCAGAAATGAATTCTATTAAATACAATATTATTAAAAGAAGTAACCACCTTGGGAAGAGTTGTTTTAAACCACAGTACACATATAGAGGGTTTGATTCCAGTTCTTAAAAAACTTGCCTTAAACATAAGAATAAAAACTATAACCCCAGCAATAATATCAAGAGTAAGAGGAAGATCTACTAATTTAGTTATAAGAGTATCTGTAAAGACAATTAACGGTTATAAAGCAATTGCAAGAAGGGGGAAAACAGCTCAAGAAGTTTTTATTTCTACAGACTTAAGTAAAGATGAATTAAAAAAGCTTTTAGATATTTGTAATTATGGTTAATCTTAAAATTAGATTTAACCTTTCTTTAAAATAAAAAAATTGATGAAATTATTTTTCAATACCCTTTTATTTTTTTTTATTATATTTTTTTTTGAGAATAGTGCTTATTCACTTTCTGATTATCAAATAAAGAAAATATGTCAAAAGAAGCCAAATAAATCTGCTTGTATTAAAAACCTAAAATTTAAAAAATTAAACTTATTACAAGGGAATAAAATTGAAATTCCTGTAATACCTTTCAAAAAATAAATCTATTTTATATTTCGAACTCTGCCTCAAAAAGAGAAAAAGCTTTTTTGTAGTCAGCAATCAATTTTTCAGAATTATCATTGAAGCCAATTAATTCATAGTCATTTTTTAGTTGATCATAAGAATAAACAACATCGTTAAAGGCGCTCATATATTCTTTTTGGATATCCTCATCGTCAATATCATAAATTTTAGCCAAAACTAATTCAACATTTTTTTTTGAAGTATATATTTTTTTCTCGAAATCTTTATTTAACTTTCTTCTTTTTTTTGGCATTATGAATTTATATATTTAAATTACAAATTTACAATAATCAAAATCATGTATAAATCAAATTAAAACTTAAAAAATAAAAATATAGTTTTCAAATCAAAATAAAACCACTATATTCCAAATAATACATTTGATGATATGGAGAAAAAAGAATCAAGAAAGGTACAAGGTATAAAAGATCCAACCTTTGAAAATAAAAAATTAAAAGCTTCAACCAATTCAAATAATAAAAAAGATAAATCTCTCCCTTGGTGGGTCGAATTATTTTTTGTTCAAATTGGATTGCCCGATAAATGGCTTATTAAAGTATTAAAGTCAAAGAAAAAATATACCGAGATGCTTAAAAATGAGAAAAAGTTAATAATTATATTTTTGTTCTTTTTAGCTGGTTTAACTTATATTTATCCACTAATTAAATACTCTAAAAATAGATTAGATTGCGAGAATAATGCTCAAAATTATATTGTAAAAAATAAAAATTTAAAGAATATAAAAAGAAACGAATTAAGAATGTTATCAACTAATTTTTGTAATGGGGGAGACGAAATATACGAAATCGAAAATCTCGAAGATTGATCTAATTATTTATTTCCATATAAAAGGACTAAAAACTTATATAATTTTATAAATTAAATTTGATTTCAATTTCAATTTCAATTATTAATTTCATGACTAACGTTAGACAAAAAAAAGAAGATGTAAAGATGCATTTAAAGGATCTTAGAAAAGAATTAAAAAGAATGCACCTTACTGTTACTGAAGAGTTATTATTACCACAACCAGATGAGGTCAAAACTCTAATGTATAAAATGGATCAATTGTTGAAAGTAATCGAATCAAAATAAACTATAATTTAAAAACAAAAACATACTTTCCAAAAATTGAAATTAGATGAAAAATTCTATTAAAATAATTCAATTATTCTTACTTTTAATTTTTTTAACTTCTTGCAAATCAACAGCTAATAAACAGGAGTTAATAATAGATTCTGAAGAACAGAAGAGTCAGCAAATAAAGATATCAAAAAGCAAAATGGAAGTAAGATATTCCTGTGGAGAAGATGGCATTTCTGACTTCCTCAATGATGGATGGATTATTTCTAAAGAATATACAGAAGAAAAAATATGTACCTGGAAATCATTTCCTGCGACTAAAGATTGCGATATGGAAAAAGACAAAGGGTGTAAAATAACAACTCCTGATAAAATAGGTGAAGAAAAAGTTTATTTATTAGAAAAATAATTAAAAATTATGCGTAATAAGAAAGAATATTTGTTAGAAGTCATATTTAACAAATTAAAAAAAAACTCCAAAAATATTATTTTAGAAAAGAAAGAATTTACTAAATTTATAAATTTCCTTATAAATGATAATTAATACTAAATAATTACAAATCAATAATTTGTTAAAATAAAATCGTTAACAATTTTAAAGAGATATTAGTAAATGTATAACTTTTCAACTTTAACTACAATACTTATAAGTATTTTTGTTCTCAGTCTATATTTTTTATTTAAAGTAACTTCAAAAGCAAAAGATTAAATTGATTAATTTCAAAATTTAATCTTTAAATAATTGGGTCCTCTCTTAGTAATAAGATTGATTGATAATCAATACTCTCTTTTAACCACTCTTCATATTCATCGAAAATGCATTTTTGATCACTTTTTTCTAATAATTTAATTCTTTTCTCAGCATTATCAATTGCTAAATTTATGCAGAATTTAATATCTACAGGATCTTTCTTCATAGAATTACTATTTTTTTTAGCTTAATAAGTTATTAATACATTTTTGTATTACATATGACAGTAATAAGCATTAATTCAATAAAAGTATCAGACAATACTGAAGTATTCTTAGTATATTTATGATAATAAAGTTTTTTCACAATTATGTCCTACGAAGCGGGTAGTAAAGAATGTAGACATTTGATTGAGGCTAAGGAAAGTCTATTACTAGCGATGGAATCTTTAAGTAACATCGACTCCACGGATATCTTACAAGTACAAATAAAAGAAATTTATAATAAGTTAGAGTTGTTGCACGACAAGCGTAAAAAAATAGAATTTAGCTCTTAATTCTTCAAAAAATTTTATATTTTAGAACTAGAAATTTTCAAATTCATTCTTGACCTTCTTTTTTCTTTTATCAGACAACAGTTCGTAAAGCGCATCTAGTTGTGCATGTACTTCCTTGGCCTCGCTAAGATCAGGTAATAAATCATCCCTTATAAGCATTTGATGCATCTCTCTAAGTTCTAACCTTATATATCTTAGGTGGGAACTTACCTCCTCTCTTTTAGATGTACTCATATCTACCAAACATTAATAATTATTATACAATATTCCACTTTTTTATATTTTAATGAGATACCTCAAACAAATACAAATTTACCAAAACTGAAATTATTTATTATTTGTTATTAGTTTGTTGTAATATAGTTTTCATGAAGAAAAAATCATCAAAAAAGAATCCAAAAAAATCAATAAAAGAGTCTAATAATGAACTAGGACAGACAAAAAATTCAGCCAAATTAATTTTATTTATATTTGGCATTGGTCCAATAATTGGAATAATAATATTTTTGTTTACTAAAGGATTTTTTAATACTCCAAACATTTAATTTAAAAAAATAAATTAACAATTTATAAATTAGAAAATATTTATAATTATTGAAATTTTTTAAGAGAATAAATTCTAAATTCTGCTATATTTCTTGCATTATCAAGATTCGAAATTACAAATGGGTGATCAGATAAAATTTCAATAACTTTATCTATTTTTTGAGCCGTATCGTTACAATCAACTTTTTGCCACTCATCATCAAAAGATTTAGCAAAACTGTCTGCATTATTATAGGTTTTATCTTTCATAAAAAATGGTTTTAAAATTTAAGACAATTGAAATAATTACTTATAAAAATATTGTTTAAAAATTAATAATAATAAAATGACTGGAAATAGTTTTAAACAATATCTTATTTTAAGATAATTTAGGACAAAAATGTTTTAGTAGTAAATAAAAATATTTCTAAGTTATAAATACTTAAAACCCTTATAGCCTTAATTACTTGACAAAAGTGATACAATTATGACAAATAATACACAATACGAGAATGGAAAATCCAGTTAAAAGAATAGGATATTTACCCAGGAAAAGAGTTCTGGAAATTATAGATCAAATATCTAAAAGTGAATCTATAAGCAGGTCAAAAGTTGTTGGAATACTTGTCGAAGAAGCATTGGACGCTAGAGGTATAGCGAATTTTGGATATAGCAATTTAAGTAAAACTAAATCTTTTAATTCTGAAATTTATACTGATAATCAACCTATTAAAAATATATCCAATTCAGAGGATGAATTTGTTGATGATAGCGGATATACAATCTCCTCCCACAAAACTTCAGATAGATCTATCTCAACAGCAGATATTGAACTAGCAAATAAAATTAATATCTTAAAAGAATCAGGTTTAATTTAGAAGGAGACGAATTATTTTTATTTCTTTTAAGTATTTGATGCATAATATTCAATCTATGATTATTCTATATCCATAATTAAATTCCTTATAAATAATTAGATTATCATGTCATTTTCTAAAATAAAAATTCTTTATTAGTAAAAAATGAAAGATATAAAATGTCCATCATGTGGAAAAACATTCAGAATAGACCCAAGCAGCTTTGAAGAAATACTTCTTCAAATTAAAGACGAGGAATTTAACAAGCAAATAGAGGAAAGACTTAAACTCGCTGAAGAAGATAAGAAAAAAGGGATAGAAATTGCCAAACAAGAATTAAAAATAAAATTAATGGAAGACAGGCAAAAAAAAGATGCGAAAATTCAAGATCTTGAGTCTAAGTTAAATATCGCTGAAGAAAAGAAATTAAATGCACTAAATGAACTTAAAAATAAAGCAACGAACAAAATCAATTTGCTCAATAATGAAGTAATTAAATTAAAGGAGGATATTGAAAGGCAATCCGTAATTAGTGATTTATCCTCAAAGAATAAAGTAATAGAAGCTGTAAATAGTTTAGAAAAAGAAAAAACTTCATTAATAAACTCTATTGAAAAAATGAAATTAGAACAATCCATAAATGAGAGAGAAATTGAAGAAAAATTTAAGAACAAAATTACTGAGCGTGATTTAACGATTCAAGAACTAAGAGATATGAAATCTAAACTTTCAACAAAAATGGTTGGAGAAACATTAGAAATACATTGTGAGACGCAATTCAATCTGAATCGAGCTACTGCTTTTAAAAACTCATATTTTGAAAAAGATAATGATGTCAGATCAGGAAGCAAAGGTGACTATATTTTTAGAGAGTTTGATGATAATAAAATTGAAATCGTCTCTATCATGTTTGAGATGAAAAACCAAAGTACTGATGGTTTTAATAAACGAAAAAATGAAGACTTCTTTAAAGAATTAGATAAAGACAGAACTCAGAAATCATGCGAATATGCAGTATTGGTTTCATTATTGGAACCAGAAAGTGAGTTATATAATTCCGGAATTGTAGATGTCTCTTATAAATATCCAAAGATGTTTGTAATAAGGCCGCAATTCTTTCTACCTATTATTTCTCTTCTTAGAAATGCTTCTTTTGAAACTTTAAAATATAAAACTCAAATAGATTTAATGAAAAGAGAGAATTATGACATAACAAATTTTGAAAGTACTCTTGATCAATTTAAAAATGCGGTAGGGAAAAATGTTTCATTAGCGCAGGATAGATTTAATGACGCAATTTCTGAAATAGATAAATCAATAAGTCATTTACAAAAAACGAAAGAGGCGTTACTGGTATCTAAAAAACATCTTTTATCTGCTGATAGTAAATCACAAGATTTAACAGTTAAGAAGTTAACAAAAAATAATCCTACAATGCAGAAGAAATTTAATGATTTAAGAAATGACGAAGACTTAAAATAAATTCAATTCAACTACAGAAAGTTTATAAAAATTTCATATTTAATAATTTCTGAATTTATATGGATATAATACAAGTATTGATTTACGAATAAATAATGGCTTCCAACACTCCTATTTATACTATTGCAAAGGAACTTAATATTGATAGTAATAGAATTTTATTGGCTTGCAAATCAATAGGTATTAATGCGAAAGGAGCAACAAAACGATTAAATGAAGAAGAATTAGAAAAAGTAAAAAATTACTTTGAAACAGGTAAAAATGTTTCTGAAGAAATAGTTGAAATTAACCAAAAGAAAACTTCAATTAAAAGCAAAACAAAAAAAATTAAAAGAGAAACAAAAATAAGTTATTTCCCAAATAGACTTGTTGCGAAATCTTAAATAAAACAAATTTTTTCCTTATTTTAAGTATCTAAAACCACAGAAGAAATATCTAATAAATTAACATGAGTAAAAATACTTAAAATGAAAATCACTGAGGCCTTAAAATCTCTCGAAAATTCTTGGTCAAGAGAAGAGATCTTAACAAAAATAAAGAATGGTGAAAATTCTGAAAAAATAGTAAATGACTTTTTCTCTTCAAAACAACAAGAAATTGAAATACTAACTAATTTTATTAATCCAGACGACAAAGTCCTATTAAGTGAAATAGAAGATTTATCAAATATAGAGTCAAAACTAATAAATAAAATTAAAAATTACAGTTTAAAGAAAGTCGATTCATCAAAAAAAGAAATTGTTCAAAAACATATTCCACAATCTGAAAAAAAAATACCATTTGATTTAAGGGTCTTCATGATCAAATGGAGTAATAAATTTGTTTTTATTTCTCTTCTAGCTATTTCAGCGATAGCATTAACTAAACAAGCGTGGGCATAATTCGCTAAATTAACACTATTTAGATAAATTAAATTCTTGAAAGAGGATAGTTCTTATTTAATTAAATACACAAGTAGCGGTCTTTATTGTGAACTGGCAGATGCTTGGATAGATCCAATTAAACCAGTAAAAAGAGCACTAATTAGTCATGCCCATATGGATCATTTCACCTTTGGATGCGATGAATATATATCGACCTATGAAACTGCTGTAATTATAAAAGAAAGAATAGGAAAAGAAATCAATATTAAAACTTACGATTATGAAAAAGAATTTAAAATTAACGGTATCAAAATTTCCTTTCATCCTTCAGGTCATATTCTCGGGTCAAGTCAAATCAAATTTAGTTTCGCTGAAGAGATATGGTTAATCACTGGTGATTATAAACGTCAAAAAGATGAAACTTGCAAAGAATATGAAATAGTAAAAACTGATTATTTGATAAGTGAATCAACTTTTGGCTTACCAATTTTTAAGTGGGATGAACCTCAAAAGACGGCAACTGATATTTCAAAATGGGTGAACTCATCCCAAGAAAAAACATCTATCTTATTTTGCTATTCACTTGGAAAAGCACAAAGAATATTGAATGAAATTAGTAAAACAAATTTTATAAAAAATATTTATACACACAGCAGTATTTATAGGATGAATAACTGTTATAAAAAATTAGGAATTGATATTATTGAAACAAATAAATTAGAACAAACTAAAAATAATTCGGATCTTAAAGGAAGTCTAATAATACTTCCACCCGCCTTAAATAAAAATTCTTCTCTAAAAAATTTCAAAGATAGACAAACTGGATTTGCAAGTGGTTGGATGTCAATTAGAGCACTCAGAAAAAGGTCTGGATATGATAAGGGTTTTTCTATCTCAGACCATGCTGATTGGATAGCTATTTTAAGGACAATAAAAGAATCTAAAGCTAAAAATGTTTTTTTTCATCATGGAGATAGTGAAGCTTTAAATAAATATTTAAAAGAAAAAAATTCGATAAATGTTCTTCAATTTGAATATAAAAAATGAGCCTAAAAAAGTTTTCAGAATTATTTATAGATTTAGATTCTTGTAATAGCACAAATAAAAAGATTGGAATTTTACAAAACTATTTTTCTTCAAATGAGGCTTTAGAAAACTCATGGACAATATATTTACTTACAGGGAAAAAAAATAAGCGATTTGTAAGTGGAAGATCCCTTAAAACTTTATTTTCAGAAATTTATGAATATCCTTTGTGGTTAATAGATTCTTGTTATTTAAAAGTTGGAGATTCTGCAGAAGTTATATCCCTATTATTAAGGAATATGATCACTGGAAAGAATATAAAATATCAAGATGTTTCTTTGGATGAATTATTAAACAAATCTTTTCCAGAGTTATCTATTCTTAAAGAAGATTATAAGAAGTTAAGAGTAAAAGAAATTTGGGAAAACAATCCAATAGAAAATCTTCTAGTTATTAATAAAATCTTAACTGGTACTTTTAGAGTTGGAGTCTCTATAGGCTTGATAACAAAATCAATAGCAAAGCTAATTAATCTAGATGAAGCAATAATTTCTCATAGATTAATGGGTGATTTTATTCCCTCTGAAGAATCATATAAATTATTAATAGATAAAAAAATAAATCCTTCAGAATTAAATTACAAACCTTACCCCTTTCTTCTAGCTAATACTTTTGAAAAGAAAATAATAGATAAATCAATTAACGATTTTCAGTTTGAATGGAAATGGGATGGAATCAGAATTCAACTAATAAAAAGGTTGGGAAAAGTTTCAATATGGACAAGAGGTCAGGATTTAGTAAATAAATCTTTCCCTGAATTAGTAGAAAAAATCTCATCTATCAAAGATGACTTTGTAATAGATGGTGAATTATTAGTTTGGGATTTTAAGCAAAGTCTTCCTCTTAATTTCTCTTTGCTTCAAAAAAGAATTAATAGAAAGGCGCCATCAAGATCAATACAAAAAAGTTTACCTATTATATTTATAGCCTATGATCTTTTAGAAATAAATGGAGAAGATCAAAGAGACTCAAATTTAGAAATTAGAAGAAACAGTTTAGAGAAACATTTATATAATTGGTTAAATGAAAGTAAAGAAGAATTATCTAATATTTTTAAAATAAGTGATTTAATATATCCAAAAAATTGGGAAGAGGTAGAAACTTTTAAAAACAATTCTAGAGATAAAGGAACAGAGGGATTAGTTATTAAAAATAAAAAATCAATCTACACCCCAGGCAGAAAGAAAGGTCTTTGGTGGAAATATAAAGTTGATCCAATGCAACTTGATGCAGTCCTCATTTATGCCAAAGGAGGGAGTGGGATAAGAGCAGGTTTATATACTGACTATAGTTTTGCTCTTTGGAAAGATGGAGAATTAATCAAATTTGCTAGTGCCTATTCTGGATTAAACAACTCTGAAATTAAAGAGTTAGATAGATGGATTAGACAAAATACTATTGATAGATTTGGACCTGTTAGATCAGTAAGACCAGAAATGGTCTTCGAAATTTCTTTCGAAAATATTCAAATTTCAAAACGTCATAAATCAGGAATCGCTGTAAGATTTCCAAGAATAACTAAATGGAGGAAAGATAAGCTGATTAAAGATGCTGATACCTTGGAAAACGCTCAGAAATTAATGCTAAATAAATAATGGAAAGCTTTATAAATAAAAATGAAATTAAGAATATAGAAAAATTTTTTTATAAAAATGGTTGGGAACCTCTGCCATATCAAATTGAATCATGGAAAGCATATTTGAATGGAGAAAATGGAATCATTCAGGTTCCTACAGGATGTGGTAAAACTTATGCAGCTTTAATGGGACCTCTTTCGAAATTAAAAGATTCCACAAAACCGAATGGATTAAGCATTTTACTTATAACTCCATTAAAAGCATTAAGTAGAGATTTAAAAAATGCAGTATATTTAGCCGCTCAATTTTTTAATCAAGAAATAACAGTTGGAATCAGAAATGGTGATACAAGCCCATATGAAAAGAAGAAACAAATACTTAAACCTCCAAATATTCTAATAACGACTCCAGAATCACTTTCTCTCCTCATATCTAATAAAGAATCTAAAAAAATATTTAGTAATATATTTTCAATAATTATTGATGAGTGGCACGAGTTAATGGGTAGTAAAAGAGGTAATCAATGTGAATTATCACTAAGTTGGCTGAGAGGAAATAAAAAAGATTTACAAATTTGGGGGATGTCTGCCACTATCGGTAATATTACAGAAGCAGCAAGAGCTATTGCCGGAATAAAAGAGGAACTACCAACAGTAATAAGTACTAATATTCAAAAAGAAATTGAAATACTTAGTGTTTTACCTGAAGAAGAAACGACCTTTCCATGGAGTGGACATTTAGGCATTAGGAGTTATTCTTTACTTCTCAAAGTATTAGATAAAAACAAAAGTACATTACTATTCACTAACACTAGGAATCAGTCTGAGAGATGGTATCAATGCTTAAGATTCTGTCTACCAGAGATGGAAGATAAGATTTCTTTACATCATGGGTCATTGGATAAAGATGAGAGAAAGATAGTTGAGGATGGGGTTAAAAACGGATCTATAAAATGGGTTGTTTGTACAAGCTCATTAGATTTAGGGATTGACTTTCAACCTGTTGATCAAATTGTACAAATAGGAAGTGCTAAGAACTTAGCTCGACTTATTCAAAGGGCAGGGAGAAGTGCTCATAGACCTGGAGGAAAGTCAAAAATAATTTTTATGCCCACTAACTCATTAGAATTACTTGAAATTAGTGCCATGAGGAGAATAATAAAAAGTGGGGTATCTGAAAAAATTAAACTTCCTGAATTATCATTTGATGTACTTCTTCAACATCTGGTCAGTTTAGCTTGTGGACCAGGTTTTAATCCCATTACTGAAAAAGAAAGAATTAAAGATTGCTGGAGTTATAGAAATCTAAATGATAAAGAGTGGGATTGGTGTATTGATTTTTTGGAGTATGGAGGAAAGTGTTTGAAAGCTTATCCAAAATATAAAAAATTAGTAAGAGAAAAATCAAAAGTGGATGAACCTAACTTCAAATATTTTGTAAAAGATAAATCTTTAATAAGGATGCATAAGTTTAATATTGGAACAATAACAAGCGATAAATTTATTAATGTAAAATATTTAAAAGGAAAATCATTAGGCAATTTAGAAGAAAACTTTGCTAGTAAATTAAAATCAGGTGATACCTTTTACTTCGCCGGCAAAATGCTCCAGTTTATAAAATTTAGAGACATGACTTTATATGTAAAAAAATCTTCCAAAAAAAGTTCTTTAATTCCAGCATGGGTTGGAGGTCAAATGGCTTTTTCTGATCTTTTAAGTGATAATTTAAGAAGCGAAATAGATATTTGCAATAACTTAGAAAATGATGATCAGTATATGAATAAAGAATTAAACTCATTGCTTCCAATTTTAAAAAAACAGAAAGATCTTTCAGATATACCTAAAAAGAATCAACTACTTATTGAAATCTATAAAACTAAAGAATTAACTAGTCTTTTTGTTTTTACGCTTGATGGAAAATTTGTTAATGAAGGAATTGCCTTTCTTTGGGCATTAAGATTTGCTAATAAAAAGGAATCTACATTTAGTATTTCTGCAAATGATTTTGGTTTTAGCTTAACCACTTCAGAAAATTATGACTTTTCTATTATTGAAAAAGAATTTTCATATTTTATAGAAAATAGAAACTTGGAAGAAGATTTAGAAAATGCAATAAATTTTTCAGAATTAACAAAGAGAAGATTTAAAAACATTGCGCAAATTAGTGGATTAGTAAATCAAAATAATCCAACCAAAACAAAAAGTTCATCACAACTTCAAATAAGTTCAAGTCTTTTTTATGATGTTTTTACTAGATATGAAAAAGGTCATCTGCTAATCAAACAAGCACATGAAGAAGTAAAAGAGTACCAATTAGAAAATAAACGAATTTCTAATTCCTTAGAGAGATTATCTAATTTAAAAATACTATTAAACGAGACTAAAACTCCAAGTCCATTTGCTTTTCCTTTATTAGTTGAAAGACTTAAAAACACATTAAGCAATGAATCTATAGAAATAAGAGTTGAAAAACTTATAAAAAAATATAATAGTTAAATGCAAAAAAAGTCTTTTTCAATAAGTTGGGGGAATTCATCACTAGAGATGCTCCCTTCAAAAGCATTACTTTTGCCTCATACAAATGAACTATTAATATGCGACATTCATCTTGGTAAAGCAGAATATTTTCAACAGAATGGGATTCCTCTTACCAATAATTCGGATGAACATAACTTATTAAGCATTAAAAATATTGTAAAAAACCATAACCCTAATAAATTAATTATTTTAGGAGATTTATTTCATAGTAGATATTCAATAAGTGAATCTTTAAAAAGAAAAGTAGAAAATCTATCAGAGTCATTAAATATTAAAATTGAACTAATAGTTGGCAATCATGATATCGGTTGCAAAGTCAAAAATATAAGCTTTCTTGAATATAAAAGATCTAGTAATTTTATATTTAGTCACGAGCCAATAGGAAAATTTGAAAATAACATTTTAAATATTTGCGGACACTATCATCCAAAAATATCTTTAAAAAATTCAAAAGATAAATTATCCTTTAAATGTTTTGCCATGGATGAAATAAATAACACATTATATCTTCCAGCATTTGGTGACCTAACGGGGGGTTATCCCTGTAAGAATTCGTTTAGAAAATGGGCAATAATTTCTGACAAAGAAATTATTGAAGTATGATTTATACAAAATTATTAAAAATAATAATTAAATTCCTCTTTTGGGCGTACTAATTTATACATGAAAATCGCATTATTATTTCTCATTTAATAGGTTAAATTTAAAAATTTAAATAGTTAATGATAAAAATAAGCTCTCAAGAAAAGAATATAAAAATTTTTACCCTTTCCTTAACTTGATAATTACGTTATAAAAAAAATAAACTTAACTTTTAATAATGAAAAAATTAATAACTATTCTTATATTTCAAGTTCTGTTAGTGCCCTTGGGACTAAATGCTAATGAAAACTTTTCTGTAGAGATCGAAGCCCTTACATTAGTAATGGAGCAATATGAAAAAGATATTAATCTTGAACCCGAAACTGAGATAGAACTAGAGAATAAAAAGCCCAGCTATATGGCTCTTAAACAAGATGAATGCAACGCTACTGTAAAAGTCACTGAGAAAACAGGCTTAGAAATTGTTGGAACTGAATCTTTTGATGTAAATGTTTGTAAGAAGGAAATTAACAAGGTAATAAATTAATTCCTTAAATATTGAGTTAAAGTTTTTAAGTAGTTTCAAATAAAAGAGGTCTTTTACTTAAAGAAGGTAAGACCTCGAGACCTGACAGAAACTTTGGAACGGGTTCTGTTGATTAATTAATAACGAATTTAATATTGTACAGATGTAATAAAAAGTACAATTTAAATATTTCTTCTTAATCTCCTATTTATTTTTTTTGGATACTTTTTGCATTTCTTCTCTAGACATAAGAGCTTCTATTTGTGCTAAAACTTTATGCAGTTCTTCTGTCTTTGTTAGAGAAGCCTCAGCGACTTCTCTTAGTTTTTCCAATTGTTCTTGAGTTTTATTCATAGTTAATTAGTTAGAAATACATCACTTGAAATGATGGTTTTAAAACAAATTTTCACTCACACATAAACCTATCTTCACTCTGTTTTTTATAAAGTCAAATAAATCTCTATCAATTGATGTCATATGAGGACTTGGAGTTAAAACTTCATTTTTCATACTCGCAATAAGATAAAAGCTTTAGAAAAGAGTTCAGAATTTATGATGTGAATACTGGTAAGCCTATTGTAGCTGTTGTTATTAATGCACCTGCAAAGATTAAAAAAGGAAGATAAGGAAAGTTTTTCAAATTTACTTTTGTAATTCGGTATAACTATATAGGTATTTATACTATTTGTCTAGTGCTAATTCTTTCAAATAGTTTAAATTCCTCTTTTATGGGTAAGAAATAAAAGTTATCCGAATTTCCCTGAGATATATTCTTGAGTAGTTTTTTCCTTAGGGGAACTAAAAATCTTCTTTGTAGAATTGAATTCCGCTAGATATCCAACCTTACCTCCATCACCATCCTCATATTCAATTGCATTAAAGAAAGCAGTCATATCACTAACTCTTAGAGCCTGCTGCATATTGTGAGTAACTATTATAATTGTGTAATTCTTCTTAAGTTCGTGCATTGTTTCTTCTATTTTTAAAGTTGAAATAGGATCCAATGCTGAGCAAGGTTCGTCCATAAGTATTATTTCAGGTTCAATTGCTATTGTTCTTGCTATACATAGTCTTTGTTGTTGCCCCCCAGACAATGAGTAACCACTATCATTCAATTTATCCTTACATTCACTCCATAAAGCAGCCTTTTTAAGCGAAAGTTCCACTAAATCGTCCATATCTCCAACATATCCATTAATTCTTGCTCCAAATGCAATATTCTCGTAAATAGATTTAGGAAAAGGATTAGGTTGCTGAAAAACCATCCCTATTCTTCTTCTGACTTCAACCGGATCTACTCTCTTATCATAAATATTCGTCCCATCAAAAAGTACAGTGCCTTTTAATGAACAATTAGGAATTAAGTCGTTCATCCGATTTAAAGACCTTAAAACAGTCGATTTACCGCAACCAGAAGGTCCAATTAGAGACGTTATATCTCCTTTCTTGAAATTACAAAAAATATTTTTTACAGCTTCAAATTTTCCATAGCTAATAGAAACATCCTCTAAAGATAAAATATGATTCTTTTGTGCCTTTTTATTATTTTTAATCATTTCATACCCTCTTAGTCTTCTCTGTAAATGCGGCTAAGATCCTTGAAAATATATTTACTGAAAGAATAGACAAAACAAGTATGAAAGATGCCGCCCAAGCAAGTTTATTTTGAGCATCATATGGTTCTAAAGCAAAATTATAAATTAAAACTGCAAGAGATCCCATTTCATAAAACAAATCACCAAACCCAGTTATGTAGTAGTAAGAGAATAAAGCTGTAAAAATTAATGGAGCTGTTTCCCCTGCAGCTCTAGCTATACCAAGTACTACACCAGTAGCTATAGAGCGAAACGCAGAGGGTAAAGTTATTTTTAATATTGTTGTATACATACTCGCTCCAACGCCAAGAGAAGCATACCTTAATTCGTTTGGAACTAACTTTAAACCCTCATCAGTTGTCTTTATCACTGTCGGCAACATCAATATTGAGAGTGCCATCCCTCCAGCCAAGCCACTGTACATACTTCCAAATAAAATTTTAGTTGAAACGATTAAGGCATAAATAAATACACCTGCAATTATTGAAGGAACACCAGCTAAAACATTAACTCCAAATCTAATAAATCTTGAAAAAGGTCCTCCTTTTGAATATTCAGCTAGATATATGCCACCCCCGACTCCTACTGGTATCGCAATAATTGAAGCAATGGTAGTGATTATTAATGTCCCGATTAATGCAGGGTTAATTCCACCCGCATCTAAATCATCTCCAGGAGGATTTGGTTCTAAAGTAAACAAATCAGGAGTAATCTGTGCCCCACCTTTAATAAGAATATAAGTCACCAAAAAAATCAAAGGAAGTATCGCAATCACTACACAAATTAAAGACAAAGAAGTAAAAACTTTATCTCCTATATTTCGAGATGAATTTTTCTGGTAAAAAAGTGAATTCATATTATCTAATATTTGAGACTAAATTTCTTAACTAGCCATTGAGCAAAGATATTAATCACCAAAGATAAAATCATCAGAACAAATGCTGCGTAAAACAATGAGGAAACTTGACTTCCATCAGCTTCTCCAAATTGGTTTGCAAGCATAGAGGAGATGGTATATCCAGGAGATAATATAGACCAACTAAATGCATTAGAGTTTCCGATAATCATTGTGACCGCCATAGTTTCGCCCATCGCTCGACCTAAAGCCAATAAAACTCCAGCCATAATTCCTGACAATGCAGCTGGCAAAATTACCGAGAAAATAGTTTTCCACCTACTAGCTCCAATTCCATAAGATGCATTTCTAAGCTTTTTAGGGACTTGATTAAGAGAATCTCTAGCAATAGATGTCACTATTGGTAAAAGCATTACTACTAAAATCAATATCGCCAACAAAGAATTCCTACCAGTAGGTTCTGTACTAAATAAAGGAAACCAGCCAAAGAAATTATGTAAAAAGACAAAAAATGCTCTAAAAAAAGGTTCCATTACAAATATTGCCCATAATCCCAATACAACTGAAGGTATAGCAGCTAAAAGTTCAACAAAAGATCCTATTATTTCTCTAAAGACTTTAGGAACAAAATCTTCAGTAATAAATATTGCAGTTCCTACCCCTAATGGAATAGTTATCAATAATGAAAGAAAAGAGGTTATTAATGTTCCATATATTGCAGTAAATGCTCCATATTCATCTTTTACTGGATTCCATTCAGAGGTTACAAGAAACTTTAGACCATACCTTGAGAACGATTCAAATGACTGAAAAAAGACTACTAAAACAATTCCTAAAAGTATGATCGCTACAAAACTAGACAAGACTAGAGCAGTATTCTTAAAAATAATATCTATATTTTTTTCAATTCCGAATCTTTTTCGATTCTTGAAAAGAGCTAATTTCTCTTCCATTAAAAAAAGAATATCTTTATAAATCTACTACTAAATGAACTAAAAGACTTTAAGAGTGGTTAAAGGAATACGAAAGTCATGATAATTTGAAATCTATCAAAAAATTTATCTACCTATTCTTCCAACAGCCTCAATTGATTTTTTTAGAATTTCCCCTTTCAAGGGAACGAAACCTAAGGCAGGAGCTTTATCTTGGTATTCATCACTGAGTAATTTATAGAATGTATCTTGAATTGCCTTAGTATTCCTCCCATTACCTTTTTCATAAGCAAGTATCCAAGTTAAGGTTGCTATTGAATAAGCTCCTTTAGCAGTAGGGTTTGGATTTTTACCAGCCAAGTTCTTATCAAGATTTATTCCATTTAAAGCTATTGCTCCTGATTCAGTATTTGGAGTAACAAATTCACCTGATAAATTCTGAAGTGCAGCTGCTTTAACATTACCTTTAATGTATGACTGGTTTACATAACCAATTGCTCCGGGAGTATTTTGTATAACACCCGCGACACCAGAATTACCTTTTGCTCCAACTCCCGATGGCCATTTAACAGATTTACCAGTACCTAAATTCCAAGTTTTAGAGAAAGCCTCCATAGAATTTGTAAAAGCTTTAGTCGTGCCCGAACCGTCTGAACGATGCGCCCAAGTTAATTTACCTGACTTACATCCTAATTCCTTCCAATTTTTTATCATTCCCATTGCTACTTGAACAGCCTGCTCTTGAGTTAATTTCAAATCGCAATCATAGTTATATCCAAACGCAATTGTTCCACCTACCATCGGTATTTGAACAAGTCCTCTAGTAACTTTTTTTATATCAGCTTCTTTCATTGGATCGTCAGAGGCTCCAAAATTAACAGTTTCATCTATAAATGCTTTTCTTCCAGATCCAGAACCTACTGCTTGATAATTGACTCTAGGGCCTCCAGATTTAGCTAAGTCAAAAAACCATCTGGTATAAATTTTCGAAGGAAATGATGCACCAGCTCCACTCAATCTTTTTGAAGCCATCGCAGATGGAGAAAGTATTAATGAAATTGCAGAAGAAAAAATGAAAGCTTTTTTGAAAAGGTCCATTATTCGATGAGAACTATGTTTGTCAAATATAAGCTAATTTACTGACTTAAAGTAATTTAAAAATTGAAAGATAATAACATCAAATTATTTTGATATATCTATTTCAAAAGCTCAACTGAAACTACAAGATTTCCTAAAAGTCTATTAAGGGTAGTTAGTTGTTCCTTACTTCCAAAAGCAATTAATACCTGACCTGGCTGAAGTAAAAAATCACCCCCAGGATTAGTTATTAACTTTTCATCTTCTTTTATTGCCAATATTTTTGCACCGCTCTTTTTACCTATTCCAAGCTCTAAAAGAGTTATCTTTTCTGCAGTTTCAAAAAGGCTAATATCATTACTTAATTCAAATTCTTCAATTTCACATTCACTTCCCGCCAATAAATCTAAGAAGTCAATCGCTATTGGTCTTAAAGCCATTGAGGCCATAGCTCTTCCCGCTGCTATATAAGGACTAACAACAATACTTGCTCCAGCTAATCTCAATTTACTAGCTGCTTCTTCCGTTCCAGCTCTAGCAATTACTCTTATTGAACTTCTTATCCCTTTAGCACTTAAAACGACATATAAATTAGCAGCATCATTAGGCAAGGTGACAACCAAACTTTTACATTTATCTAATCCAGCTAACTTTAAAGTTTCATCAAGTGTTGCATCGGCGCAAAGGACTTCTAAACCATTATCTTCAGCAATCTTTTTTCTCTCTTCATCACTTTCTACAACAATAATTGGAATATTTTGCGTTTTTATTTGATTAGATATTTCCTGACCTACCCTCCCATATCCGCACAAAATTACATGATTTTCCATTTTTCTTAGAATTCTTTTA
>QBZO01000002.1 GCA_003282225.1 Prochlorococcus sp. AG-335-I21
ATCATCAAATATCAGATGATCGCTCCCAAACAGGAACATTTTTAATTGGCCCCTTAGAAAGAGGACAAGCTACAACCCTCGGTAATTCTTTAAGAAGAGTTCTTATGGGAGGACTTGAAGGAAGTGCTGTTACTGCTGTAAGAATTGCAGGAATTAATCATGAATATGCCACTATACCAGGAGTTAGAGAAGACGTTCTAGATATTCTTTTAAATTGTAAGCAACTCTCTATTAATAGTTCCAACCCAGAGACTGAGATTGGGAGATTAGTAGTAAATGGCCCAATGGAAGTAAAGGCAAATGACATACAATTTTCTTCTCAAGTTGAAATAGTTGATGGTGAAAAACCTATCGCAACTATTCAAGAGGGACATAATCTAGAACTAGAAATTCATGTAGAAAGAGGGGTTGGTTATAGACCTGTAGATCGAAGAAATCAAGAAACTACAGCTATAGACTTGCTTCAGATTGATGCTGTTTTTATGCCTGTAAAAAGAGTTAATTTCACAATAGATGAAACTGCTGTTGCAGAGGGAGCAACAGGTAGAGAAAGATTAACAATGGAAGTTGTTACAGATGGGTCAACAAGCCCTGATGATGCAATTGCTGAAGCTGCAAACCAGTTAATTGAACTCTTTCAGCCCCTGGCAACCGTTACAATGGTTGAAGAAATACCTGAAGAACCAGAACCTTCTCCTGAAGCTCAAATTCCATTAGAAGAACTAAACTTGTCCGTTAGAGCGTATAATTGCTTGAAAAGAGCACAAGTCAATTCTGTTTCAGATTTAATGGGATTCAGTTACGAAGATCTTTTAGAAATTAAGAACTTTGGCTCGAAATCTGCAGATGAGGTTATTGAAGCTCTTGAGCGAATAGGAATTTCAATTCCACAAAGCAGGACATCTGTTTAACAAACTATTGAGATTATGAGACATCAACTTAGAGTTCCTCTTTTAAGTAAACCAGCTGATCAAAGAAAAGCTCTTCTTAGAGCTTTAACTACGCAACTTATTCGAGAAGGTAGAATAACTACCACCAGAGCAAGAGCTAAAGCTTTAAGAAATGAGGCGGAGAGAATGATCTCCTTAGCAAAGGAGGGTACTTTATCTGCTAGAAGAAGAGCTCTTGGTTATATTTATGATAAAAAGTTAGTTCACTCACTATTTGAAAAAGCTCAAGAAAGATATGGAGAGAGAAACGGTGGTTACACCCGAATTGTTAGAACTGTTGCTAGAAAAGGTGATAATGCCCAAATGGCTATCATTGAACTAGTTTGAAGATAGAAAAGTAAAACTTGAAAATATAATAATATCTTTTGAAAAGAGTAGCTTTAATTATCCAATACGATGGATCCTATTATTCAGGTTGGCAAAGACAGAAAAATGCAATAAGTGTTCAAGAGACGATAGAAAATTGCCTATTTAAAATATCAAATCAAATTATAAAAACATTTGCTTCAGGAAGAACAGATGCTGGAGTCCATGCTTCTGGTCAAGTAATTCATTTTGATATTGATTTCGTAATATCAATTGATCGTTATGCAGATGTACTAAATAGTAGATTACCTCATACAATTAGAATTTTAGAATCAGTTGAAGTAAAAAGTAGCTGGCATGCTTGCTATTCTGCAGTTTATAGACATTATCGATACGTAATTAATAATAGTAAGATGCCTAATTTGTTCTTAAATAAGTGGTCATGGCATAGATATCAGAAATACCTTGATGAGTGTTCAATGTCACTTGCCTTAGATGGAATGATTGGAGAGCATGATTTTTTTGCTTTTCAAAAGAGTGGAAGTAATAGATCAACTTCAGTGACAACAATAAAATATATAAAATTAGAAAGGACTGAGGATTTGATATTGATAGATATAAAAGCTACAGGGTTTCTTTATGGAATGGTCCGTTCAATAGTAGGTCAACTTGTTTTAGTAGGAGAAAAGAAAATAACACCAGATATTTTTAAAGATAGATGGGTTACTAAAAAGAAAGATGATGTTCGAGAATCAGCGCCAGCCAATGGGTTATGTTTTGTCCTAAGATTTACTCCCTTCACCACTACTCTATTTTCTAGGGGGATAGTTTTTAATACTTCACCAGTCTTACCCTTTTCTTTACCGTTAATAACTTTGACTAAGTCTCCGGTTTTTATTCTCATTTTTATACGTTTGAAGTTTTTCTTTTGTTTAAGTGAGTCCAACATTTAAATAACCTCCGGAGCTAAAGAAACTATCTTTGTAAAATTCTTATCTCGTAATTCCCTTGCTACTGGACCAAAGACTCTTGTACCTTTTGGATTTTTATCTTCATTAATCAAAACGGCTGCATTATCATCGAAACGAATGGAGTTACCTGTATTTCTTCTTAAAGTATGCTTTGTCCTAACAATAACTGCTTTAACGACATCTGATTTTTTAACCCCCATATTTGGCAAAGCGTCTTTTACTGATGCAACTACAACATCTCCCACATGTGCATATCTTCTATTTGAACCTAGAACTCTTATACATTGAAGTCTTTTAGCTCCACTGTTATCAGCAACAGTTAAATAAGTTTCTTGTTGAATCATTTTTTATCCTCCTTAATCGTTATTGTTTTATTTAGAATTTCCTCTATTGCCCATCTTTTATGAGCACTTAGTGGTCTTGTTTCTTTAATTTTTACTCGATCTCCCAAAACACATGTGTTTTCTGGATCATGTGCCTTGTAGCGAGTAGTTTTACTTACAATCTTTTTATAAGTTGGATGTGGGTATCTATTGATTACGGCAACAACAACTGTTTTGTCCATTTTGTCGCTTACAACAGTACCAATTCTTTCTTTAAGTGCCATAGCAATGATTAATCAGCGGGTTTTTGAGAAGTGGATTGACTTTTACTAAGAGTAAGTAATTGTGCAACTTGTTTCTTGATGATTTTAAATTGATGAGTTTCATTAAGCTGTCTTGTTGCCTGTTTGAATCTCAAGTCGAAGAGATCTTTTCTAAGTTGATCAATTTTTTCAGTAATTTGAGAAGAATTTAACTTTTTAAATTCTTTTATAGATTCTGAATTTTTCATTTTTTAACCTCCTCTTTTGAATCTTTCCCTGTCTTAGCTTCTACTGAAGAATCACTACTTAGATTTATATCACTAGAAATAAATTTTGTTTTTACTGGTAGTTTATATTGGGCTAAACGCATAGCTTCTTTTGCAATTTCTTCTGTAATTTCTTCACCCCCCATTTCAAATAATATTCTTCCGGGTTTTACAACAGCTACCCAAAACTCTGGATTACCTTTTCCGGATCCCATCCTAGTTTCAGCTGGTCTCATAGTGACTGGTTTGTCTGGGAAAATACGAATCCATATTTTTCCACCGCGTTTAACATATCTTGTCATTGCTCTTCTACTTGCTTCAATCTGTCGAGCAGTTACCCAACCACAATCTTGAGCTTGGAGTGCAAACTGACCAAATGCAATGGTATTGCCCTTTGAGGCAATACCTTTCATTCTACCTCTATGCTGTTTTCGGAATTTAGTACGTTTTGGACTAAGCATTGTTATACCTCCTATGAATTCTCATTTGAACGATCCTCAAATTGCTGACGTTTCCGACTACCTTTCCTTCTTGGAATAGCGCCAACAGGAATAGTTTGTTCTTCTTTGGGAAGAACCTCCCCTTTAAAAACCCAAACTTTAATTCCTAATACACCATAAGTTGTATTTGCTTCGCGCAGTGCATAATCAACCTCAGCTCTTAAAGTATGAAGAGGAACCCTACCTTCTCTAGTCCACTCTGTTCTAGCTATTTCTGCACCATTTAGTCTTCCTCCTACTTGTACTTTCAAGCCTAGGACACCCGCCCTTTGTGCTCTTTGCAAAGCCATCCTTATAGTTCTTCTAAAGGCAACTCTTTTTTCTAATTGTTGCGCTATGTATTCAGCAAGTAAATATGCATCCGCATCAACTCTCTCAACTTCAACTACATTAATTCGAACTTGCCTTGTTCTATCTCCTATAGTTTTTTGTATACCTGACCTCAATTCTTCAATACCACTTCCTTGCCTTCCTACAATCACTCCAGGTCTAGCTGTTTTCAATTCAAGTTCTAACTGGTCGGCTTTTCTAGCAATTAGTACATCACTGATTCCAGCTGAACTATATTTCTTTTGGATAAAAGTACGAATTTTATCATCTTCTTGAAGAAGAATTGGATAAGTTTTAGAATTAGCGAACCATTTTGAACGATGTTCTTGTGTGACGCCTAATCTAAAACCTGTTGGATTAATTTTATTACCCATTAGTCTTGTGCCTCCGTATTAATTTGATTAGGAGCAGATTCAACAGAAATACTTATATGGCAAGTCTGTTTTTTAATAGAGAAAGCTCTACCTTGAGCTCTTGGTCTGAACCTTTTCATCACCGGACCGTTATCAGCCGAAGCTGAAGATATTACTAGAGACGAGGGTTCCATACCCAAGTTATGTTCTGCATTAGCTACTGCAGACCTTAAAACCTTAGTAATAGGATCAGTAGATCTATATGGCATAAATTCCAAAATAATGAGTGCCTCTCTATAAGATTTACCTCTAATTTGATCGAGAACTCTTCTTACTTTTGATGCAGAACCACGAATGTACTTACCGTGAGCAATAGCAGTTTTTGTCATTTCAGGTGTTTTTGTCATTTATCTTGCCCCCTTCTTATCTCTTAAGTGACCACGATATGTTCTTGTGGGAGCAAATTCACCTAATTTATGGCCAATCATTTGTTCAGTTATAAATACTGGTATGTGGGCCTTACCATTGTGAACAGCAATTGTATGGCCAATCATAACAGGAAGGATAGTCGAAGATCTAGACCATGTTTTGATGACTGATTTATCATTTTCAGTATTTTGTTTTTCTACCTTTTTAAGCAAACTATCTGCTATAAAAGGTCCTTTTTTTAATGAACGTCCCATAATTTATAAAATAGAAATAGAAATAGAAATAGTAGTAATCAAGAATCTCTTCCTCCTCTACTTCTCTTAGAAACACGACGACGTCTTCGAACAACTAATTTGTTACTTGGCTTGTTTTTCTTACGTGTCTTTAATCCAAGTGCTGGCTTACCCCAAGGAGTTACAGGGCCTGCTCTACCAATCGGAGCTTTCCCCTCTCCTCCTCCATGTGGATGATCACATGGGTTCATAACACTACCTCTTACTTGAGGTCTTCTACCTAACCATCTTCTTCTGCCTGCTTTTCCTAAGCTAGTATTACGTATTTCAGAATTACCAACTTCACCTAAAGTTGCATAACATTCCTTGCGAACCAGTCTAACCTCAGTAGATGGGAGTTTTAAAGCGACATACTCTCCTTCTTTCGCCATTAGTTGTGCACTAGCTCCTGCAGATCTGACCATTTGAGCACCTCTACCAGCATATAGTTCTACACAATGAACACTTGATCCTAATGGTATGGACGATAGGGGCATTGCATTCCCTTCTTCAATTGGAACACCTTCACCAGAAATTACATTTTGACCTACTTTTACTCCCGCTGGGGCGACTATATATCTTTTTTCTCCGTCTTCATAAAATAAAAGTGCAAGTCTCGCATTTCTATGGGGATCATAATGAATAGCTGCAACCTTTGCATTAATATTTTTTTTGTCTCTTTTAAAATCTACTAATCTGTATTGTCTTTTGTGTCCGCCTCCTCTGTGACGACAGGTTATCACTCCTCTATTATTTCTACCTTTATTCCTATGCTTAGAAACTATTAATGATCTTTCTGGTTTTGAACCTGTAATCTCACTAAAGTCTGTAACAACTCTTTGTCTAGTCCCAGGTGTATAGGGTTTGAATTTACGAATAGCCATAATAAATACTTCTTAAGATTCTGGGAATAGTTGAATTTTGTCTCCTTCAGCAAGACGGACAATTGCCTTTTTAATTTGAGAACGTTTCCCGGAGAATTTACCGACTCTTCTTGTTCTCCTTGGAGGATTCATAGTGTTTATTCCTATAACTTTAACACTAAACAAGACCTCAATTGCTGCCTTTATCTGAGGCTTTGCAGCCCTATGGTCTACCTCAAAAGTATATTGGTTAAGATCTAGCGCATTCGTCGCTTTTTCTGTAATTACAGGTTTGCGAATTATATCTGCCAAACGAGAATCAAATAATCTACTCATGATCCATAAACCTCCTGAATTTTATTGATTGCTGATTGACCAATAACTAACTTATTAGCATTGAGAATATCAAAAACATTTAATTGATCAGCAGCAATTAATTTTACCTTTTCAATGTTGTTAATAGATTTTTTAATGAGATCAGAGGGATCATCAAGAATCACTAAAACCTTTTCTGTTTTATCTATTCCTAATCTAATAAGACCACTAATTATCTCACTAGTTTTTGGTTGGTTTAATGTTGAACCAAAATCTTCAACAGTTTTGAAATCAGCAATCCTAGACATTAAGGCTGTTCTAAGTGCTAATCTTCTTTCTTTTCTGTTCATATCTAAATTATACGAACGTGGTTTAGGGCCAAAAATTACCCCTCCTCCTGGTCTTAATGGTGTCCTAATTGATCCTTGACGAGCTCTACCCGTACCCTTTTGCTTATATGGCTTCCTACCACCTCCACGAACTTCAGATCTTGTCAAAGTTGATGCAGTTCCCTGTCTTTTGTTAGCTAATTGTCTAAGAACAGCTCTATGGATTAAATCGGCAGAAGAAGTCTCTTTGGCAACTTTTAAATCAATTGAGACCTTGCCAGCTTTTTTGCCATCCCATTTTAAAGTTTCTAAGGTTGTCATGATTTTGCTCCTCCCTTGTTACCTACAACATTATTAGGCTTTATATTTACTATCGAGCCTGGTTTGCCTGGTACAGAACCTTTTACTACAAGTAAATTTTTTTGATCATCAATTTTGACCACTAGTAAACCCTTTGTCGTGATTTTTTTACCTCCATATCTTCCTGCCATCCTTTTACCAGGATAAATTCTCCCTGGAGTTGTGCCAGCACCTGTTGATCCTGGAGCTCTATGATTTTTGGAACCATGACTCATAGGTCCTCTACTAAAACCATGTCTTTTTTGATATCCAGAGAAACCTCTACCCATTGATTTCCCGCTAATATCAACTTTCTGACCAACCTCAAAATTTGTAACATTTATTTCATTTCCAATCTCATAAGAAGAAGTCTCTTCGACTCTGTATTCCTTTAGGTGTTTTAAAAGTATTTCACCCGATTTAAGTACATGTCCTTTCTCAGGCTTACTTAAATGCTTATCCTTTGATATTCCATAACCTATTTGAATAGCTGTATAACCATCCAAAGGTTGAGTTTTTAATTGGGTGACCCGACAAGGGCCAGCCTCTATAAGAGTAACCGGTACTGCATTCCCATCCTCATCGAATAATTGAGACATGCCCAATTTTTTTCCTAAAATTCCTATAGACATAAGACTTGAGTAGGCTAGCTCGTAAATAATTTTTGGTTAATTGTCAAATCTCTTAAAAAATTTCAACAACGTTATCAATCAAAAATTTAATTAATTGTTAGGAGTGAGACTTTTCTAAAATTAGAAAGTTTCCCATCGGGTTCAATTCAACCCATCCCAAATTTCTTTAACGAAACGCTAAAAAATGTGAATATCCCAGAGGCTCGGCTAGCTTGCGAGCATAAAAAAATTCACCGAATATAAATTGTACATCATCAAGTACCATAAAATGAAATAATATATAGTTAAAGAGAATATTTATGCCATTACTTCTAACAGGAAAAAAGTTTCATAATGATTTAAATAAAAATAAATGCTTAGCTATGTTTGCACCTCTTGAGGGGGGGTATGAAACTCGTCTTTTAAGAAGAATGCGAGCTAAAGGTTTTAAAACTTACATTACCTCTGCTAGAGGATTAGGAGATCCTGAAGTATTTTTACTAAAATTACACGGTATAAGGCCACCTCATCTCGGTCATCAAAGTATTGGCAGAAATGGTGCTCTTGGAGAAGTTCAGCAAGTAATCCCTCAAGCTTCTGAACTATTTAATGAGGATGATAAGGATAAATTATTATGGCTATTGGAAGGTCAAGTCTTATCGCAATCTGAGCTAGAAAGCTTAATTAAAATCTGTACTACAGATAATAAATTAAAAATTGTTGTTGAAATGGGTGGTTCTAGAAAACTTGAATGGAAATCTTTAAATGATTACATATTGAATGAATTCTGAAATTGAGTTGTTTAAAAAAAATAAAAAGGGATCAGATAAATGGGTTAAATTAATTTGCGGGGCGAGCAATGAAGATATTGTTGCCATAGAAGATTTAAGTGCTATTTATTCCGCTGCTGGAGTTGACTATATTGATGTTGCTGCTGACGAATCTATAGTTGAAGCAGCGAGAAATGGTATTAAATGGGCCAAGAAACTCTATGGTGCCTCTCCAGGATTGATGATAAGCATTAGTGATGGCAAGGATATACATTTTCGCAAAGCTAAATTTGATCCAATGAAATGCCCCTCTAATTGTACTAGGCCATGCGAAAGGATTTGCCCCACCTTTGCAATTGATTACTCCGGGGTAAAAGAAAATAAATGTTATGGATGTGGTAGATGTATAAATAGTTGTCCCCTAAATTTAATTTCTGAATATGAATATAAATTGTCAAATAATGACTTACCACAAACTCTACAAGCAATAAAACCTGATGCAGTAGAAATTCATACGGAAATCGATCGACTAGAGTCTTTCATACAAGTTGCAAATATTCTCAAAACTTCAGGGATAGAATTAAAAAAAATATCTGTAAGTTGTGGATTAAATCAATCCCAAAAAGGTCCAAAAGATCTTTTAAAAGCTCTCTGGGAAAGATATGAAATTCTTGTCAAACATAATGTGCCGCTTATTTGGCAACTAGATGGAAGACCTATGTCTGGGGATCTAGCTCCAGCGACAGGTAAGGATACAGTTAAATTATGGAATAATATAGGATCTCATCTTCCCCCAGGTTTAATTCAACTAGCAGGAGGAACAAATGGGAAAACTCATGAATTTTTGAAAATAAATAATTTTCCAGATGGAATTGCCTTTGGGAGTTCTGCTAGAAAAATAATGCAACCACTTATTGAAGATGCCAACAAAAATAATAAAAAATTATATGAATATCCAGAAAAAATGGATTTAGCAATAAAAAAAGCACAAAAATTGCTTAACCCATGGAAAATCAGCTAATCCCCCTATTTAAGTAAATTAAAAAATAATTTCAGAAAATCTAGAATAAAAATTTATATTTTTGATAGAAAAAAATCTAGTAATGTATTAAAATAAAATTTCATTGGGCCGTCGCCAAGTGGTAAGGCATCGGGTTTTGGTCTCGACATTCCTAGGTTCGAATCCTAGCGGCCCAGTTCTAAAACTCAGTTCAGTGAGCTCTCATAAACTATTTCTATTTGATTTTGATGGGGTTATTGTTGATGGAATGAATGAATACTGGCAAAGTTCATTATTAGCTTTTGAAAAATTTATAAATTCTCCAAAAATCTTAATTGATCAAAATCTTTACAAACAAGTTTCAAATACTTTCATAGAAATGAGACCCTGGGTTAAATATGGATGGGAGATGTTAATTATTGTCCACCAAATCATCAAAAGTGAAGATCCACTAAACAATCAAAACAAAATCAATTTCCTAAATAAATATCATCAAAATTGTCAGAAAGTTTTATTAGAAAATTCTTGGGTGGCTGAAGATTTACAAAAATGCCTTGATAAAGCAAGAGGATATCAAATAGATAATGATTTTGACAATTGGATAAGATTACATCGCCCATTTTATGAAGTTATAGTTTTTATAGAAAAATTAAAGAAAGAAAAAATCAAGACGGGAATCATAACAACGAAAGGAAAAATATTTGCAGGCAAAATTCTTGAAAAATTAAATATTTTCCCAGAGTTAATTTTTGGCTATGAATCGGGAACAAAAGTTGAGATTATTTCAGAACTCTTGAGAGAATATGAAATCATGGGATTTATCGAAGATAGGAGAAATACACTTCTTGATATAAAGCAAAACCCCGTGACAAGTAACATTCCTTGCTACTTAGCTGATTGGGGCTATTTAAAAAATAGAGATAGACTTAATTTGCCGCTTGAAATTAAATTATTAAAGTTGAAAAGTTTAGAAGATTTGCTTGCAATTTAGTTATCTTCGGCTAAAGTACACATGTACTATGAATTGTAATTATTAATTTTAGATTTATTTAAAAATTATAGATTTAAAAATAATTATGAGAACTTATCAATAAATTAAAATGAGTTTAGATGAAAGAAGAAAAAAGGATTCAAAAGAATCCTCATCTGAAGAGAAAAACAAAGCATTAAATCTAGTCTTAGGACAAATAGAAAGAAACTTTGGTAGAGGATCAATAATGAGACTTGGAGATGCCTCCAGAATGAAAGTGGAAACAATATCTACAGGAGCTCTTACATTGGACTTAGCATTAGGAGGAGGATATCCAAAGGGAAGAGTGGTTGAAGTTTACGGACCGGAAAGTTCAGGAAAAACAACCCTAACTCTTCATGCAATAGCAGAAGTACAGAAAAATGGAGGTATAGCAGCATTTGTTGATGCTGAACATGCTTTAGATCCAGTCTATGCCGCTTCTCTAGGAGTGGATGTCGAAAATTTACTAGTTTCGCAGCCAGATACAGGTGAAATGGCTTTAGAAATAGTTGATCAACTCATAAGATCAACTGCCGTAGACCTTGTTGTTGTTGATTCAGTGGCAGCCTTAACTCCTAGAGCAGAAATAGAAGGAGAAATGGGAGATCACGTTATAGGAAGCCAAGCAAGACTAATGAGTCAGGCAATGAGAAAAATAACTGGAAATATTGGTAAATCAGGATGTACAGTGATATTCCTCAATCAATTACGCTTAAAAATCGGAGTTACATATGGAAATCCAGAGACAACTACAGGAGGTAATGCATTAAAGTTTTATGCTTCAGTAAGACTTGACATTAGGAGGATTCAGACTCTTAAAAGAGGTACAGAAGAATATGGAATAAGAGCAAAAGTAAAAGTAGCAAAAAATAAAGTAGCCCCTCCATTTAGAATTGCAGAGTTTGATATACTATTCGGCAAAGGGATAAGTACGACAGGATGTTTATTAGATTTAGCAGAGGAGACTAATATAATAATTAGGAGAGGTGCTTGGTATAGTTACGAAGGAGAAAACATTGGACAAGGAAGAGATAACACAATTATTTGGTTGGATCAGAACTTAGAAATAAAAAATAAAGTAGAATCTATTGTCAAAACGAAACTAACAGAAGGTACTGAAGTAAGTTCTAATTCGATGAAAGCATTAAATAATAATCCAGAAAATGCTGTGATTGCTAATAACATCAAGAAAATAGCTTAGATTCATAATGAATCAGCTGGAGTCCACCAACCTGCAGCTGGTCCAATAAATCTAACAATTACCCACAAGATAACTAAACCTCCAATTCCATACCAACTAGCTTTTATACTTAATTTCATTAAACTGTCTCTCTGATTAATAGTAAGAGGCAGCCAATCAAATATTCTAGATGATTCGTCTGATTTAGATTTAGTTTTGTTTTGTTTAGGTGGAAGACCTAATGATTTTCTCCTTTTTGCTTCTCCCATATTTAAAGATATTTCCTAAATAATAACCTAATCGTAAGGAAGCATATAATTTATTTTTATTGAAGGTTGAATACTTTTTAAAATTAATCTACCCCATTTTCTTTTATGTGCTCTTCCATCAAGAATTATTAATTTACCAGCGTTTTTTCTTAAAGGCGAAATAGACCTTTCTAATTTTTGTATTGCCTCAGGAAGTAAAAATTCTCGGAACCAATCTTTAGAAAGATTTCTGTTATGAGAAACAGTCAACGCATTGATAGGCTCTTCAATGCTTGGGATTGGTAGTAAAGGAATAATTATTTGTTCTGGACTTTTTATACAATAAGAATTATTGATCCACCAGGTATAGCTAGCACATAGAATTTCATTATTAAACAATGGAATATTCTCTAGCAAAACTCGCTTTCCATAGATAGAGGCTAATTCTGTAGCAAATTTAAGCTTCAAATCAAAGTCATCAGATAAAAATAAAGTCAGACCTTTTGAGAAAATTATTAATTTTTTAGACTTATCTAAAATATTTTTTGTAAACATTGGATTATTTGGAAGCATTTGTCTAGGCGGAACATATACTAAAATTTTGTTTTCAATAAAATTACTCCTAAAGTTCATAACCAAATCAATGTTTAAACTTTCTTTCTTGAGATACTTTTGAAAAAAATTATCTTCTCTTAATGCTGACAAAAAAATAAATTTATTATTAATTAGTAAATGTTTTATCTGAGAGAGTTCATCTATAGGTTCTAAATAAAAATTCCACTCAAAATTTATATCATCTAAAGTTACCCAGCATGCCCAACCTGCAGAAAGAGCATTACTTACCCTCAAAAATTGATCAGAATATGAAGAGTTTTCAAAAAAGAAATTAGAAAGAAAATTTATTTCTTCTTTATCTAAAAAAATACTCCTACTATCTAAAACTTTTCTCAAGAAAAACTTCTTTTTAAGTCGGTTGTAAGTACTAATTATCTTTTGACTTTTAGATGATGATTGTTCAAATTTATGAAACCAATTTTTTTTCAAAAATGAAATCCTAAAATAGTTTTTTAAATCTTCTTTTATATTTTCAATCCCAGAAAAAATAATGCGATGATTTTTAGCATTAAAAATATTTGCATCATCTAGCAGTTTTTGCAGAGAGATAAAACAAACTCGATGTTTTGAAAAAATTATTTGATCATTTTCTAAAATAAAATTTAACCCAAGACTTTTTAATTCTCCTAAGTAATTATTTTTTAAAAATTCTATTTTGTCTTGAGATAAAACAAAAGTCGAATTTTCTTCGAATAAAAATATTGAAATCAAAAGAGCGGGTAGCCAAATATTAGTAGAAAAAATTTCTGAGTTAATCAAATAAGTTTCATTTGTTTGAAGACACTTTGAAATTATTCTCCCGAAAGAATAAATATGATCCCAATCTATATCATGGGATCTAATAAATCTTTTTAAGTACTGATGACTTAAAATTTCAAGCATTATATAATTTTAGTAATATCAAATTGAAAAAAACATGATCTTAATATACAAAAAATTGGTATCAATATAAAAAAGCCTCAAATAAATAAATCAATGAATATTGGAATTGTAGGTCTAGGCCTTATTGGTGGTTCAATAGGATTAAAACTCCAAAAATTAAAACACACTATTTACGGAGTCACGAACAATAACCTTAATAAAAAAAAGGCAATAGAGAGAAATCTTGCAAACGTTGTTAGCTGCGATTTAGGCATCCTAAAAGAATGTTCCCTAATTATATTGGCATTACCGATTAAAGATCTAATCCACCCCTCTAACGATCTAATAAATGCGATCCCAAAAGATTCGATAGTAACCGATGTCGGTTCTATAAAAGAACCAATAATTAACACATGGGGGGAAATACATCCATTATTTATTGGTTCACATCCCATGGCAGGCACAGAAGATAAAGGAGTTGAATCAGGTTTCGAAAGTTTATTAGAAAATGCAAAATGGATTATCACTCCTACTACGAAAACCGACTCACATTCAATAAAAACACTAAGTAAATTAATAACTTCTATGCAATGTAAGATTTATAAAGCATCACCAAAAGAGCATGATGAAGCAGTTTCTTTAATATCTCATTTACCGATATTTGTTGCTTCTTCATTAATAAAAACTGCCAATGCAGAGAAAAACGAATCGCTATTGGCTCTAACTCAAAGACTTGCTGCTACAGGATATGCGGATACAACAAGAGTAGGAGGTGGAAACCCAAATTTAGGTTTGGATTTGGCTATAAATAATCAGACAAATATCTTAAAAGCAATTAAAGAATTTAAAAAAAATATCAATGAAATCGAATCTCTAATCAAAAACAATAAGTGGGAATTGTTATCTGAAAAACTTACAAAATCGATAGAAATAAGATCAAGTTTTACAAATTAAAATATTTTATAAATAAAAATCATTAATTCCTTTAGAAGCTAAAAGTTGCCTTGAAACCATTACTGCTGACTGACTAACACCCGCTGTCCCTTCTCCAGGATAAATAGAATCACCACATAACCATAAACCTTTAAAAGGAGTTCTACTTGATAACCCAAATAATCCAAAAATATCAGGATTTTGACCTAAACCACCTACTATCCCATTTGGCCTATTAGTCCACCTTTCGAATCCTAATGGAGTAGCCAATTCCTTATGAAGCCAATTTTCAGCAGAAATATCAAATTGTTTTTCAAGTACCATTGATATTTTTTGTAAATACTCCTTTTTTTTCTTTATGTAGTCATATTTATCTAAACTAAACCAGTCGTTCGTTTTTGTAAAAAGACTAGCTATCAAGGTAATCTCCCCTTTTGGAGCTCTTCCATCTCCCTCCTCACTTATGGATACAAAAAGTGATCCTAATTCATTTGAAACAAACTGATAATGATTGGAAGAAATTACTTTAATATGTTCTTTTTTTAAAGCTGAATAAAAGACCAACGCACCGCTTGGATCAGGAAGACTTTGTATTCTTTTTTTATAATTGTGATTATTATCTAGAGGATTTTCTAGATGTTTCAAAAGAGATTGTGGAGGAGGTGTATAAATTACATCATCTGCGAAGTAAACCATCTTCTCTAGCTTAGATTTTGCACAAACTTTCCAACTCTTTTTTACATCATCAAAATTAATGGAATTTACTTTTTGCCCGAAAACAATATTAACTCCCCTTTTTTTTAATGAATCTTCTAAAGCATCACTTAAAGCCTGCATTGATTTTTTTAAATGCCATAAACCATGTGGTTTTTGACACATTTGCAACACTGTAGAACCATATAGAGCTGCCGTGTTATATACATCTTCTTGTGAATAAAGTTTTAATTGCAAATTAAGAAACTTAATTAATCTTTTATCATTAGATAATCCACAAAAGCGTAAAAGATCAAAGATAGAAGATTTAAGCAATATTCCTGTAACTAAATTCGTTGGAACTAATGCTTTAAGAAGTTGCGAAAAATCCCAAAAATTCTTGACGGGTAATACAGGGTTATTATTAGCAAAAGTCCAATTACTCTGATGAATTAAATTACATAGTTGCCAAAATTGACGACTACCTGGAAACTGCCTCTCCCTCTCCTTAATCCATTCATTTTTGTCATACCAAATAGGTATTGGCTTGCTGCCATCTTTTAAATCAACAATGCAAGCTGGATTTAAGATTGATGCTTCAGGAAGAGGAATATCTAAAAATTTAAAAATCTTAGAATGTATTCCCCCTTCTTCCAAACCGGCGACTTGAGTTGCTCCAACATCAAAGATATATCTTTTTCTTTTAAAGGTTCCTGCACAACCTCCCGATTGAGTATGCGACTCAATCAAAGTCACTGAAAGCCCTAATTTTGATAAAATTGCTGCGGAAGTTAGCCCTGCTATACCAGCACCAACAACAACAATTTCAGTCTTTGACATTAAAATGCAAAAAATACCACATATCGAACTTAACGAAATTTGTTATCAATTAGGTGAAGGATCGCCAAAAAGTATAAAACAAGTTTTTGGGGGAGATATTCATGAATCGTGGCAAATAGAATTTAAAAATGCTAAATTCTTTCTAAAAAGAAATGCAAGAGAAGGAAGATTTCTAGAATTTGAAAAATCTTGCCTTGAGAATCTACAAAAATATATTAATTATGAAAACTTAATCGTTCCTAAAATCATTTCCTACTTAGAGGTTAATAATGTAGAACTTTTATTATTGGAATGGATAGATATGAAGAATAGTGATCAAGAAAAATTAGGACGAGGTTTAGGAGAAATGCACATTGAATCAAATAAATTTAATCAACCAAGTTTTGGATATCCGATTCATGGTTATATTGGAACCACAAATCAAATAAAAGGATGGGAAAAGAATTGGATTACATGTTTTATTAATTTAAGAATTGAACCTCAATTAGCAATCTTAGAAAAAGATTTTTTAGAAATTGATATTAAAAATAAAATAAAGTCAAAAATTGAATCCGTACTACTTGACCATGAACCAATGAAATCACTTGTTCATGGTGATTTATGGGCGGGAAATGTTGGTGTAAATATTATGAATAAAGGTGTAATATTTGACCCTGCATCTTGGTGGGCAGATTGCGAAGTAGATATTGCTATGACAAGATTATTTGGTAATTTTCGAAATGAATTTTACGAAAATTATCATAAAATTATCCCAATAAAAAAAGGTTATGAAAAAAGAATTATTATTTATAATTTTTACCACATACTAAACCATGCCAATATGTTTGGTGGTTCATATTGTCATCAAGTTCAAAGCTACATCAGGAATATATTAAATATGTAAACTAACTTTATCCTAAATATGTTTTTTTGAGATTTTGAACCTTTTCTAGAACAGCTTCACGATTTTCACTTGTACGTAGATTTTGCCAACTCCATTGACCTACAACCACTACACCTAGTAATTCTAAAAGGCCAGGTAGAATTGGGAAAAAATTAATCGTGTCAATAATAACTTTAATTATTATTTGAGCGATAACTACAACAGCAATTATGCCTGCTGCTTTACCATATTTTCCCATTTGGGTCCAATCAATAGTTCCAAGCGTTTCATTGATTTTTCCCATTACATCAGAATACTTCTCTGAAAAGCTTTTACTTTCTGAGTTTGTTTCGGAGCCGGAGTCTTGATTTGACTCAGGAGTGTTATCACTCATGAATTCAGTCAACTTAATATATGAACCAGACAGTATCGGAAAAATTGTCTGTTGACTACCTTTTTGTTATGCATAATTCCGAACCGAAACATTTTGTATTCTGCGATATATATTGATAATAGTAAAGTTTTAAGATATTTCGCCCAAAATTTTATTTATAAAAACTTCACAATATCATCTTGTTCTAACAAAAAACACTTAAAACTTCATCAACATAAAACAATAAAAAGACTAAGATTATTATTTAAATTATTATATTTTAATAGATTATTCTTTGTAATAAATAATGACAATATCAGCTGATCTAAATTCTGATTTCTTATCTTTAGATGAAAAAGAAAGATACAAAAAGCATTTAACATTAAAAGAAATAGGATTAAAAGGACAATTAAAACTAAAAAATAGTTCAGTAGTATGTATTGGAGCAGGCGGACTGGGCTCTTCAGTCTTACTTTATCTTGCCGCTGCAGGAATAGGAAGAATTGGAATAGTTGATAATGATCAAGTTGAGAAGTCGAATCTTCAGAGACAAATAATTCATGAAACAAATACGGTTGGAAATTTAAAAATTAATTCTGCCCAAGAAAGAATTAAAAGATTTAATCCTAATATTGAAGTATTAACATTTAGTCAAAGAATAAACTCCGAAAATGTTATCGAAATCATTAAAGACTTTGATATCATTTGTGATTGTTCAGATAACTTTGGTACTCGATATTTAATAAACGATGCCTGTTTAATTCTTAATAAGGCTTTAGTTTTTGGAAGTGTTCAGGGTTTTGAGGGCCAAATAAGTGTCTTTAATCTAAATAAAAAGAGTCCTAATTTAAGAGACTTACTACCAGAATCCCCCGTGAAAAATAATATCCCAAGCTGTGAAGAGTTTGGGGTTGTGGGAGTTTCAACTGGTCTTATAGGGATTTTACAAGTCAATGAGATAATAAAAATTATTCTAAAGAAAGGGGAGATTCTTGACGGCAAGATTATGATTTTTGATCTGCTAAATATGAATATAAAAACTTTAAATTTAAAATCTGACAAGTTAAATAAAAATATTAAAAATCTTTCTCAATTTAGAGATTTTTACAAAGATATAGAATGCCAAGATAATATTAAAATAAAGAAAATTAACGCTAAAGAATTTAATACTCTATACAAAACAAAATTAAATAAAATGCTTATAATTGATGTTAGAGAAAAAGAAGAGTTTAATAAATTCTCTATAAAAGGTTCGATATCTATACCCATCAATAATCTCGATCAAAAGTCTCACCTAGAATTTATTAAACAAGAAAGTTTAGTTAAAGAAATTTTTACATTGTGCCAATTAGGAAAACGTTCAGAAAAAGCATCAAAGATTTTGATGAAATTGAGAATTCCCTCAAAATCTATAGAAGGGGGAATAAAAAAAATCAATCAAATACTAATAAGATAATTATTTAAAGAAAATTTAATAATCCACCCCTCTCTTTAAATCAACTCCGACATTTGCGTAATGCTTATGACAAACCATTTCAGAATATACATCCGCTAGTTGAAAGTATGATGGTTCATTTTTACATCTCCCAGTAATAACAACTTCTGTATCTGCAGGTTTTTTTATGAGAGTTTGATATATAGATTCAACAGGTAAAAGTTCTAAATCAACAGTTGGATTTAATTCATCCAAAATAATAGTTTTATATAAACCACTCAAAATAGCCGCTTTTGCAATTTCCCAGGCTCGTTCAGCTTCAACATAATCAATTGGCTGTTGTTGCCCCCTCCATACTATGGCATCTCTCCCAGAACGTAGGTGGTCGACTAAATGTGGATAACTCTCTCTCAAAGCTTCTATTGCAGCATCTTCGGTATAACCTTTACCACCTTTTAGCCATTGTAATATTAAAACTCTATGACTTTTATCTTGAGATATTCCTTTACCAATAGCTTGCAAAGCTTTACCCAATGCACTTGTGGATTTACCTTTACCCTCACCAGTATAAACTTCAATACCACCAGAATTATTCATTTTTCTATGAGATTTATTTAAATCCCCTCTTAAGCGTGATCTCATTTCTGAATGAAGTTGAGATATGCGTATCAATGAAGAGGGTGCTGCTCTTCCTGTAATAATTATTTCCAAATCTTCAGGTCGATTTTGCAGTGAATTAACCACTTCCTCAATATTAAGCATCCCTAAATCTAAAACAGGATTCAATTCATCAAGAACTACTACTGAATAAAGGGAACTAGCAATTGCTCCTTTAGCAATATTCCAACCTCTCTCAGCTTCAGTAATATCAGATTTTGTTACTTGATCAGCATTAAAAAATTCAGATCTCCCAGTCCTTACATGATCTATTAAATGAGGGAAACCTCTTTGTAATGCTTCTATTGCAGAATCTTCATCATATGACCTCTCAGGGCCTTTTAAGAATCTAAGCAATAAAACTCTAGACTGTTTCTTTTCGCATATCCCTAAACCTATTGTTCTAAGTACCACTCCCAAGGCAGCCTGACTTTTTCCTTTTCCTTCCCCATCGTAAATATGTAATTGACCTTTGGATCTTTCTTGACTGTCACTTGCGGTAACAATACCAATACCTCTATTTCTACCAGTGTTTGCCAATTGAGAAAAGTGAGAAAATTTAATCTAGGATATAGTAATAATATTATTAAAACTTTAATAATAAATTCATCCTATTCATATCTTAATTTAAATTTTAATAACAGTCATATGTTCTATCAACTTGAAAACCTCTCTGATGAACAAAATGAAAAACTCAAGGAAATTAGAAATTTTATTAAAAATCTCCCTAGCGTTTGCGTGGCTTATTCAGGCGGAGTGGATAGTACATTGGTAGCCTCTTTGGCATTTGAACAATTAGGAAGCAAAGCGATTGCAATTACAGGAGTTTCACCCGCATTAGCTAAAACATTACTTGAAGAGGCAAAAACTCAAGCAAGATGGATTGGAATCCAACATTTGGAAATTGAGACTTCAGAATTAGATCAAACTAGTTATAGTGAAAATCCTAAAAATAGATGTTTTGCTTGCAAAAAAGAGCTTCACAAACACACTACATTTTTATCTAAAAAACTTAATTACAAAATTGTCTGTGACGGAGTTAATCTTGACGATCTTGACGATTACAGGCCTGGGATTCAAGCAGCTAAAGAAGCAGGAGTTTTATCTCCCTTAGCATTATTTAAGTTTACAAAAAAAGATATAAGGGATATATCAAGAGCATTGGGTTTCCCTTGGTGGGAGAAACCTGCGCAACCTTGTTTATCATCAAGATTTCCCTATGGAAACTACATTACAAATGAAAGACTAAACATGGTAGAAAAAGCTGAAGAATATATTAAGAAAGGGAGCATATCAGAAGTCAGAGTTAGATGTCATGGTTCAACAGCAAGAATTGAGATTCCCAAAAATGAATTACAAATATTTTGTAAAGAATATGATTTTAATGAATTAGTTAACTATTTCTCTAATCTAGGATTTAATTGCACAAGCTTGGATCTTGAGGGTTTAATAAGCGGCAAGCTAAATAGATAAGTTTCAAAATTTAATTTATTTTTTTATTTGACTATAGACTTCTGAAGGTAAATTTCTGTCAAGTATACGCAAGAGATGTTCTTTAGCCATTAAAGCTTGAATTAAGTATTTACACGATATTTCTGGCTTCATATTTTGACCACATGTAAAAATATCAACTGCAGAATAATGGGCTTCAGGCCATGTATGTATTGACATATGAGATTCAGCTAGTAGAGCAATTGCTGTAACACCCTGAGGTTCAAATTTATTACTGATTAGATTCAAAACTGTTGCATTAGCTAATTTGGCAGCATTATTTAACGTACAACGCAAAAAAGATTCGTCATTTAATTTTTCGTAATCACATCTATAAAGTTCTAACAAAAAATGCTTACTATTATTAACTAATTTCTTCTCATCATTTAATGCTTTGAAAGTTTGATTTTTTTTGGGAACTTCCATTAAATAATTGTATTGTAATTTATAGATTAACTAAAACTTATAAAATTTTTAACTATAAGTATATCATTTGCGAAGAGTTTAAAAAAGATTTATTGAATTTATCCAAATGCGTTGCACTTATCAAACATTGACTGTCTTTTCCTACCGAATTCAGCAATAAATTTTGTCTATTGATATCAAGCTCAGCCAAAACGTCATCCAATATAAGAAGAGGAGGTAAATTAATCATATTACGTAATAAATCCAGTTCGGCCATTTTTAAAGCCAAAATAAAAGTCCTTTGTTGACCAGATGAGCCATACTTTCTTATAGAGATATTATTAATCAGAAACTCTATATCATCACGATGAGGACCAAAATTACATTTTCCAGTCAACGCCTCTAACGGCCTCTGCTTTTGTAGTTGTTCCAATATTCTCTTACTTATAACTTCTTCTTCTTCTTGATTGATATTTTCTAAACCAGAGAGATAATTTATACCAATTTGCTCTTTGGATTTACTTAAATGATTATGCCAATATTCAACATATGGTTTAATTTTTGATAGAGCTCTCCTTCTACGTCTAAAAATTCTTGTACTAATTAATGACATTTGAATATCAAAACTTTCAATAACTTCTGAAGATTTATCTTTTTGAAAGCTTTCTGAACGCCAAAAATGACTTCTTTGCTTTAAAAGTCTATTAAATCTATGAATAAGCTCTACGTATACTGGTTCAAGCTGAGATACAACTTTATCAATCCAAGATCTTCTGAAACCAGGTTCACTTTTGACAATATAAATATCATTAGAACAGAAACATACACTCCTAATATAATTTTGTATTTCAGTCTGTTTTTTCAATAAAGAATCATTTACATAAATCTTTTTAGCACCTTTCCTAAATAAATTCACTTTCAAATTATCAGTGAAATCAATTTGACCAAAAATAGCGGCCATGTCGCTATCGTTTTCTATTAAGTCTTTATCACTTAATGCTCTATTAGATTTTAATTGACTAAGAACTTCGACAGATTCCAGTAAATTTGACTTACCAACACCATTACAACCAAGAACGATCGCTCTTTTCTCATTAAGGTCGATCTCAAAACTTTTATGATTTCGAAAATTATAAATTTTTAAGTTATTTAAAAAAATTTTTTTAATGCATTCCTTAGTTAAATTAGCTAAATTTAAATTATTTAGAATTTCTTTAAAGAAATTGAAAAATTTAGAGCATGTAGCTCAGTTGGATAGAGCATCAGATTCCGGTTCTGAGAGTCGGGGGTTCGACTCCCTCCATGCTCGTAATAAAAGATTTAAAGTTTAAAGCTCATTACTCTAATTCCATTCGGATCTAGTATAAATCCACTTTCCTCTAAACTTTTAAATGAAGTTACTGGCGCTTGAACAGAAATGCTACATCCTGGCATTTCCCTATTTATTTTTTCAAGGGTAACTTGAAGTAATATTAAGTAAAAAAGATTTTGATTATTGCCTTTTTCAGCGCATAGATTCCATAAGTTAGCGTTGAGTCCTCTATCTGATGTGACCCTTACAAAACCATAAAGCTTATTTTTAAATTCGTTTTGAATCGTGAAGAAAAAATTACTATTTTTAATAGCAAGAGATATCTTTTGTGTTGGGAATGACTCACAACCACTATTTACCAAAAGTCTATTTAAATCCTTAGCAGTTGGAACTTGTGAAGAATTGATAAAATAACCCTCTGGAAGAATTAGTTTTTTTGGGGAAAAATATTGCAATGATTATCCTGTATTTCTCATCCCTGCCGCAATTCCATTAATTGTTAAAAGTGCTCCTCTTAATAATTCACTACGACTATAAGCTCTTTTAGACTCAATCCTATCCTCAATAAACTCACTAATTGGAGGTTGTCTTGTTTGATCTCGAAGTCTTCTTAAAAGTGAGACTTGCAAAAATCCCAAAGGAATTATAGTTTTATTCCTTAAGTTAACGGATGATCTTAAATCTCTATCAGATTCTAGAAGCTTATTTTTACCAGTTATTTCAAGCACTAAGGATTTAGTGAGATTATATTCTTTAGAGATAACATCAAAAATCTCCTCAAACGACTTTGAATTTTCTTTACTCCCAAGTGTGTCAACGTAATATTTCGCTACTTCTAAATCAACTTTAGATAATGTCATTTCTACCTTAGATATGAGCATTCTAAAAAAGGGCCATCTTTGATGAAGTACTCTAAGTAATTCAATTTGCTCAGGATCTGATTTTAATTCCACAGATAAAGCCGTACCTACTCCAAACCAGCTTGGCAAAAGAAATCTACTCTGTGTCCAGCCAAATACCCAGGGGATTGCTCTTAAACTTGATAAATCCTTTGCGCCTTTTTTCCTTCTTGCGGGTCTACTTGATATTTGTAATTTACTAATTTCCTCGATTGGAGTGACCTCTTGAAAAAAAGTTAGCAAATTTGGATTCTCATGTACTAATTTTCTATATTGGATTCTAGATGTTTCTGCCAACCTAGTCATTAAGTCATTCCATTCTGGGGTAGCATCAAGTCTGTTGTTAACCAAGCTATTCTGAATAACCGCTGTTGTGACAGTCTCCAAATTATATAATGCCAATTCAGGAAGACTATACTTAGAAGCTAAAACCTCTCCTTGTTCTGTAATTTTTATTCTGCCTTTGAGCGTCCCACTTGGTTGAGCCAATATTGCTTGATAAGCAGGACCTCCGCCTCTTCCTACGGAACCTCCTCTACCGTGAAAAAGTCTTAAAAGTATATTATTTTTGCTTGAAAGATTTTGAAGAGCAATTTGTGCTCTATGAATTTCCCAGTTACTAGATAAGAATCCTGAATCTTTATTGCTATCTGAATAACCTAACATTAACTCCTGGAGAGGTTTAAAACTTTCTCCAACTTTTGGTAATAATGACTTATAAAAATCTAATTTAAATAATTGCTCCATTACATCAGGAGCTCTTTGCAGATCTTCAACAGTTTCAAAAAGAGGGACGACCAACAATGTCGATTTTTGTGAACCTTGATCAATTAGTCCCATCTCTTTTGCTAAAAGAAGGACTTCAAGCAAATCAGATGCACTGTGACTCATTGAAATGACATATGAATTACAAATACGACTTCCAAATTCTTCTTGCAATCTTTTCACCATTTTAAACACTGAAAAAGTTTCTTCAGTACTTTTATTCCAGTTAACTTCAGAGGGAATCAAGGGTCTTTTTGTATTTAATTCCTCATTAAGCCATTGTATTCTCTCTTTTTCAGACATTTGATCGTATTGTTTTGGCAACTCAAGGTAATTAGTTAATTCTTGTATTGCATCACTATGCCTAGTACTCTCTTGACGTATATCCAAACTTGCTAAAGAAAAGCCGAAAATATGTACCTGAGTTAATAATTTATTTACGGCCTCACAAGTTAAATCTGTACTATTAAGACTATTTTTTATTAATTCCAGATCATAAGTAAATTCATCAACAGACTTGTAATGTAATTTTTCAACTAGCTCTAAATTTTTGTTATCAGATTCCCTTTCTAAAGATAACTTCCATCCGCCTTCAGCTAGTAAATTATTTCGTTCATGGGTCAATCTTAATTTTTCTAAAATATAACTCAATTTCAATCTATAAGGCTCTGATCTATATCTTGTTGCCCTTGCTTCATAAATTTCAGGAAACTTAACCCTATCGGTTTCTAGTGATTCCAAAAGAGATGAGCCTACTTGGCTCCATTGCATTGAGACGCTTAGTTGATCTCTAAGATTAGAGGTCGCTTTGATATACCTCTCTAACATTAATTGTCTTTGGTAACAGGCAGTCCTCCAAGTAATTTCAGGAGTAACTGATGGATTCCCATCTCTATCAGAGCCTACCCAAGATCCAAATGTACAAAAAGATTCAGTTGGCATCTGAACGTCTGGATAATTTTCAGTAAGGGCTGAAGAAATTCTCCCTCTTAACTGAGGCATCGCATCAAAAAGCACTTGTTGAAAATAATGTAGTGCATAATCAACTTCATCTATTACTGATGGTTTGAATTGATGTAACTCATCTGTTCTCCACCAAAGTCTTATCTCTTCTTTTAATTGTATTTTGAGAGATTTAGTATCTTCAATTGTTAAAAATTTTTCAACTTGTATTTTTTGCAGCAGATTAGCTACTCTTGTTTGCTTATGCCTAATTGTATGTCTAACTATCTCCGTAGGATGTGCAGTAAAAACTAAGCGGATATCCATTTCTTGTAATAATTCCTCTAGTTTTCCTGGAGGAACATTTAATCTTCTAAGCCTAAAAAATAATTCTTTAAATGTTACAGGAGCATTTTGCCTTGCTAAAGCAGGAGCAAATGGGTCTAGATTATCTTGTGATTTTTTAACATTCTGATTAGTAAAGCTCTGAATATATCTATCTTCCTCCACTCTTTGTTCTAAAATATTAACTAGCTGAAAATATAATGAAAAAGCTCTGGCTGCAGAAATTGATTCAGCTAAATCCATAGAATTAACAATATCAACTATTTCAGTTTTAAAATTTTTGGGACTATATTCTTCAACTTGATTTGAATAACTTAATTCCTTCAGCTGTATTAAACGATTTGCTTGATCATCTGGACATTCTTCCCTCAATACAGATTCCCACAAATCTTCTATCAATGCGCGATTTTTATCCAACGGATCATTGTTGCTTATAAGATCCACATTATTATTTTTAAACTGTTTCATAGATTCCATATAATTATTATGTCATAAGTAAATATATTGGGATCAAATATTTGTTTATATTATTAAATACTTTCTTCTTCACTTTGAACCATGTTCTGAGCAGTATATTTCATAATATCCTCAATAGACAATCCTTCCTTATATTGTTTTATCCATTTCATAGATTGATTTCCTTCCTCAAGAACTTTATATAAAGGTTTCAAAAGATGAGTCATGTTTAACTTTTCTGCAGTTAAAGATAAATCAGCTAATACATTTTTTATCCATTCTCTACAAATCATTTTCTTGCCATCTCTCCAATGAGTCAATTCAGCGTCTAGACTCATTTGTGCAGCTTTAATTTCGTTTTGATCACATATTTTTGTTAATTGATCCATAGAAAACTTACTAGTATTTAAGGGATCTAAAGTCTTCAGATTTTCGAATAAATAAATGACTCTAAGTTCAAGTAAAGCTGTTATTGCCAACAATAAATCAATATCAGAGATGTAATCGCAAATTCTTAATTCCAGACGATCTAAAACATGAGGCCTTTGAGGTCCATTTGGCCGAATAGAAGACCAAAAATGTCTGATATTGTACATATTTCCATTCTTAATATTGTTTTCAATCCATTTTATATAGTCATCATGATTGAAAAAAAAAGGAACCTTATTTGGTGTCTTAGGGAATTGAATCCATCTCTGTGAATGATTATTAGTAAGTTTATTATTTAAAAAAGGAGAGCTTGCACTTATTGATAAATACAAAGAAGCCTCACACCTTACAAGTCGGATAGCTGCAAAAAGTTCATCTAAGTTATCAATACCTAAATTTATATGAACACTGGAAGTGGCGATTGATATACCGTAGTTATCTTGAATAAATTGATGATAAACATTATTTTTATCAGAACGTTGAAACTGATTATTATGTTTAAAACATAATGTAGATGAAGGGATTATTGTTAAATCTCTTTTTTTTAACCATTTCCTTAAACTTATTCTAGGTTCTAATAAATTCTTATAACTGACTTTATAGTCTTTTTCTGGATTCGTAATATACTCAACATTTCTGTTATCCGGCTCTTTGACAAAATTCGAAAACGTTTTTTCTATATCATCAGAAACTCCAACATGATTATTTTGAGAACCAGTAAAGAGTTCTACTTCAAAGCCTTTATATAAATTATCATTATTCATCTATCTATCCAAACAAGCCAATGCCATTAATATGCCTTTGGCTTTATTAATAGTCTCTTGATATTCATTCGCAGGAGAGGAATCTGCAACTATCCCAGCACCAGCCTGAACAGAAACTATATATTCCCCATCATTTGAAGGTTGAACTATCATTGTTCGTATTGTTATCGCAGTATTTAGTGCACCATTTATATCTATAGACCCATAAACTCCAGCATACGGCCCTCTAGCATCTTTCTCAAAGTCCTTAATTAATTGCATGGCTCTAATTTTTGGAGCCCCAGTTACTGTACCAGCAGGAAAACATGCTTTGAGTAAATCCCATACCCCAGTATTACTTTTTAAGATACCCTCAACTTCACTAACTATGTGCATTACGTGTGAATATTTTTCAATTATCATCAAATCTTTAACCTCTACTGTTCCTGTTTCACATACTCTTCCTAAATCATTTCTTCCTAAATCAATAAGCATTACATGTTCTGATATCTCTTTAGGATCTTTTAATAAATCTTTCTCAAATTTTAAATCTTGTTCAGCATCTTTACCTCTTGGCCTTGTGCCAGCTATCGGTCTTAAGCTTGCAACAATTTGATTAGTTTTATTCTTCTCTGCTTTGACCATTACTTCAGGACTAGAACCTATTAAGTACCATGATCCAAAATCAAAGAAAGCCATATATGGTGAAGGATTAACAATCCTTAAGCTTCTATATAGATTAAAGGGATCACTTTTAACTTTCGATTGAAATTTTTGGCTAATAACAATTTGAAAAATATCTCCTTTTCTTATATATTCCTTTGCAGAAACAACAGCTTCTTCAAACTCTTTTCTTTCCCAATTACTTGAAATTGCAATATTCAAATCTTTTTTTTCATCCCAGTTAAGATCATGTCTTTCATTTATTGGAGCACTCATTAAATCTTTGATTCTATTAATTCTTGAAATCGAATGTTGATAAATTTCTTGAATATGAGTTTCTGATGTACTGGAAGTGTCAGCATATACAACTACAGTGATACATCTTTTCATTTGATCAAATATTACTAATTGATCAAAAAACATCCAAGATCCATAGGGTATATCATTATCTTCTAGAGGATTAATAGGCACATTAGGCTCTATGCGATTGATTAATTCATAACCCCAAGAACCATATAACTGACCAACATAAGGTAAATTATCGATATTATATGACTTATATTCTTCGGTCCAAGTTCTTAATAAATCAAAAGGATCGCCTTTATATTTTTCACTGCTTCCATTATTCCAAGTCTTAATAGTTTCTTCTCCACGACAAACTGCTTCCCAAAGAGGATTAGTAGCAACAATACTCCATCTACCTAAATTTTCCCCACCTTCGACGGATTCAAAAAAGACGCCATGTGAATCTTTATTTGATAATTTAAGCCATGTAGATAGTGGGGTCTCTAAATCAGCAGGCCAAGTTTTGAAAATAGGTATAAAATTTTTACCTTCTTTATAAGCCTTTAAAAAACTATCTTTTTGAGAACTGATCATGCTAATTAATTCAGTCCAAATTATAATTATATATGTTTCTTATACCAACTTTTGATAATTTATTCAAAAGTTTCTTTAGTAGTAAATTTTAAACCTGCAGGATTAGGATTCTCTCCTATTCTTCTTGGATTATGACCAACTTTTTCTCTACCTTCGTTAACTTTCTCGGAGAATACTCCATCCTTAGGATGTAAGAATTCAATATCTCCCCCAGGGAATATTCTATAAATTTTAAAATTTTCAATCCTAGGTTTAAAACCCCTCAATTGTGTCCCAAGAGCAAGACATTGTTCTTTTCTTGCAAAGTACATTAAATTATCTCCCTCGTGCATAATAGCGGCTCCACCAGTTGGCAATTCAAATGCTTGTTCCTTGGAGCTATTCCATGAAATCGCATATTTTTCTTCAGTTTCTGCAGAGTTTAATAAACCACCAGTACTGCCTATATGCTTTGGAAATTGACCAACTAAAGTTTCAGTCATCCTAAATTTTGAAGTTATTTCTTATAAGAAACTAGCATTCATGTTTTACAAATTTCTTAATTATTTAAAAAGTTTCTACATTATTTAATAAATGTAAAAAAGAAATATGCATTTAAATATGATCTATATCTGCAATTGGGAAAAATACTGTCAAGCCAGTATCCCTTCTTTGTGTAACGTGACCTCCTAAACTCGCTAATAATTTTTCAGTTGCAACTTGACTTAATTGTAAACTTCCCGTTTGAGGATTCCAATTTAATACTGGGCCAATATCAGACCCATTTTCTGTATTAAAAATTTCGTTTTTACCCGTATCAAATTTTTTTACTTTTAATTGAAGTTTTAATTTTTGTCCCGCGGGCCGTAACTCTAAGATTAAACTACTACCTTCTCTTAATCCTCTAGTATTTTTATCGATTAGCCCTCTTAACATTAATTCTAGTTTTTCTGAATCACTCAAAATTTCGGGAAGTTGTTTGGGTATATCAATTTTTATCGAAATTCCACGTCGCTTTAATTGTTTACTCCAAATAGGTGATAATTTATATAAAATTTCCCCTAAATTTATTCTTGCCAACTGATTGGGGGGCGAAATATCGTTATTTACAAGTTCCGCAGCATTAAAAATAAGACCAAATCTATCTATTTGCTCATTACACTCATTATCAATTTGAATCAAACGGTTTCTCATTGATTCGTCCATATTATATTTCCTAAGAGTAGAGCTTATTAAAGTCCTTATAGTTGCTAAAGGAGTTCTGACTTCATGAGAAATTGCTTGTAATAACTTTGCCTCCGTTAATTGATCATTCTTATCATCATGTTTAACCGCATTCTGAACACTTAATTTAGGGATTAAATTTGCCAACTTAGTTGATAAACTAGGCCAAAAACTGTTTTCAAATTGATTATTGATATTAAGATCTCCTAAATTTTTAATTGCATTACGAAAATTAATTGCCTCTTCGTAATTTTCTTGATTCAATTTTGCATCAATCAATTCAATTGCAGTTTTTAGGCTGTTTTCATCGCATCTCATAAGTAAAGTTCTCTTGTCTTTTTCTCCTGCGATTGTTAAAAGACATTGAAAATTAGTAGTAATAATTATTAAAAAAGGTTCATAACCATCTTTAGTATTTAAATTTAGGACTTTGTAATTCCTAACAAAATTACTATCTTCTTTAATTTTTATAGAATGATCTCCTGGTAGGAAACCAGCATTATCCATCTGAAAATATGGAAAACCTTCTGGAGACCATAACCAACCTTTCATTTTTGTTAGACATTTTTTATCTGTGAGAGCAGGCAAAGGAGAAGCCACCCAAACTCCTCCTTCTTGAGAAGAATGGGAAAGGAACTCTTTTTGAACAACTTCTAAAGAAGCCCACCACATTCGTCTAGAAGTTTCATCATCAACATATGAAGTGTTTAATCCTTGCAGAAGTAAATCTTGAATATTTTTTATAGTTATCAGAGAGTTCATTAATTTTTTAACGATCTTGAGCGATTTAAAGTAGATAATGCCAGACCAATGCATATAAAGTTAATCAATAAAGAAGTCCTCCCATAACTCATAAAAGGTAGCGGGATTCCAGTTACGGGACCTAATCCAATAGTCATGAATAGGTTTATAATGATCTGAAATAAGAATGTTGAAGCTATTCCAATTATTATTAATGACTCAAAATGAGTTCTGGCATTTTTTGATACCTTTACAAGACTACTAATTAACACAAAAAACAAAAAAAGAACCAGAATACATCCTAAAAAACCTAATTCCTCCCCAAGCGCACTAAATATGAAATCTGTATGTTGCTCAGGTATAAATTGTAAATTCGTAAGTTTACCATTTAATAAACCTGTACCAAAAAAGCCTCCAGAACCTATTGCTATTTTACTTTGCAATAAATGATATCCTCCACCTAATGGATCCCTACTGGGATCAAGGAACAAAATTAATCTATCTTTTTGATAATCTTTTAAGCCAAATTCCCAAATAAAAGGTGCCAACTTTATAACTAATGAATGAAGAGCTAATGTCAACATCGAGAAGATAATTTTTTTTTGCGAGGATCTATAAGCTAAATACACCACAAAAGGAAGCCAAAAAATAAGCAATTTTGGAGAAACTAGATAAAAAATTGATGTAAAAATAAAGCAGCCTAAAATGAGAATCCATTCTATCGGCATTTGGGACCAATAAAGCATTACAAAAGTTAATGCAATTAAAACTAGAGAAGTTCCTAAATCAGGTTGAAAAAATATTAATAACCAAGGAACAATGACAATAAAAAAAGGTGATAGTAAATCTTTTATCGAAGAAATAGATTTTCTTTCTAATACTAAAGCAAGAGTTAATATAGTACTCAATTTTGCGACTTCAGAAGGTTGAAAAGAAAAAATCCCTAAGCTCAACCATCTTTGAGCACCATAAATTGAAATCCCAAAAAAATAGACAAAAAGTAATGAAAGTAAAGAACAAAAATAAAAAAGAGTCAAATATTTTTTAAATCTTTCTATTGGTATATATGAAATAAAAATAGCTAAAAAATAACCTAATAAGCCTGTAAAAAGATGATTTAAAAAATCTGATTGTAAAAATTCTCTTTGTACACTTTTTATTAAAATACTTGAAATAAAAACTAACGCTAAAGGGATAACAAGTAAAGGTGAAAAAATAATTTTTCGATTAATTTTATGTTTTTTTTCAAAAAATCTCTTTTTCTTTTTTAGAGAAATTTCCTTAAACATTAATACTAATTAACAAATTGTTTTTTAATCAATTGAGCTAACTCTTTAAATCTAATTGAACTTTCTTTATCTGGTTCACTTATTGAAATTGGAACACCCTTATTACTATCATTAACAAGTTTTATTTCAATAGGAATTTGAGCAAGTAATGGTAAATTATTTTCCCCAGCTAAGATTTTTCCACCACCTTTACCAAAAATTTCATATTTTTTATTAGGCATATCTGGTGGAATAAACACTGACATATTTTCTACAACACCCAATAATGGAACACCCAGTTGCTTAAACATTGCTAACCCTCTTCTTGCATCTTGCAAAGATACCTTTTGAGGTGTCGTTACAACAATTGCACCAGAAATAGGAACAGATTGAGATAAAGATATTTGCGCATCACCTGTACCAGGAGGTAAATCAATAACTAAGAAGTCAAGATTATTCCATTCAACTTGATAAAGAAATTGCTTTATTATGCTATTTAACATTGGTCCTCTCCAGATTACTGGTTGGCCTTCTTCTATCAAAAAACCCATTGAGACTAATGAGATACCATATTTATTAATTGGAATTAATCTTTGATCAATACCGCTACCATCAGTTACTTTTGGATTTTCTTCGGTAACTCCCAGCATTGAAGGAGTATTAGGCCCATAAATATCAGCATCTAATAAACCAGTTTTTAAACCTAATTTAGCTAACGAGCATGCGATATTAACTGCAATTGTACTTTTACCGACGCCTCCCTTACCACTACTTATAGCGATAATATGTTTTATACCTTTAATGTTCTTCAACTCAGGTATATTATTTTCGCTTGTAGAATTAGATTGAGATACGTTATTATCGATTTCTATTTGTACATCATTAACATCCTCAAATTTAAGGAGTATATATTTAACCTCTTTTACTATTCGCTCTCTCTGAGAATTTGCAAATGAAGGTAAGGATAGTGTGATTATTATTCTAGGTAAAATTACTCTGACATTCTTAATCCAGGCAAGTTCAATAAGATTTTTCTTTGATCCAGAATCTAGAATCTTTGATAATGAATAATTCGCATCTTCGACTGTAGTCATCAAAATTTTTAAATGTTTTTGTAGGTTAGTCGACTCTTTAAAAGATTAAGAACTATGTCGAACTATCGAATAATAAGAAATTACCACCCCTTAAACGAAATTATAAAGGGAAACTACTAATTAACCAAAAATTTTATTCTTCAAATATCAAGTTAAATAAATGTCTAAAGAACCACCTAAGAATTCAAGAGAGAAAACGAAGAATCTCTTACTCAAGTTACAAGATAATATTTGCAAAGGCCTAGAAAATATTGATGGAAAAGCTAAATTTACTGAAGAATCTTGGCTTAGAGAAGAAGGTGGAGGGGGAAGGTCAAGAGTTTTAAAAAACGGCTCAATTTTTGAGCAAGCTGGAGTGAATTTCTCAGAAGTACATGGGAAAGAACTACCTCAATCGATAATCTCACAAAGACCAGAAGCTAAAGGCCATGAATGGTTTGCTACGGGCACTTCTATGGTCTTACACCCTAAAAATCCCTTCATACCTACAGTACATCTTAATTATCGTTATTTTGAAGCAGGACCAGTTTGGTGGTTTGGTGGAGGTGCCGACCTAACGCCATATTATCCATATTTAACTGACGTCAGAAATTTTCATAAAGAACATTGTAATGCCTGTGAAAAAGTGAATAAAAATCTCTACAAGGTATTTAAGCCATGGTGTGATGAATATTTCTTTTTAAAACATAGAAATGAATCTAGAGGTATTGGAGGCATCTTTTATGATTATCAAGATAGTTCTGGCACAATTTATAAAGGAGACAACAAAGAGAGTAAGGCCTATAAAGAATCTATTAATATTGGAGAATTAAACTTAAATTGGAATAATTTATTTTCATTAGCAGAAAATTGCGGTGTAGCATTCCTAGATTCGTATCAGCCAATAATTGAAAAAAGAGTATATAAAAACTACACAAAAGAGGAGAGAGAATTTCAACTATATAGACGAGGAAGATACGTTGAATTCAATTTAGTTTGGGACAGAGGAACAATTTTTGGATTACAAACAAATGGGAGAACTGAATCTATATTAATGTCTTTACCTCCATTAGCTAGATGGGAATATGGATATAAAGCCAAAAAAGGCTCTAGAGAAGATTACCTCACAACAATTTTCACAAAACCTCAGGACTGGCAAAATGATAAAAATTTAGAAGAATTTTGTATAGAAAATAATATTTTTGATTAAATTATTTGAAACTTGTTAAGAAAATCACATTAGATAGGTGTCTTGAACAAAGAACCATCACTTTTTAATTCGAGCCTATCGCTTAATTCATTTTCTAAAGATATTAATTCATCTCTATGAGCTCTTAATCTAATTAACGTCATTTCTTCATTATCTTCATTACTTATCAATCTCAATTCAAATTTTTCTTCCCTAGCTGACTTCTTAAAATAAATCATTCCTGATAAAGGACCTCCAATTAGACCTAAAAGAATAGGCCACCATCCTAAAGTTGGATAAATTTGAATAATAACTAACCCTAAAGCACAGGATCCAAACCCACCAAGCAAACCTAAAAAAATTGCTAACAATTTGCTAGATACAACTTGGCCTTTAAATATTAAAATTCTTTGATCAAAATCTCCACCTGTCTGGTTCCAACCTCTTAAATCAAGCCATTCGTACATAACTTTTAAAACTTCTATAGGTTTTTGAGAAGAAGTTATTTCAACTATTGTTGTTCTATCCTTACTTGAAGCTCTTAGAAAAAAAAATAAACCTATTGCAAGAAGAATTGTAAGTAATAATGTTGAATTAAGAGAATAAGTCATTTATATACATCTAATATAATTAACTATTTTGTCTAAATAGAGATTTATCATAATATAAATTTAAATTTTTTATGATTAAAAATATACTTTTAATCCTTAGAAAAACTTTAATCACAAACTTAGAAAATAATGTAAAGTAAAAATTGAAATAAATTATCGTTAATACTTATGAATAAGGTTGAAAAAAATAAAAAAATAATTTTTTCCCATAATGATATAAATATTGATATTTATAATCTTTATAAAGACTCATCTTATTTAGCTGTAGATACTGAGGCAATGGGATTGATACATGGAAGAGATAGGCTTTGTTTAATACAAATATGTAATGAATTAAATTTGACTACATGCATAAAAATAGAACTTAACAACTCAGAGTCACCCAATATAAAAAAATTATTTGAAAATAAAAGCATAATGAAAATATTTCATTATGCCAGATTTGATGTCGCAGCTCTAAGATGTAATCTTGAAATTAATACAAGAAATATTTTCTGTACAAAAATAGCCAGTAAATTAGCAAGAACATACACAAATAAACATGGCTTAAAAGATTTAATCAATGAATTACTAGAGGTAGAATTAGATAAAAGTTCGCAAAGTAGTGATTGGGGAAGCTCTGAAGATTTATCTAATAAGCAAATTGATTATGCTGCCAATGACGTTAGATATTTAATTGAGGCAATGCACAAATTAAAGGTGATTCTTGAAAGAGAAGGAAGATATGAATTAGCTCAAAAATGTTTTAAGACTATTCCAGTATATTCTGAATTGGATATATTAAAATTTTCGAATATATTTGAACATTAATTAATCTTCAGTTATAAAATTATCTTCATTTTCTAGAGTCGACATAAGTTCATCTAGTATTTTAGATGAACTTAATTTGTTTTCATTATCATTTTCATATGTTTTCAAAAGATCTTGTGCAACTTGTCTTTTTTCTTCAATAGTTTTAGAACCTTTTTTTGCAATTTGAATTTCTACTTTTTTTTTTGCTGAGGACAAACTTACACTGAGTAACTTAGCTATCTCAGAGCATGTTGCTATATATTGACGATCATTAATAGGATACATAAAAAATCTATAAAACCTTTTTAAATATTACTTGATCAAGTTAACAAATTTAAATTTATATGATCCACAATTCTTTTACTAGCCCCCCTTTTACCCATTCTTTTCATTCCAATTTTTACTTGTTTTAATCTATGATCTTTTTTATTTAGTAAAACCTCTAAATTAGCAATAAGAGTTTTTTTATTATCACAAACTAATACACTTCCTCCTAATAATCTAGACTGTCTTTTTGCAAATGATTTTGTAAATTGAGGGCCAGCACCGGGAAAAGAAATAGAAGGTACACCAAGACCAGTTATTTGTTCTGTAGCAGTGCCTGCATTTGACAATCCAACACAGGCCATATTAGCCCACTGATTAAAAGTACTTTTGCCTAACAAAATATATTTATCTTTATTTTTCCAAACTGAATCTTCACCAACCAAAAAATTCACATTATTTTCTTCCAAATAACCATTATTAGATAGATGACGCTTAATTGTAAAAACATTTGCATTAATACTTAGAGGCAAAAGAATAATCAAATCATTTGATATTTTTAAATCTTCTAAACATTTTAAAAAATTATCAAGATTATTTAGAGCTTCAGGGAATCGACTTCCTATTATTAAAATTAACCTGTTAAACATAATAATATTAGAAATTTTTTCATTTTTTGTATCTACAAAATCCATCATTGGGTTCCCAAAATATTTAGCATTAATCTTTTTTTTATTTAAATTATTTGCTGTAATTTCATCTCTCATTATTAAACTTTTACATCTAGCAGACCTCATTAGAAGAATTTCCCAAGGGTCCCATTCAGAGCCTTTAAATTTATGATAAAAATCACTCACTGCCCATCCAGGTCCGTTACTCCATGTATGGTCACTTTTAGGCATGCCGACAAAACTAAATTCGCATTTTGAAATCCACGCAAAAAACAAAGGCAACAAATCACCCACGGCAATAATTTTATAATTATCTTTTGACTTGCCTTTTACAATTAAAAAGTTTTTAAAAGTATCTACCCAAAACCCTGCAAAAAAATCAAGGAGAAAGCCTTTTAAGCTTTGATTACTGAAACCTCCGCTTGGTAATTCCTTAAGATAACCAATTTTGCTAAAATTCTTGGATTTTATGCAGTCAAAAACTTTACCATTTCCAACCAATGGCATAACTTCAATTCTTTTAATTTTTATTTTTTTTAAGAATCTTTTTATTATTTCTAATGCGATAACATCTTCCCCATGTCCATTGCATATAATTAATAGAGAATGAGACCCGTTACTGGTAGGATCATTATGTGATTCAATCATATCTCTATCGGCGGCATGGCCAAGTGGTAAGGCAGAGGATTGCAAATCCTTTATCCCCAGTTCGAATCTGGGTGCCGCCTTTTTCAACACAACCACACCTTTATCTATAATCCATTGCAGGAACAAGAGTTTAGAATATCGGTTGTAGTATTTCAAGTGATTTCTTCTGGTAGGAAAGTGGTAGGAAAGTGGTAATTTAATTAAATCTTTTATTTTCTACATAATATCTCATTAGTTAAATTACAAATTTAAATTTGAATTTTAGAAATACTCAAAAATAACTTTTCTACGTCCATAAACAATAAATAATTTTGACATTTTCTTAAGAATGAAATATCTTTTAAACAATTAAAAAATTATAAGAAAATCAAAGAAAATGAAGATAAAAATTCTAACCATCCTAACCTTATTTTCAACTATTGGTGTTCCAGTATATTCTGGTTATGACGATTATTCCACTCCTAACATTAATGAAGGGGCAATTGGGAGTTATGACGATTATTCCACTCCTAACATTAATGAAGGGGCAATAGGGAGTTATGACGATTATTCCACTCCTAACATTAATGAAGGGGCAATAGGGAGTTATGACGATTATTCCACTCCTAACATTAATGAAGGGGCAATAGGGAGTTATGATGATTATTCCACTCCTAACATTAATGAGGGTTCTTGGTCATGGTAAGAAATAATCTTTTGAGTAATTCATAATTAATTATGGTTAAGAATCTTTTTTATTTCCTACCTTCCATTTCAAGCAATAGATTTTGTAAAAATAATAAATTATTTGAGGTAGGAAACTGGTAGGAAAATGACTATATCAATACCTCTAAAAATCAATTTATAACAATAATTTTCTAAACCTATACCCCGTTCGAATCTGGGTGCCGCCTTCTTAATTTGGGTTACAAGATTCGCTATAAAGCATTCTAAGAAATGAAGTTTTTCGTAGCGATTTTCGTATTTCAAGTCTTTCAGACTGAACAGTAAATGTAAGGTGAGTTACCTGATAAATTATAAGGTTTGATCAACCTATTATTATTATCCCATTAATAGCTCATTGGGAAAGTTTTCAAGTGATAAAGAAATATCGCCGGAAAATACTAAGAAATAGAAGTATCGTGTTGTTTTCCCTTCAGAGAAGAATTAAAAAATTAAAACAACTAAAAAAAGAGCCAATTTTAGTATTTTTTGCTTATGGATAAAGATTAATTCTTCAGATAAACAAGTAAAAATTTATAAATGGAGATTACGAAAACCAGAAATTAATCAGCCAAAGATCTCATATTTTCAGGAGAGGTCAGAGAATAATACAGAATGGTTATATAAAATGATCAATATTGAAGATATCAAAAACAAAATACCTAAACTTATATAAACAAAATAGGGGGATTGTTTATCCCTATTGACTCTTCAACCAATTATGTAAAAATTCATTGAATACTTTTTTTGATTCAAATAATACTTATACTTTTGGCGATAAGATAAATATCGTACTAAAACGATAAAGAAATTCTAATAGGGAAAAATACTCTATGAATTTTAAATTTATTGAAGAAAAATGAAATGTGGATCAAGGAGGTTTTATGAAACTATTCAATCAATTCAATGTCCTTCCAAAATAATTATCAGAATTTAACTATGCGGGGTTAAATCTGAACGAAACTCCAAAAGAACTTACCAATACACTCTAGAGTTTCAAAACTTCTGGCATAAAGAATGTAGAGAAAATCCAACTAATCAGAATTGTTTAATCTTTTGCGATCGAACACTATTTCTTTTTTCAAACAGGGAGATTTAGTAATCATTTTTTTTAAGTTAATCTTTCTAATAGTCATTATCAGCAACACATATACCTAAACAACGTATCCCATTCGAAGCAGTTCTTTTACAGTGATTACACAAAATCTTTTCTTTATCTAGAGAAACTCGAGATTCTTTTTTGGTTTTATCATTTATCAAATTATGGTTAAGCTCATAAGCTTCCATTATCTTATTTTTGGTTTTAATCGATATTAACAACAAAAGAAGGATTAGCGTTAGAAGAGGGTATATCCATTATCTTTACAGATTCTTTGTGTTGATCAATAACTTCGCTTTCCTTAGGATTGTCATCTACCGCACAAGCCTCAAGGGCTTCTCTAAGAAGGGAATCAAAAGTTGCCCCAGGTAATCTATGTCTTGCAACCTCAAGAAAAGTTCTTGGTAATGATTCAGAAGCAGCATCTCTTAAAGCAGGATTATTCTTTCTATGATCTTGTTCTTCTTCTATTGATTTGATAAATCTAAGTGTTACATCTCTTTTAGTAGACGCTTTTATCAAAGTATCATTTTCAGAATTTGTTAAATTTGATTCATTCTCAAGATCACTTAGCCTTTTCTCAAGACTATTTAAAACCTCATTAGCTTCTTTACTTATATGAGCTAATTGTCCGTCAGATAAATTTGGTAAATCAGCAACAAAAACCTTTCCATGATCCCTTAAAGTTAAAAAAGTAGGACGGGGGCCTTGATTTTGACGCCCGTTAAATTCTGAATTATTACCTATTGGTCTTTTAGGAGGTGTAGGTCCAGCTGAGCTACGTCTACGTGTAATTCTTTGATTATTTTCAAAGGGCATTGAATTAAGGTTAAATCTACTTACTTAAATCTCCGATATAACTCGGCGGTGTTTTTATTATATTACACATAACTTTTTCATTTGTGTAGATAAATTAAATTTGTAATTTCTCAATAAAATTCTATTCAAACGATTTAAATTATTATTTCAGGCAAAAAATTATTCTTTTTTGAATTATCTTTCTTAAGAACCTTCCCTAAGACCCAACTCGAGATATCAAAAGAATCACAAATATTTAAAATCTCATCCTTATATTTCTTATCAATTATTAAACAAAATCCAACCCCAAGATTAAAAGTATTCCAGAAATCTTTTTCAGGAATGTGACCGACGTCCTTTAAAAATTCAAATAAAACAGGAATCTTCCAAGATTTCGTATCTACATAAGGAATAAAATCAGAAGACATACACCTAGGTAAATTTTCAGGAATTCCTCCTCCTGTGATATGAGACATTCCCTTTATTTGAATATTCTGAGATAAAATTTGATTTACAATTTTAAAATAAATTTTTGTGGGTTTTAATAATTGATCATAAAAATCTAAGTTATATTTTTTTTCAAATTGCTTATCAATTTGATTATTATTTTCAATTATTTTTCTAACTAAACTAAATCCATTACTATGGATTCCATTACTTTGTAATGCAATTATCAAATCATTTTCACATATTTTTTTGCCATTAATTAATTTTTCTTCGTCAACGATTCCAACACAAAATCCTGCCAAATCATACTTATTCTTTGAGTAAAATCCTGGCATCTCTGCAGTTTCTCCCCCAAGTATAGAGCAGTTATTTTCTTGACAACTATGCGCAATACCTTTAACAACTTCTAATAATTGATTTTTGTCAAGCTTGCCTGTAGCAATATAATCAAGAAAAAATAGCGGTTTTGCCCCAGTTGTAATAATGTCGTTCATACACATTGCTACTAAATCAATCCCAACTTCAAAATGAAAGTTTTTGATTTGCGCTAATTCCAATTTTGTACCAACACCATCAGTCCCCGATACTAAGACTGGTTTTTTTAGACCCTCAAGAGGGATTTTAAACAAACCCCCAAATCCTCCAATCCCCTCCATTACATTAGATGAATATGTTGATTCGACAGCTTGCTTTATTTCTGAGACAAATTCTCTTCCAGCTTTTATATCAACTCCTGATGTTTTGTAATCCATAAAATAAAAATGATAGACTTCCCCTATATAGATATTCCTCCGAAGATTGCTTTTGTCCAGTAATTATTTATTAAATAGATTTATTTTTTAAAACAAAGTGAACAAAATAATAATAAGAAAAACAGAAGAACTTAAAAAATGGAGACGAAATCTCAAAAGTGATATTAACTTTATCCCAACTATGGGTAATCTTCATGATGGCCATCAAAAATTAATATCAACTGCAAAAAGTTCAAATTTCAATACAAACTTATTAAGTATTTTTGTTAATCCACTTCAATTTGATAGCAAAGAAGACCTTAAACACTACCCCAAAACTGTTGACAAAGATATTGAAATTGCTTTTTCTAATGGGGCAGATGCGATTTTTATTCCAAATATAATTGATATCTATCCTAAAAATAATAAAGGCATAAGTTATTTGAAAGCCCCTAAAGAATTATCTTCAGCTTTATGTGGGATTACAAGAGTGGGACATTTTGATGGTGTTTGCACTGTTGTTTATAGATTACTGAAACTTATACAACCCGAAAATCTTTTTTTAGGAGAAAAAGACTGGCAACAACTATTAATCATTAAAAACCTTATAGAAGAAAAAAAATTTAACATAAAAATTATCTCTGTTCCTACTCAAAGAGATTCTGATGGGGTCCCATTTAGTTCGCGTAATAAGCATTTATCACAAAATGAAAGGAAAACTCTACAATTATTCTCAAATGAACTAAAAAATGCAAAAATAATTTTTAAAAAGGATAAAAAGATTGACTTAAAACAACTAACAAAAAAACTCAAATCAAAAAATATTTTAATTGAATATTTAGAACATTTACATCCCTACAGCTTGAAAAAGGTTCAAGCAAACGATAATATTTCAATTTTAGCAGGTGCGATAAAATGTGGAAAAACAAGATTAATTGATCACGTTTTTCTTATGAAAAGAAAGCCAATTATTGCAATTGATGGGCCAGCTGGTTCAGGGAAAAGTACCATAACAAAGTTAATTGCCAAGGAGTTAAATCTTTTATATCTAGATACTGGAGCAATGTATAGAGCAATAAGTTGGCTCTTCAAAAAAGAAAATATTAATTATGCTAAAGAGTCAGAATTAAAAAAAATTCTTAATAATATTTCTATTATTTTTAAGTCAAATTCTATTTCTCAGCAAGATGTATTTATAAATAATTTTTGTGTAACTGAAGAAATTCGTTCACAAGAAATAAGTTCTATTGTTTCTAAGATTTCATCAATAAAAAAAGTGAGAGAATTTTTGGTTAATGAGCAAAGAAAAATTGGCCAATCTGGAGGCTTGGTGGCTGAAGGAAGAGACATAGGAACAACAGTTTTTCCAGATTCAGAACTTAAAATATTCCTAACAGCTAGTATTGACGAAAGAGCTAAAAGAAGAAAGTCAGAATTAGAATTAAGAGGGAGCAAAGAAATAGACTTCAATCAATTAAGAGAACTTATTAGAAAAAGAGATTTTGAAGATTCAACAAGAAAAATTTCTCCTCTCAAAAAAGCAAACGATGCTATAGAACTTCTTACTGATGGATATTCAATTAATGAAGTAGTAGAAAAAATTGTTAACATCTACAATTTAAACATTCCTAAAGAGATTCAACTCGAATAAATTAACAAATAGTATCTAGAAAACCACTGACAGAGTCTTCTAAAATATCAAGGACATTATCAAATCCCTCATCTCCTCCAAAGTAAGGATCGGGGACTTCTATCTCTTGAAAAATTGATCTGAAATTTTGAATCTTTTTTATTAATGCAAAATCAGATAATGATTTTCGAGATTTCATATCAATAATATTTTCATAATTTGAATCATCCATAGCAACTATATAGTGAAATTTTTCAAAATCATTAGAATTTATTTGTCTAGCTCTACTAAAGATTTCTACACCCCTTTTTCGTGACGCTATTCTCATTCTAGTATCGGCCTTCTTCCCTATGTGCCAACTACCAGTCCCTGCAGAATCAACAATAAAACTATCATTTAATCCTTTTTTATTAATTAAATCTAGAAATATAGCTTCGGCAGCAGGAGATCTACAAATATTTCCTAAACATACAAAAAGAACTGATTGTTTTTTCATCTAATCTAAAATATCCAAAATTATAAAACTTTATTAGTAGAAAATAGTACTTTATTAATTAAGGATTCTGTAAAATCCTTACCAAATAAACTAGATAACATTGGCCTTGCTGGGTCTTTATCCCTTCTATAGTTCAAATAATTATTTTGACCATTAATTAACTCTTGTTGTAAACCTTGCTCAACTTCCTCACTTTCAAAAAGAGTTTTTAGATACAAATTCAAATATTCTTTGAATGAATCATAAAGCTGATTTTCTATCAAATTATCACTATCTTGTTGCTTTGGTAATCTAGACCAAATCAATCCAGGCGAAAAAAATTTTGCTACATCCTCAGACATTTTTTCAGCCATAGGTAGAGATGAATGACATGATTTTTTAAGTTTTATTAGTTGTTCTATTAATTCAGAATTAAACTGATTTTCGACTTTTAAAGATGGCTGAAAATCTAAAACTAATAAATGACTTTTGGGTAAAGAAACAAAATCTACACCAAGGAATGGAATGTTATAAAAAGTATTTGGGATAATTAAAAAATTCAAAACAGAATAATTTGGACTATTAATACATACAGCTCTCGCGAAGTTAATTCTTCTCTCGTGAGTTGCTCCCCACGTGAAAAGATTTATATTATTTTTTGATTTTTTTGAGCCATAGGTTGACTCTTTATAAGAAAAATCAGTTGGTATTTTATATTCTACGCAATGATATTTGGCTAACTGAGAAATTAAGAATTTTATAAATTTAGCCCATCGCCATTCTTGACTATAAAAAATAGTATTTTGAATTAACATTTATTCTAGGGGTTTATGATTTAAGGTAAAAAGAAAGTTATTAATGAAATTTTCAGTCCAAGTTTCACCAAAAAATGTTTTAAATAACTTGTCAGCCGGATCTTTTTCAGCACTATATTTATCGTAATCTATTTGATTATTTTTTATTTGTTCCAAATCCAAAAATTGATTATTTTGATGAAGTTTATTAATAGTTAAATAATTACTTACAAAAGAACAAAAAATATTATTTAAATCTCTATCAAGATTTAATTTATTACCTCTACAAATCATTACCCATGGCGAAAAATATTTTTTTGAATCATATATATTTTTCATTTTATGATTATCAAATACAGAATACTGATTTTTTATAAAATCTAAACTTGAGCAATATTTATGAAGATATTTTTTTTCCTGAATTAAAGGTTGATAATCAAAAATAGCTAGTAATTTTTGAGAGGTTCCAAACCACAAAATATCAGCCCCCAATATAGGAAACTCACTTTTGAAATTTGGATACGCAACAGTGTTAAAAACCTGGAGCTTATCTCCTCCATCTAATTTAGTAATTCTCCATCTTCTATATTGTTGGGATTCAAAAATCCAATTTTTAATAATATATTTCGAGTCTTTATTATGATGTTCTTTGAATTCTTTTGATATTTCTAATTCTTTACCATCTAAATCTTCAATATTGGTCTCAACAAAATTTTTTAATGATTCAAACATAGATATTAAGTTTCAGTACTCCCCTTCCTAACTTTCTTTGTAAGATAATTAAATACAATTTTTCCTAATACTGCTATTAAGTTACCTTCAAGCTCCTTAAACATTTTCATATTATAAGTAAAAGCTTGATTAGCTTCATCAATTATTTGATCAGCAATATTTTGATTTATAGGGAGCTGATTAAGAGTCTTAGAATATTCTTCTTTGAATTTTTTTTCATCATCTATATTTTTAAATTCATAAAAGTTTAACCCGTTATTTCCATCTAAATTTAAAGCTTTTTTTGCTATTTTTTTTAAAATTTGGCCGCCTGATAAATCTCCTATATAACGGGTATAGTGATGGCCAACCAGTAATTCAGGAGATTTTTTTGCTACCAAGTGAATTCTGTTGACATATTCTTTCGCTGATTTAGAAATATTAATCTCATTCTGCCAATTATCTCCAAAATAAAATTTGAGATCATTTTCAAGTGTTTCTTTTCTAAAAAGCGATTTAAAGCCGATATGTTTTATTACGGGATGTTCCTCTTGAACCAATCTTTCAATTTCTTCTTCCATAGCTTCATAAACAAAATATAAATCACTTATCAGTTTTCTGTAGGATTTTTTTTCAACAACGCCTTTCAAAAAACAAGCGACAAAGCCAGTATTTTCAGCCATAGTATGGGATTTCTTTGTCCCTTCTCTTAATTGTCCTGCAAGAGCAACTGCCATTTATTTATTTTCAGAATTGTACATATATTTAATCTACAAGGAAAATATATAAAACAGCTAATTTTTGTTACCAGTGGATGTTGTAGAGAATAAATTGTAAAGTTCTTTACAAACTAAAAAAAGATTATCCTTTTGTTCCTTCTGAGGTAAATGAGTCCCTGTCATCTCCCACTCCCCAATAGTAGCTACTCTCCATCTTTCAGCAGGAATTATCATTCCGCGCATTATTATTCCCAACAACTTGGGTACTCCATTTTCACAATTATTTTCAATTCTCAACTGTAGTAGAACTGCTCTACATTCTATACTTGGACTCCAACCTGGAAAATGGAAAGAAAAATCAATCGTATCAAACCAATCTCTATCATTTACATTATCCCAAGGACTAAAATTAACACTCGCATCTGGGAAATATTTACGAAATAATGCCGCGGTAGTAGCTACCTTATTAGCTATTTCAGGATTTCTAACATTTGAACTTGCATTCATAAGCGGTAATAAACCTTTGATTGAAGTTGACATAATTTCTTCAACCTTGCTTATTAAATTCTTTTTCTTTTAACAAAGATGTTGAAATGCTGATTAACAAACTATTATCTATTCACATTTGAATAATTAATTTCTAGTTTTTAAAGAATATCCTTAATTTCAATTTAAGATACAAAAATATTATATTAATTGACTTTTTTACTATTCAATCAAGTGCTATGCCTAAATTTGAAAAATTAAATTTACCCACAGAAGGAGAGTTAATTACTTTTAATCAAGGTAAGCCTAATGTTCCTAATAATCCTATTGTCCCTTATATAAGAGGTGACGGTACAGGGGTAGATATTTGGCCAGCTACTCAACTTGTTCTTGATGAAGCAATAAAAAAAAGTTATGGATATGAAAGGAAAATAAATTGGTTCAAAGTCTATGCTGGCGACGAAGCTTGTGAAATATACGGAACTTACAACTATTTACCGCAGGATACTATTGAAGCCATAAGACACTTTGGAGTTGCAATTAAAGGCCCATTAACAACTCCTATAGGAGGGGGAATTAGATCTTTAAATGTCGCATTAAGACAAATTTTTGACTTATACAGTTGTGTTAGACCTTGTAAATACTATTCAGGAACTCCTAGTCCTCATAAAAATCCACAAAATTTAGACGTAATTGTTTACAGAGAAAATACAGAAGATATTTATATGGGTATTGAATGGGAAGCTGATGATCATACATGCATTGATTTAATTAATCATCTAAATAATGTCGTTATTCCAAATAGTAAAAATTTAAAAAATAGATCAATACCGGACGGTTCAGGTATTGGGATAAAACCCGTAAGTAAGTTAGGAAGTCAAAGACATATAAGAAAGGCCATAGAACATGCAAAAAGATTAACAGGGAATAAAAAGCATGTAACTTTAGTTCATAAAGGCAATATCATGAAATATACCGAAGGTGCCTTTAGAGATTGGGGATATGAATTAGCCGTAAATGAATTCAGAGCAGACTGCATTACGGAAAGAGAAAGCTGGATTTTAGACAATATTCACAAAAATCCAGAAATTACAATCGAAAATAATGCCAGAAAGATAGAGCCAGGCTATGACAAGCTAACAAGTAACAAAAAAGCATTTATTTGTGAAGAAATTAAAGAAGTAATAGCCTCAATATCAAATTCTCATGGAAATAACAAATGGAAAGAACTCATTATGGTTGATGATCGAATAGCAGACAGTATTTTCCAACAAATTCAAACAAGGCCTCAAGAATATTCTATTCTTGCGACCTTGAACCTAAACGGAGATTATGTTTCTGATGCCGCTGCCGCAATTGTGGGAGGCTTAGGTATGGCTCCAGGAGCTAATATTGGAGATCATTCCGCAATTTTTGAAGCAACACATGGAACAGCTCCAAAACATGCAGGATTAAACAAAATTAATCCGGGTTCGGTAATTCTTAGTGGAGTAATGATGCTTGAATATTTTGGTTGGAATGAAGCAGCGAAGCTAGTGACTTCTGGAATTAGTAAAGCTATTGAAGAAAAAAAAGTCACCTATGATCTAGCACGCTTAATGGAACCAAATGTAGCGCCACTATCCTGTAGTGGTTTTGCTGAAGCAATAATCTCAAATTTTTAATTGGAAGAATTGTTTTTATTTTCTAAAATTCTCCATACTTTTACCAATGAATCTTGGTTACCAATATTTCCAGGAAATGTCACGATTGGAAGATTCTCATCATTTTCAAGTTTGAAAGTAACTAAAGAAACCCCAGTAATTATTTGTCCTTGCAAATAAACATAATTTGCTTTAAATCCATTACTGAGAATTACATTTGATGTGATTCCCCCTTTAGATACTAAATACCCTATTTCATTTTTCAAACCTGAAACTAATTCAGAAATAAAATGAGCAAGAGAATTATAAAAATTCACTTGCTCATCGTTGTTACCTAGAGAAACTTCTTTTCTTGAGGTAAATAAAACGGGAGTATTTTCTTGTTTTAATATGGACCTGATTTGAGCTAACAATTTGTTTTTAAACAAAACCAATTGATCCTGATTACTTTTTAATTTAGAAATTCTGAGAAATTCAAAAACATCCAATTCTATCGGTATACAGTCACTTATTTCTAAAAATTCCTTTAGTTGCATTGTTGAAAGCTCTACATAAGATCCAATTACTAAAAATCCTGGAAGTAATTTTTTTTCACGATTTTTTCTTCTAATAAGGGAGTAAAAAAATGGTTCTTTAGGATTATCTTTTATAGCAGAAATTGAACTTATAAAACTTGCAGCGGTCCTAAAGAGAAATTTCTTTTGTTTAATTAATTTTTTTATTGATAATGAAAACTTTTTAAGTTGTGAATAATTCTCAATATCAACAATTACATGAGAATTTTCTTTTAAATTTCTGATCTTATTAAAAACAATATTATTTTCTTTACTTTCAAGAACTTTTAATTCGGATATTTTTAAATTTTGAATATCATTAAATTTAATTTGAGATTTACATTTCTGAAATAATAATTGTTTGACATTACTTGTTTTGTATCCAAAAATTTTATCTTTGGCAAAAATCGTTTGACTTACAGGAACATTATCAACAAAGTGATCTCCATCAATTGTCATTCTTTTACCTTCAATAAATGCTGGAATATGGAAAGTAGCGTCAAAAGGTCCTAAGCAATCATTCATAATTTTAGGCTCTAAAAAATTATGGCCACGAAGAGTGGAATCACCTCTACTTACAAAAATAAATTCCTCTTTGTATGATTCCTTTGAGATAACTTTTTTAAGAGCATTACAAATTTCTACTAATCTTAATTTTGCGTCATCTTCTGATAAAGACCTAGTATTGGACAAAATGAAAAATAAATTAGATTTGCTTTTAAATCCTTTGATTAAAGTCGAATAATCCCATTTCAGAAGCAATAAACAATTATTTACTGTTTGAGAACCTGTTGGATCATCATCGATCACTATAACTTTCATAATTATCAGTAGTTACTTCAAAGTATTTATTAGTATTGAGGCATCTAATATTTGGGAGGAATTTGGAGGAATCGAAATTTTCCTTAATCCATTAACTAAAGAATTACGTGGACTAGTCCATGGCTCAAGACATACCATTTTCCTAGGAGGATCACTCCAAATCACACCCAAATTAAAAGGCGAAGGATGCAATAAAGTAATTTGTCTTTTAAAAAAATTATCTCGGAAAGAAATTCTTCCTGAGGTATACATAAGTAAATCAATTCCATTATTAATATTTTTTAACTCGTCAAAAGTATTTCTCAAGCAATTATTTTTTTGATCCTGACAATTTAGCGGGTTATCTATAAAATTTAAGTTTTTAAAATCTGAAATATTAAGATAAGGATGTAATCCAAAATTTATTGGCATCTCAATATTAGTTTTGTTCTCAATGTTAATAATAAATTTTAAGCAATTAATTTTTAAAGAAACCTCAATTTTGAGCTCAAAATTAAATGGATAAAAAGTTTTTGTTTTTTCAGTATCCTGTAAAATTAAAAAAAGAGAATTTTTTTTCTTATTTAGACAGTATTGCCATTGCAAATCCCTTGCAAAACCATGTTGCATAAATGGCATATAATTTTTTCCAAATAAAGAATTGGGGATATCAAGATTTCCACAAATTGGAAATAGAATTGGGATTCCTCCCCTGATACTTTTTGTTTTATCAATAAATCTTTTTTCATCAAAATATAATATTTCTCTCCCTTCAGAAACCCAGTTGGTTATAAGCCCACCCCTCTTAGGACAAAATTTAATATAATTTTTTTCGTCTAATTGAAAAAGATAAATACCTTTTTTATTATCAACGGAATTAACTTTCACAAAAATCTCTCTACAAAGAATCAATCCAATCAAGTATTTGTTGATTAACTAATTCGGGGACTTCATCATGAGGACAATGACCAGCATCAAGAATCACTTCTTTAGTATTTTCAGGAGCATATTTTTTATAAAGAAGTCTTTTGCTTGCTGTGTTCATCCAAGGATCTTTACCTCCCCATAGGAGTAAAAGTGGAGATTTCAACTTTTTGAACAATTTATCAAATGGTTCTCCTTGGACACCTGCAGGATTGAAAACACTTTTAAAAACGTTGAAGGCTCCTGGATCAAGCGAAGGTTTTCTAATTGAATCAATAAGATAATCATCAACATTAGTTTGGTTTTTATAAACATTGTTTAATGCTTTTTTTATATTGACTCTGCGTCTCATGCTTTCAAATATAGTTCTTTGAAGAAAAATATTACCTCGCAAAAATGTTTCAAAGAAAGTTTTTAAAGATCTTTGTAAAAGGCTGTTATTTGATACTTTTTCTTCACTAAACATTCCAGCAGCATTAAGTAGCACTACTCCAGCAGATAATTCTTTTAGTTCTGCACTTGCTGCTAGAGATGCATACCCACCTAAAGAATTACCAACAATAAATGTTGGTTTTTTAATTACTTCTTTCACATATGTTGCAACTTGATCTTTCCAAAGATGACTTGAATACTGGACATCTGTTGGCTTGGGACTTTTTCCAAACCCCAAAAGATCTATTGCATGAACTTCATATTTATCACTCAAAACAGGGATATTAAAACGCCAATGATCAGTGGAAGCTCCAAAACCATGTATCAACAAAATTGCACATGATTTTGCACTTTCTTCTTTAGGTTTTGCAGTAATAGTGTGTATTGGATAATTCAAAAAATTCCATGCATAATTTACCTCATCACTTATAAGCGCTGGTTTTTCCATTTAATAAATAATTATATTTGTTGATTCTAATAAAATTATTCGTTAAAGAAGACCTACTGGATCAGCAGCAACATCATCTGAAATTTTATTATCACCACCGGGGGGCTTATCTTTCAAAACAATTCTTAAAAGAACAGGAGCTAGGAATGTCGTTCCAATGACCATTAATAAAATTGCCGCCTCAAGGGATGGAGTTAAAAGCTTAGCGCTTGTTCCTAATCCAAGAAAAATTAATCCCACTTCTCCTCTAGGCATCATTCCTAAACCTACAACTAATCTGTTTGTAGGCTTATCACTTGAGAAAACCCATCCAGCAGCAATTTTTCCAATAATTGCAACGACTAATAAAAATCCTGCTACTACAAGAGCAGACCTACTTGCTGGGTCAAGTGGATTAATAACTGATAAATCCATACCAGCACCTACCAATACGAAAAAGATGGTGGCGAATAATGAAACCAATGGCAAAACTGATTGCTGGATAGCATGGTTATTTTTGGAACTACTAAGAATTAAACCAGCAGCAAAAGCTCCTAAAGCTGCTTCAAGACCTATCGCTGTAGCTACAAAACAACATAAAACAAGTATTACAAAAGAGGCTACAACTACTGCTCCAGGTGCTTTCAATCTATCAAGAAGCCAATCAAATCCAGGAGCTGCTGTACGACTTAATGCAATAGCAGCAATTACAAATACGACAGCTGCTGCAACTAATTTAACTATTGGAGCTATTTCTAAGGAACCTCCAGCAGCAAGAGCTACAACCACAGCTAGAATGACAATGCCTAAAATATCGTCTAGAACTGCTGCTCCAATAACGATTTGACCTTCCCTAGTTTTTAAATACCCTAATTCGCCAAAAACACTTGCTGTAATACCAATACTCGTAGCCGTCATTGATGCTCCTGCAAATACTGCTGGAATAAGATCTACCTGGAAAATAAACATTAATCCAAAAGTACCAAAAGCAAAAGGCAAAATTACACCTGCCATAGCAACTGTAAAAGCTTGCGCACCAACTGCAACTAATTCTTCTAATTCACTTTCTAATCCTGTTAAGAAAAGAAGCGCATATAATCCAAGTGTCGCAACAGCTTGAAGAGAAGGAAAACTTTCAAAATAGACATCAGGAACAACTTCTGGAGGTATTGATGCCAAAGAACTTATTACGTTTACCAATCCTTGATTTAATTCTGTATGAGCAGAGGGTGGTATTAATAAATGGAAACCAGATGCTCCAATAACAACCCCTGCTAAAAGCTCTCCAACAATAGTAGGTAAACTTAGTCTTACTAATACTTCCGCTAATGCTCTGGCAGCTAAAAATATCAATAGAAATCTAATTACTCCGATGAGCGTCTCAGCAACTTCTAAATCATGTGCACTTAATTCAGCAAGTAAAGGATACATTTTAAATGCGAGAAAATTTAAACTATCTAATTGGAAGATAGTTTATGGAGGGCCCACTTTACCAAGTATGTAAAAAAAAGCAAAAATACTCAACAAGTGTGGATCTGAAGGTACAACAAAGAATTTATATAAAAACTGGCTAATGTCATATATATGTCAAATCTAATGAACTCCAACGAACCCTTTGATCTACGCTTGCCTACTCCAGGCTGCTATCTAGATCCTGAGAAAGCTGGCATGGATTCTGATGCGCTCTTTAAAGGAATGACAGAGCACTTATTCTTTAGTCTTGGCAAATTAGCAACTTCCGCTAGTCCTCATGACTTATATATGGCGCTGAGTTACGCTGTTAAGGATAGATTAATGACAAGATATTTAGCTAGTCAAGAAGTAATAAGAAAAAAGCCCCAAAAAACAGTTGCTTACTTATCTGCGGAATTTTTAATCGGCCCACAATTAAGTAATAATTTATTAAATCTTGGGATAACACAAGAAGCAGAAGATGCCTTAAAAAGGTTTGGAGTAGAATCACTACCAACAATTCTTGAAGTAGAAGAAGAGCCTGGCCTAGGTAATGGTGGCCTTGGAAGACTTGCAGCATGTTATATGGAGTCTTTAGCTTCGTTACAGGTACCTGCTGTTGGTTATGGTATTAGATATGAATTCGGTATATTTAACCAGTTAATACGAGATGGTTGGCAAGTTGAGGTGACTGATAAATGGCTTAAAGGTGGTTGGCCATGGGAATTACCACAACCTGATGAATCATGTTTTGTTGGTTTTGGGGGACGAACTGAAAGTTATAGAGACGATAAAGGTAAATATCGATCAAGATGGGTTCCCTCAGAACATGCAATTGGTGTTCCTCATGATGTTCCAGTATTAGGCTACAGAGTAAATACCTGCGACAGATTAAGATTATGGAGAGCTGATGCAACAGAGAGTTTTGACTTTTATGCTTTTAATATTGGTGATTACTATGGTGCGGTAGAAGAAAAAGTTGCCTCTGAAACTCTATCTAAAGTTCTTTATCCAAATGATGGAACTGATGAAGGAAGAAGACTAAGGCTCAAACAACAACACTTCTTTGTCAGTTGTTCTCTCCAAGATATGTTGAGAAGTCTTGAAAAAAGATCTATCCCCATAACAGAATTTGCCAAACATTGGACCGTTCAATTGAATGATACACATCCAGCAATTGCAGTTGCTGAGTTAATGCGTCTACTAATTGATCAGTATCATATAGGTTGGGAAAAAGCATGGAATATAACTACTTCATCAGTAGCATATACAAACCATACATTGCTTCCTGAAGCATTGGAGAAATGGGATTTAAGTCTATTTAGTGATTTACTTCCCCGTCATTTAGAAATTATTTACGAAATAAATTGGAGGTTTTTACAACAATTAAGGCTTCGTTACCCAGGTGATGACAAGATTCTACAAAAACTTTCTATTATTGATGAAGAAGGTTCCAAGTCAGTGAGAATGGCTCATTTAGCTACTATCGGAGCTCATCATATTAATGGTGTTGCTGCACTTCACTCTGACCTAATCAAAAGACAGCTTCTCCCAGAGTTTGCAGAGCTATGGCCTGAAAAATTTACTAATGTAACTAATGGAGTAACTCCTAGAAGATGGGTTGCATTAGCAAATCCATCTTTATCTAATTTGTTAGAAAAAGAAGTTGGTCCAGATTGGATTACTAATATGGAACTACTTAAAAAATTAGAAAAGAAAAAAGATGATGCAAATTTCCTTCAGGAATTTGAGGAAACTAAATTGCTTGGAAAACGAAAGTTGGCAAGTTTTATTCATACAAAAACAGGAATTCTTGTTGACCCATCAAGTCTTTTTGACGTCCAAGTTAAAAGGATCCATCAATATAAAAGACAACATTTAAACGCTCTGCAAATTATTGCTCAGTATTTAAGAATCAAAAATGGTGTAAGTAACTATAAAGCTCCGAGAACAGTTATTTTTGGAGGGAAGGCTGCTCCAGGTTACTTTATGGCTAAATTAATTATCAGATTTATTAACGGCATCGCTGATGTAGTTAATTCGGATCCTGATATGGAAGGTCTTTTAAGAGTAGTTTTCTTACCAGACTATAATGTCAAACTTGGGGAAATAGTTTATCCAGCAACAGACCTTTCTGAGCAAATTTCAACTGCTGGTAAAGAAGCATCAGGCACAGGAAATATGAAATTTGCAATGAACGGAGCTTTAACTATAGGAACTCTTGACGGAGCAAATGTAGAGTTAAGAGATCTTGTAAAAAAAGAAAATTTCTTTCTTTTCGGAAAGACTGAAAGTGAAATAATGAATTTAAAAAATAATAGTTATTCTCCCAAGACTTTCATTGAGAAATGTCCTGAATTAAAAGAAGTGATTCGTTTAATCGAAATTGGCCATTTTAGCAATGGAGATAAAGAATTATTCAAACCTTTATTAAATAGTTTGACTGGAAATGATCCATTTTTTGTAATGGCTGATTTCGAAGACTATTTAAACAAACAAGATGAAGTTAGTAACTTCTGGAATAATAAAAAAGCGTGGAATAAAATGGCTCTATTAAATACTGCAAGATCAGGATATTTTTCTTCAGACAGATCTATAAGAGAATATTGCGAATCAATTTGGAAAGTTTCACCTATGCCAGTTGAAATTACATGTGATATTGAAGAAGTAACTACTTAAAGTTATTCTTATCGGGTAAATCTGGTGTTTGATGCAATAATCTATTTAATATTAATCTATTAAAATTAAGTAGATCAGGAGCTAACTTTTTAGAAATTTTTTTTATTCAACTTCTACATTTTTATCAACTTTAATATCCAAAATCCTCTCCATAAAAGCTTAAATAGAGTATAAATAAGCATTTACATTTTCAAGTCCTTCTATTGCATCTGTAATTTATATCAGAAATATGTTTATTATTTTCAACAGATTTATTTTTAATATCTTTATCAGATAATTGATTATGTCGTTCTTCTGTAACTTTGCTGAAAAAAATTCCAAAAGATTGGATGGAAGCCTAGTTTAATTACTGTTGGTGTTTGAAAGTAGGAAATTCTCGAATAAAAAGATCATGCTCTTTATAAAATTTCTGACAATCAAAACATTGACATGGTTCTTCTTTCAAAAGAATAAATAACTCTGATTCATATCATTACATTATTTAGGCACAATTTTAGGACCATCAAATAATTCGTCATTTTCATCGAGAGAGTCTGGACTATCAGGCAAAGGAATTTCAATACTAGTCACCAAATTAATAACATCTCTTAATCTCATTGAGTCTGCAAACCATCCCATTGCTTGTTCAGCATCTCCTCTCTTTTCTGCATCATTTGCTTGGTCTTCATGAGCTTCTGCTAATAAAGTAAGCCAACAAAGGCATCTTGCTTGAACTATAGACAGATCTAGATCATTAGGTTGAGATTTAGAAATACGTTCATGCTCTTGCTGAATTAAGAGTTTTAAACGCATATCGTGCAGCTTAGCCATAAAAGCTTAATTACTAATTACACGCTAGCTAGAGAGTTGAAAATATGCACGCATACTACATATAGTTTATCAACTGAAACGGGACTGGAGGGAATCGAACCCACGACCTACGGTTTAGGAAACCGTCGCTCTATCCTACTGAGCTACAGCCCCAAGAGATGTTTTTTGGGTTAATAAGCATTATGCTAAGTGAAAGCAGGAGAGGCAATCGCAAAAATGTTTTATTTTGTTTTGAAAATAAATCTTTTTGAGGAAAGTCCGGGCTCCCATATGGTCAGGCTTGCTGGGTAATTCCCAGTGCGGGTAACCGTGAGGATAGTGCCACAGAAACATACCGCCTAATACTTTATGTATGGCAAGGGTGCAAGGGTGCGGTAAGAGCGCACCAGCAACATTGAGAAGTGTTGGCTAGGTAAACCCCGGCTGGGTGCAAGGCTAAGTAGATTTATGACCATTAAAAAATCTACTTTTAAGCGCCGCTTGAGGCTGTGAAGTAATTCCAGTCCTAGATAGATGATTGCCCATCTTATTAAGATGAACAGAACCCGGCTTATGACCTGCTTTCTACTTAATGAAAACACTTAATTTATATGGTTAACTTAATTGATGACAAAAGACTTGAAGAGATTATTAAGTTTTTAAATTCGCTTGACATAAACTCAAAAAGATTTAGCAAAATTATCAACCAAAAAGATAAATTAATACTTCATACTTTCAATGAAGCATTAACACATTCCTCCGCAAACAAGATAGTTAATTATGAAAAATTGGAATTCTTTGGGGATGCTGTTCTCAGATTATCAGCATCAGATTTTATAGAAAGGACATATAATGAGATGAGTGTAGGTACAAGATCAGAACTAAGATCTCAAATAGTAAGTGATGAATGGTTAACCGAATTAGGTAAAAAAATATTTATAGAAAAAGTAATAATAAAAGGTCCAAAAGCAATGGGTGATGAGAATTCAAAAGATACAATAATAGCTGAAACTAGTGAAGCATTAATTGGCGCAATATATAAGTGTTTTAATTCAATATGTGAAGTCAATATATGGTTAGATAATTTTTGGAAAAAAGATGCCGAATTATATTTAAAAGCACCACATAAATACAATTCCAAGTCAGCTTTACAAGAATGGTGTCAAAGCCAAGGATTTGATTTACCTATTTATAAAATATATGAATTATCACAAAATCACGGAGATCCAAAAAGATTCTCTTGTGAAATATACATAAATGGATCTAAAAAAGCTTTCAGCTTTGGGCATTCTCATAAAAAAGCCGAAAAAAATGCTGCAAGTATTCTGATACAAAAGATTTTCCAGAGAAAGAAAAATTAATTATTCAAACAAGTCTAAATTATTTAATTGAAATGTTACTAACTTATCCCAATTGCCTCCCTCAAAAAGAACAGCTGCAGTTTTATTAGTTACTCTTTGTACAAATCCTTTATAACCTCTATAAATAGAATTAACGTCTTTAACAACTACTATAGAACCGGGGAGTATTGGTTTATTCGAAAATTCCATGGAAATAATTTACATATAACTATGATAAATCATAATGAGTGGTTAATTGTTGGCTTAATAACATCTCCTCAAGGCATTAATGGAAAAATCAAGGTTAAGTCTCTAAGTGATTTTGAAGAAAGATTTATAGACCCTGGCAAAAGATGGATACAAAAAGATAACGAGACTCCTAGAGAATTCGAGCTTACGCATGGTTTTAAAAAACCAGGTAAAGAATCATTCATTATTACATTTAAAGGGATAAATAATAGGACTCAAGCAGAAAACTTAAAGGGACAAAAAATCCTCGTGAAAGTTGATTCAATTCCAAAATTGAGTCATGGAGAATATCACTTAACTGAACTATTGAATTTAAATGTCAAAATTCTAGAAAATAACCAATCACAAATAATTGGAAAAGTTATTAACTTATCTAACGAGAAAAATAATTTACTTGTAATTCAACTTTTGAAAAATAATAAAGAGGTTCTCATACCATTTGTTAAAGAAATTGTTCCAGTTGTTGATATTAAAAAAAATTTTATAATACTTACTCCTCCTTCGGGTCTATTAGAGTTGTAAGTCGTCTTTTTAAAATGTTTACTCTACTGTTACGCTTTTAGCTAGATTTCTTGGTTGATCAACATCAAGTCCTCTATGAGCAGCAATGTGATAACTCAATAATTGAAGAGGAATAATGGTAAGCAGAGGTGTAATCAATTCATTTGTTGAAGGTATGGTCATTAAATAATCAAATATTTCAGTCCCATTACATTGAGGGGCAACACCAATTAAATAAGCATCTCTAGCTTTTGCTTCTTGAGCATTACTAATTACCTTATCAAAGACTTGCCCTGGAGTAGCTATTGAAATTACAGGTACTTTTTTGTCTAGTAAAGCTATTGGCCCATGCTTCATTTCCCCAGCAGGATAACCTGCAGCATGTATATAACTAATTTCCTTCAACTTCAGAGCCCCCTCAAGAGCAATAGGATAATTTATTCCTCTTCCTAAAAAAATAACGTCTTTAATATTAAAAAAATCATGTGCAAGTTTTTCAGAAGATTCATTATGTTTTTCTAAAAGTTCTTCAACTAATGCCGGTAATTTAGTTAATTCTGAAACTAATTCATTAATATTTTCATTACTTTGACTTCCTTTAATTTGAGCAAATTTTATAGCTAATCCATAAAAAGAAAGAAGTTGCGCAAAGAAAGTTTTTGTAGCAGCAACACCAATTTCAATTCCAGCACTAATATTAATAATATTTGGTATTTGTCTACCTATTGAGCTTTCAACTCTATTCGTAATAGCAATTAAATTTGGTTTAAAGTTATTATCCCCTACTGAAGATCTCCTCTCAATTTCCATATTTATAGCCGCAATAGTATCGGCAGTTTCTCCTGACTGAGTCACTCCAATTGTTAAGGTATTAGGAAGTAATGGTGGTGGGGAGTATCTAAACTCACTCGCAAAAAAAACATTTGTTGGTAAACCTGAAAATTGTTCTAATAAAAATTTACCCACCATTGCAGAATGCTTACTCGTACCACAAGCAACAATATCTATTCTTTCAATTGAGTTAAAAAAATCTGTATCAAAGGAGTAATTAATTTGTAATTGATCAGTCTTTAAATCTTTAATTAAATATTTTTCTAACCAATATTTAGCAATATCAGGCTGATCATAGATTTCCTTTAACATATAGTGTTTAAATTTTTTTTTATCACTTAACTGGTCTGCAGTTTGTAAAGAAATTGGATTTCGATATTGTCTCTCGTTATTGGAATCATAAATTTCTATTCCTAAAGGAGTTAAAAGAGCTATTTCCTCATCCTCCAAAGGTAAAATAATTTTTGTAAAGTTTGCTATTGCTGGCGTATCACTTGCACAAATAAATTCTCCTTCCCCTAATCCAATTATTAAAGGTGCCTGCTTCCTAGCAACAACTAATGCTTCAGGAGCACCAGACCATAATACTGCTAATGCGTATGATCCTTCTAAATCGGAGATTACGTTTCTGACTGCTACTAATAAAGTTGAACCGTTACTTTCAAGCTTTAATTGACTTAAAGCAAATAATTCTTTTTGTATTAAGTGTGGTATGACTTCTGTATCAGTATCAGAATTAAAAACAATTCCATCTTTTTGTAATTTAATTTTTAATTCCTGATAATTTTCAATAATCCCATTTTGGACAACTGCAACCTCCCCTAAACTATCAATGTGTGGATGTGCATTTTTAACCCCTGGTTTTCCATGAGTGGCCCAACGTGTATGACCTATTCCTACAGTTCCAGGTATTTCGATATTTTTTAAGTTATTTTTTAAATTTTTCAGTTTTCCTTCTGCTTTATTACAAGATATATTCTTGGTTTCAGAGTTAATTATTGCAATACCTGCGGAATCATACCCTCTATATTCAAGTTTTTCCAATCCATTTATAAGTAATGGCAATGCTTTTTTATAACCGGTAACAGCAACAATTCCGCACATGTAAATAATTTTCTTCAATTATATTGAATAAAATTAAGTATTTAATAAGACATGGACTCTCTTCCAACTGCACTATAAAAATTAATAAGCTAAGCCCATACTTCTTGATGTTTCATCACCTAAATAAACCCTGATACTTAAAAAATCTGTTGGGCATGCTGTTTCACACCTTTTACATCCTACGCAGTCCTCTGTCCTAGGAGATGAAGCTATTTGACCGGCTTTACAACCATCCCATGGAACCATTTCCAGAACATCTAGTGGGCATGCCCTTACACATTGGGTACATCCAATGCATGTGTCATAAATTTTAACTGCGTGTGACATGTAAAATTGTCTTTCAGAACCTCACAATATAATACTATTGTCTTACAAAGAAATTAAAAAAATTAAGATATGCTTCACTCTTGTTAACTCTAGGGCATAAAATCAAGTAGATAATTAGTAAATTCCATAAACTATGTCACAAGAAGAAATCCTTCAAAAAGTTTGCTCTATTGTTTCTGAGCAACTAAGTGTTGAATCAGCCGAAGTAAAATCTGATTCAAACTTTCAAAATGATTTAGGTGCAGACTCCCTTGACACCGTTGAGCTAGTAATGGCACTGGAAGAAGCATTTGATATCGAGATACCTGATGAAGCAGCTGAAGGCATCGCAACAGTAGGAGATGCTGTTAAATTCATCGAAGAAAAAAAAGGTTAATTTAGGATGCCAAATTTCCATCGAGTAGTTATTACCGGTATAGGAGCAGTGACTCCAATTGGTAACAACATTGATGAATATTTACTCGGCCTACAAAAAGGGTCAAATGGAGTTTCAGATATTACTCTCTTTAATCCTGAACAACATCCCTGCAAGTTTGCGGCAGAAGTTAAAAATCTTCAAACCGAAAATTTTATTGAACCTAAAGAATCTAAAAGATGGGATCGATTTTCACAATTTGGAGTAATAGCTGCAAAGCAAGCTTTCAATGATTCTGGAATTGAAATAACTGAAGCCAATGAATCAAGAATTGGAGTAATCATTGGCTCTGGTGTTGGAGGCTTACTTACAATGGAAAGTCAAGCTCAAATATTAAGTCATAAAGGTCCAAAAAGAGTGAGCCCATTTACAGTTCCAATGATGATCCCAAATATGGCGACAGGACTTGCTGCTATTGCGTTAGGAGCAAAAGGTCCTAGCTCTGCCGTATCCACCGCTTGCGCTGCTGGATCAAATGCTATTGGAGACTCTTACAGATTATTACAGCTGGGGAAAGCAGATGCAATGATTTGCGGAGGAGCAGAAGCAAGTATAACTCCTCTTGGAGTAGCAGGTTTTGCGAGCGCCAAAGCACTCTCTTTTAGAAATGAAAGTCCTAAAACTGCAAGTAGACCTTTTGATGCTGAGAGGGATGGATTTGTTATTGGAGAAGGATCTGGGATTCTTGTTCTAGAAACTCTTGAAAGTGCAAAAAAAAGAGGCGCAAAAATTTACGCTGAAATTATTGGTTATGGGTCAACTTGTGATGCTCATCACATTACTTCGCCTTCTCCTGGTGGAACTGGAGGGGCAGCAGCAATAAAGCTTGCCATTGATGATAGTTCAATTAACCCTGATCAGGTTGATTACATAAATGCTCATGGCACTAGCACCGCAGCAAACGACAAAAATGAAACTTCTGCAATTAAATCCATATTTAAAGACAGATCTTACCTCATTCCTGTAAGCTCTACTAAGTCGATGACTGGGCATCTCTTAGGGGGTTCAGGAGGTATAGAAGCTGTAGCTTGTATTCTTTCTTTGACACATAATTTTGTCCCTCCTACAATAAATTACGTAAATCCTGATCCAGATTGTGATCTTGATTATGTACCAAATAATGCCAGAGATGCTCAAATAAGAGTTGCTCTTTCTAATTCATTCGGCTTTGGTGGTCACAACGTTTGTCTAGCATTTAGCAAACTTGATTGATGAAAACCAACTCTGTACTCCAAAATTACCTTACTTAAAACAATGGTCGCTGCATCTGTTTCATTAGAATCACTATGTGTAAATAGTATAAGAATGCTGGCTGTAGATGCAGTAAATAAATCTAATAGCGGGCATCCTGGCTTACCTATGGGTTGCGCACCTATGGGTTATGCATTATGGCACAATATTCTCAATCACAATCCCAATAATCCAAAGTGGTTTAATAGAGATCGCTTTGTATTATCAGCTGGTCATGGGTGTATGTTGTTATATTCTCTTCTGCATCTGACTGGATATAAATCAGTTTCCATTGAAGATATTAAAGAATTTAGACAATGGGGATCCAAGACACCTGGGCATCCAGAAACGTTTGAGACTGAAGGTGTTGAGGTAACGGCAGGGCCATTAGGAGCAGGGATTTCTAACGCTGTTGGTTTAGCAATTGCAGAAGCACACTTGGCAGCTAAATTCAATAAAAAAGATTGCGAAATTGTTGATCACTATACCTATGTAATAATGGGAGACGGTTGTAATCAAGAAGGGATTGCCTCTGAAGCATGTTCACTTGCTGGACATCTTAAGCTTGGAAAATTAATAGCTCTATATGATGATAATCAAATCACAATTGATGGACGTACAGATGTTTCATTTACAGAAGATGTTTTAAAAAGATATGAAGCTTATGGATGGCATGTGCAACATGTTGAAGATGGTAATCATGATGTAAAAGGTATTACCAAAGCTATTGAGAGTGCGAAATCTGTAAAAGATAAACCTTCTCTAATCAAAATTTCTACGATAATAGGTTACGGTTCACCAAACAAGTCAGATACTGCAGGAATTCATGGAGCTGCAGTAGGAGAAGAAGAAGCTTCCTTAACCAGAGAGTTTTTAGATTGGGAATATCCGCCTTTTGAAATACCCCAGGAAGTATATTCGCAATTTAGACAAGCTATTACTAGAGGTGAAGACTCTGAAAAAGAATGGAATTTAAAATTTCAAGGCTACCAAAACACATATCCTTCTGAAGGAGCAGAACTAAAAAGAATGATTCAAGGTGAATTGCCAGAAAACTGGGATTCAGACCTACCTTCATATACGGTAGATGATAAGGGTCTAGCAACAAGAAAACATTCTCAAATATGCTTAGGAGCTCTTGGGCCTAATCTTCCTGAATTAATTGGAGGATCTGCAGATTTAACTCACTCTAATTACACAGATATAAAAGGAGAAACAGGATCATTTCAGGCACATTCACCAGAAAAGAGATATTTGCATTTTGGTGTAAGAGAGCATGCAATGGCAGCAATATTAAATGGAATTGCTTATCACGACAGTGGATTAGTACCCTATGGAGGAACTTTTCTTGTTTTTGCAGACTATATGAGAGGTTCAATGAGACTATCTGCCCTCAGTGAGCTGGGAGTTATTTATGTACTTACTCATGATTCAATTGGAGTGGGCGAAGATGGTCCAACACATCAACCTGTCGAAACGATCCCCTCACTTAGAGCAATGCCAAATATGCTAGTCTTTAGACCTGGAGATGGTAATGAAACAAGTGGTGCTTATAAGCTTGCAATTAAAAATAGAAAAAGACCTTCTGCTCTTTGTCTAAGTAGGCAGGCTATGCCAAATCAAGAGAATACCTCTATCGAAAAAGTTGCACTAGGTGGATATATAGTTTCTGATTGCGAGGGAACTCCTGATGTAATATATATCGGAACTGGAAGTGAACTAAACCTTTGCATTGAAGCAAGTAAAGAAATCTCAAAATTAGGAAAAAAGACTAGAGTTATTTCTATGCCTTGTGTAGAGCTATTTGAAGAACAAGAAGCTTCTTATAAAGAAAGTATTTTGCCTAGTAGTATCAAAAAAAGAGTTGTAGTTGAAGCTGCACATTCATTCGGATGGCACAAATATACTGGGCTTGATGGAATTTGTATTACTATGGATAGATTTGGCGCATCAGCTCCTGGTGGAAAGTGTATGACCAATTTTGGATTTACAGTTGAAAATGTTGTAAATAAAACCAAAGAGATTTTATAAACTTAAATTAAACTGCAGTATCACATTTTGTAAGTTTATTATTCAATTCGTCAAGAGTTTCATCAGTAATTTTAGAATTCATGGGGCAATGCTTAGGTCCACACATTGAGCAAAACTCAGCTTTTTTAAATATTTCTTCTGGTAACGTCTCATCATGATATTGTTTAGCCCTTTCAGGATCCAAAGACAGTTCAAACTGTTTATTCCAGTTAAACGTATATCTTGCATGACTTAGCTCATCATCTCTATCACGAGCACCTGCTCTATGCCTAGCGATGTCAGCTGCATGAGCAGCAATTTTATATGCAATCAATCCTTCTCTAACATCTTCAGCATTTGGAAGGCCCAAATGTTCTTTTGGAGTAACGTAACATAACATCGCAGTTCCATACCATCCAGCCATAGCTGCACCAATGGCACTTGAAATATGATCATATCCTGGAGAAATATCTGTTACTAATGGGCCGAGAACATAAAAAGGAGCTTCTGAGCATTCTTCCATCTGCTTTCTAACATTAAACTCAATCTGATCCATAGGTACATGCCCTGGTCCTTCAACCATAACTTGAACATTATGTGCCCATGCTCTTCTTGTAAGTTCACCCAATGTTTTTAATTCAGCTAATTGAGCATCATCTGATGCATCATGTAAACATCCAGGCCTAAGTGAATCTCCAAGAGAAAAAGTACAATCATATTTTTTAAAAATTTCACAAATATCATCAAATCTTGTATACAGTGGATTTTGCTTGAAATGATGCAACATCCATTGAGCTAAAATTCCTCCACCTCGACTTACGATACCAGTAATTCTTCCTTTTACTTTAGGTAAATGTTCTATTAATAAACCAGCATGAATAGTTTGATAATCAACCCCCTGCTGACAATGTTTTTCAATAATATGCAAGAAATCATCTTCTGTTAATCTTTCTATAGATCCATGAACACTTTCTAAAGCTTGATAAACGGGTACAGTTCCAATAGGGACTGAAGATTCTTTTATAATAGATTCTCTAACTTCATCAAGATTTACTCCTCCTGTGGATAAATCCATAACTGTATCAGCACCATATTTCACTGCCAACTTAAGCTTCTCAACTTCTTCATTAATATCACTTGCATTAGGAGAAGCACCAATATTTGCATTTACTTTGCATTTAGAAGCAATACCAATTCCCATTGGTTCAAGATTTAGATGATTTATATTAGCTGGAATTATTAATCTACCCCTTGCCACTTCCTCCATAATTAATGAAGGTGGAAGATTTTCTTTTTGAGCAACATAGTTCATTTCTTCAGTTATATTTCCATTCCTAGCGAAATTCATTTGAGTAATGTTTTTTTGTCCAAGGCGCGGCTTTATCCAGGAATTTCTCATGACTTTTAAATTTAAATTGTTTATTACTAGAGTTGATCAAATTGAGACTTCCCTTCGTCAGTTTTAACTGTTTCAGGTTCGAAGGGTATGATCTCAGCTAAGTTATTTTTCTTAGCACCCCTAGTATTAATTAAAAAATAGCTCTTTTTGGAAAAATAGTCATCTTTTATTACTTAAAATATAGAAAATATTTTTATTTTGTTTGTTTATAAGATTTTATTTTATTTAAGATTTTTTTTCTCTTTATTCCTCTACTAAATTCTTTCTCAGAAATTATAAAAATCCCCATCAAGCCAATTGGGAAATAAAAGATTTTCTTACTATCTTTCCTTGAAATAAATCCTATTATTGATAACAAAATCATTAAAGGTGCAGCAAGTGAAAAGATATAAGCTTTTTTTTCAAATTTCATTTATATAAATTTACCAAATCAATTATTTAATTTTACTATGGATTCAGTTATTATTTTAATTCCTACACCAATAGCTCTTTCATCGGGATCAAACTCTGAACTATGTAGTGGAGCACAACCTTTCTTACTAGAAACACCAAGCCTAAACATTGCTCCAGGGACTTTATTTAGAAACTCAGAAAAATCTTCAGCTCCTAGAGATGGTTTTTGTAATTCGATAACATTTTGACGACCTAATATACGAATTGAAGAATCCCTTATAACTTTATTTATTTCAACATCATTATTTACAGGTGGGACTATCTCTCTAAATTTTACTTTAGCTTCAGCTCCGCAACTATTTGCGATAGTAGAAATATTTGAGTTAAGCCAATCACCCATATCCCTAAATAATTTCAAATTTGTACATCTTATTGTTCCAGTTAAATTAACCTTCTCAGACAAAATATTATAGGCATTTCCCCCATTTATTTTTCCAAAGGTAATGACGACAGGATCTAGAGGGTCTAATTTTCTTGTTATTGCTTCTTGAATACCAGAAATAACTTTGGATGCTGCCCATATAGCATCTACACCTTCATGAGGTCTAGCACCATGTCCAGATTTTCCTAATATTTCAACTGAAAGTTCCCCTGCCGCTGCTGTTAGACTTCCTTCCTTAATCCCAATAGTCCCTACCAATAAGTCAGGATAAACATGCACTCCCAAAATTTGTTTTAACCCAATAGTCACCCCATCATCAATCATCCACTTAGCACCACTCGCAATTTCTTCCGCAGGTTGAAAAATTATTCTTGTCCCAAATTTAAGGTTTAAATCCTTAATAGTTTTCGCAACACCTAAACCAATACATGTATGTAAATCATGCCCACAAGCATGCATGACGCCATCAGTTTTTGACGAAAAATTTAAATTAGTATTCTCGCATATTGGAAGGGCATCCATATCAACTCTCAATCCAATAAAACCTTTATCTTTAGGTCCAAAATCAGCTACAACACCTGTTCTCCCTACACATTCTGTGACCCTCCCACCAATATTTTTCAGATAACCACTTATTAAAATTGCCGTTTGATTTTCTAAGCCACTTAATTCTGGATGAGCATGAATGTGCCTCCTAATATTAATAAGTTCATCATTAAATGAATCAATTTTTTTTAACAATTTATCTCTATCCATTTATTATTTCAGAGCTATAAATTTCATTAAATCTTTGGTTGGTTTTTGAGGCCATCTCCTAACTTTTGTTAACCATTCCTCATCAGCATATCTAGAGTCTAATTCCGTAACTGTAATCCAGTTACTTTCAGCTTCACCAGAGATCCCTTTTGACCACTCTAAAGCTGTTAAAGCTGCTCTTGCATCGGCAAAAGTAGGATAACGTCTAATCAGTTTTTTCAATTCTTTTTCGCACTCTTCCATATTTCCTAATTGGTAATCTGCCAAAGCCATGCTTGATCGTGCCATTGCAAAACCAGGATTTGATTCAGAAGCTTTTGAAAACAAGTTCCTTGCACTCTCCCAATCTGACAAAGACCCTTCAACATTTGCGAAATTATATAAGGCAGAGAAATTATCGTTATCTTTCGAGATTACATATAAATAATCATTTTTTGCCTGTAACCACATCCCTAAAGATTCTTCCGCTATACCCCTATTAATATAAGGATCAACCTCATCAGGATCTAAATCAATCGCTTTATCTTGATCATTTATTGCGCCTTCTGGATCACCAATAACAAGTTTTACATTTCCTCTATTACTTAAAGCAGCTGCATCATCAGGAAATATTTCCAAATAGTTGTTCCATTGCTTTAATGCAAGATTAAAATCCCCGCTAGAGCTTAAATTTAAGGCATTATTAAATAAATTTTCGCGTGAGCTTAATGAATAGCTAGGAGAAACATATAAAATATTTATCAAAAAACAACTTAAAAGAATATAAAGCTTAATTTTTTTAATATTTTTCATTTTTAGAAGTAATGTATTTTTTTCCTAAAGATGTAAGTTTTCTTCCTCGAGGAGTCCTCATAATAAACCCAATTTGAATTAAATATGGCTCAACTACAAACTCTAACATTGAAGAATCCTCTCCCATACCAGCAGCTATTGAATCTAAGCCAATCGGATTATTATTATTAAGATTTAAAAAAGATAAAAATTTTCTATCTACATTATCCAAACCTTTAGAGTCTATTTTTTGAGAATTTAAAGCTTTTTCAACTATTTCTAAAGAAATTTTATTAGTGTTTTTAATAACTTGAGCATAGTCTCTTACTCTTTTTAATAAACGTAATGCAATTCTTGGAGTTCCTCTAGAAATCTTGGCTAATGCGCAGCAAGCATCATTTTTTAATTGAAGGTTTATCAAATTAGAAAAATTTAAAATTATTTGTTGCAAATCATTATTTGAATAAAATTCAATTTTCTGACATATTCCAAATCTATCCTTTAATGGAGCACTTATGGATGCAAGTTTAGTTGTGGCACCGATCAAAGTAAATTTCGGCAAATTAATTGTTCTACAGCGAGCCCCTCTATTAGCTCCCATTGTTAAATCCAGCCTAAAATCCTCCATTGCAGAATATAAAAGCTCTTCAGTTAATTTATTTAAACGATGTATTTCATCAATAAATAAAATCTCTCCTTCTTTTAATCCAAGAAGTAATCCCACAATATCCCTTGGCCTTTCTATTGAAGGTGCGCTTGCAACTCTACATTTTGTATTCATTTCATAAGAGATCAATAACGCTAAGGTAGTTTTTCCTAAACCAGGTTGGCCATATAAGAGTGTATGTTCTAATGCTTCTTTCCTATATTTAGAGGCCTCTATAGCTATTTTTAATGAAGATTTAATTTGCTCTTGTCCAATAAATTCTTTAAAGGAATTTGGGCGAGCTAAATTTACATTTTTATTTAGTTTTTCTTCTGCAATAATCTTTGAATCAACTAACCTCAGCTCTTTTCTTGAGCGAGGAATATTAGAGTCATCTAAACTTGAAGAAATTATTGCCATAATTAAAGATTAATGGCAATTGTTCTTTGAGGAAAGATTTTTTACAACTGCAATGGCTAAAGTTTTTAACAAAGCAAATAAAAGCATAAAAAAAGAAGCCGTTTTTAAACGTCTTTCAGAAAATCGATATGCAAAATTTCAGTATGAAATACTTGAAACAATTGAAGCTGGAATTGAACTTTTAGGAACTGAAGTAAAATCTATAAGAAATGGCAATGTAAATTTAAGAGATGGGTATTGTTCTTTCAGAGATGGTGAAATACTTTTATTAAATGTTCACATATCACCACATAAAAATGTGGGCTCTTTTTTTAATCACGACCCATTACGAAATAGAAAATTATTGTTACATAAAAAAGAAATAATAAAGCTCAAATACAATACTGAAAAAAAAGGGTTAACCATTATTCCCTTATCTATTTATTTAAAAGGGTCATGGATAAAATTAACCATTGGTATTGGTAAAGGTAAA
>QBZO01000003.1 GCA_003282225.1 Prochlorococcus sp. AG-335-I21
AGAATCTTGTCAGGTTAAAGATGTCGGTATGTTATTTACAGCTAAATCTCCAATCACTGGTTGGAGATTTAACACGTTATTGGCAACTACCCATATCCCTTTATGCGACGTACCAAAAAAATTATCTACAAACCTAATTCATACAAAATTAGATTTGTTTGCAGAATTTTGCAAAACCTATGTAAACAAACCCCTTCTAAAAGTTGCTGGATTAAACCCTCATGCTGGTGAAGAAGGCATATTAGGAAGTGAAGAAAAAGATTGGATCAAAAATGCAGTTACTAGCTGGGGTAATCAAAATAAAGGAGTTCAAGTATCAGGTCCTATTTCTCCCGATACTTGCTGGAATTCATCTTCAAAAGCATGGAGAGATAAAACAGCTCCAACACATGATGGAATTCTTGCTATGTATCATGATCAGGGATTAATTCCAATAAAAGTTATAGCCCTTAATTACTCAGTTAATACAACTATTGGTTTACCTTTTATCAGAACATCTCCCGATCATGGAACTGGATTTGATATTGCAGGAAAGGGTTTAGCTCAATCTCAAAGTATGATTGAAGCAATAAAAGCAGCTTTTGATTTAACTATAGATTCAAGACTCTTTAACGCGCATTAATACTTGTCCAAACTCTACTGGCGTTCCATTTTCAACAAGAATTTCTACAATTTCAGCATTAAACTCTGATTCAATTTCGTTCATCAACTTCATAGCTTCAAGTATACAAATCGTTTGCCCAGCAGTAATTACACTTCCTAAATCTACAAATGGGTCCTCTCCTGGAGCCGCAGCTCTATAAAACGTTCCAACCATAGGAGAAGTAATGTCTGTAAGATCTGAACGTCCTGGAGGGGCCACCTGAGACACTTCAGCGTTATTTGTTAGGGTAATATTATCTGTTGATGTTGATTTAGAAGTAATAATTTGCTTCTCTAAAGAATTGTTTTTTTTCGAATTGTTAAGTAATTGATTCTGATCAAACAAATTTCTTTTTATTTCAAGTTTAAAGTCTTCCCCTTCTAGAGAAAATTCTTGAATATCACTTGTAGAAATTTTTTCTATCAAACGATCTAGGTCATCATGATCTAATTTCATAGCCTTTAGTTGTCACGTCCAAGATAACTATCGTTACGGGTATCGACCTTAATCATTTCTCCTACAGAAATAAACAAAGGAACCATAACTTGAGCACCTGTTTCTAGAATAGCTGGTTTAGTACCCCCACTTGCAGTATCTCCTTTAACTCCAGGATCTGTTTCTGTAACTTTTAAAGTTATAGAGATTGGAAGTTCAACTTCTAAAACTTTTTCTTTGTAAAAAATCACATTAACCTCCATACCTTCTTTTAAATACTTTGAACCTCTACCGATTTGATCAGGGGAAAGTCTTGTTTCTTCAAAACTTATCATATCCATAAAAACGTAATCTCCTGACTCCACATAAGTATGTTGCAGGTTAGACTTTTCAAGGACAGCTTGTTGTACTGATTCTCCAGCTCGAAAAGTTTTTTCGACTACATTACCGTTTCGAACTGATTTTAATTTTGTTCGCACAAAAGCAGAACCTTTACCAGGCTTGACATGTAGGAATTCTACTACACGCCAAACTTGTCCATCTATCTCGATGGTGGTACCTGTGCGAAAATCGTTACTGGAAATCATTCCTGTATTACATACCCAAGGATCATAAACCTGTAAGAGTGCTATGCAAAACTTCTTATCAAATCAGAACAAACACTATTTATTTTTAATTCTAATTTTAATATGTGTTTGCTTCTTAAAACCATCACAAGTATTGGCTGATTTACCTACTGGAAACGCAGTAAAAGATCCCAATGCAATACTGAGAAATGCACTCCCTATCAAGCAAATTGAGCTGCAGGAAATTCAACATAAGTTAGAGGACACAAGTGACCTTGTAAGAGGAGGAAGATGGCCAGCTCTCTCAAAAACTGTTACAAAATGTCAATCTTTACTAAAAAAATATAAGAGTCAAATTATTGAGGAATTACCAAGCGAAAAACAAAAAATTGCAGAAAACACATTTTTAGATCTTAAAAATGATTTTGATAATCTTGAATATGAAGCTAAATCTAAAGATAAATATTCATTCATAACAACCAGAAGAGAAGCACTAGATAAAATAGGGGGACTAGAGGAATATTTTTTACCAAATGAATTTCCTTATTCTATTCCAAGCGAATTTGATGATCTTCCGAGATTACTTGGTAGAGCAAAAGTAAATATAAAAACTTCTAAAGGCGATATGCAAGCAATAATAGATGGATTTAATGCACCGCTTACTGCTGGTGCGTTTATAGATTTATCTTCAAAAGACTTTTACAGGAATATGCCAATTAATAGAGCAGAGGAATTTTTTGTTCTACAAACTGGTGATCCACTTGGTAATGAGATTGGATACATAGATCCCGCAACAAATGTGGAAAGATATGTTCCTCTTGAAATAAGAATACCTAACGAAAGCGAAACTTTTTATAATGAAACCTTTGAAGAGTTAGGGCTTTATACAGAAACACCGACTTTGCCATTTGCAACACTTGGAACCTTGGGGTGGTCCCATTCCAGTACCGCTGTTGATGATGGATCATCGCAGTTTTTCTTCTTTTTATATGAAGCAGAGCTAAATCCAGCAGGTCGCAATTTAATTGATGGAAGAAATGCTGCCTTTGGTTACGTAATAGAGGGTTTTGAAGTTTTAGAAGAGCTTACAAAAGATGACACAATAATTTCAATTGATGTTTTAAGTGGAATGGATAAACTCAAATTAAATGCATAAAGAATTATTAGAGGATATTGGCGAAAAAGAATTAATAAAAAGGCTTGCTGAATTTATGCCTAAAAATCAAGTTTCAGATGATTGCGCATTCATTAAATCTAAAAATAAAAACTTACTTATTAATACTGATTCATTAGTTGAAAATATACATTTTAATGATGATACGATTTCTGCCTTAGACATAGGATGGAAAGCCGTAGCATGTAATGTATCTGACTTAATCTCAAGTGGATGCAGCAAAATTATAGGAGTTAATATTGGATTAGTAGTCCCATCAAAAACAGATTGGATTTGGATTAAAGATTTATATACAGGAATAACTCTAGCTTTAGACCATTTTGGGGGCTTAATTCTTGGAGGGGATTGTTCTGTGGGAAAAGAAAAAGTAATCTCTATGACTGCTCTAGGAAAACAGGGTGAGATGAAATTACGAAGAAACTCATGCAAACCAAATGAAATTATATTGACTACGGGCATTCATGGCCTTAGCAAATTAGGATTAATGATAAAAAGTAAAGCAATTTTTGATAGTGATATTGCTCTAACACACTCATTAATCAATAGTTCTTTACAACAATTTTGCAGACCAAAACTTAAACCTAAACTTCTTAAAAAAATTCTTAAAGCTCGTACTAATAAAAGTATTAAAATGATTGGTTGTACTGACAGTAGTGATGGCTTATTTCAAGCATTATTAGATTTGGCAACTGAAAGTAATTGCAAAGCAATTATTGACTATGCAAAAGTTCCTAAACATAAAAATTGGCCTAAGGGAAATAAATGGGACGAATATTATTTTTTTGGGGGCGAAGATTACGAGCTAGTGTTTTCTCTCCCAAGAAAATGGGCAGATAATCTTTTATATGAAGATAAAACTATTACAGAAATCGGATATTTTCTCGAAGGAGAAATATCAGTCGATTTAAAAAACTGTGATAACAAAAATTTATTTAAAAATAAGTCTTTTTCTCACTTTTGATTATTCCCATTTTTGAGCTACTATCTCAGCTAAATCCACAACTCTTTGACTATAACCCCATTCATTGTCATACCAGGCAAGAACTTTTACAAGATTATCGCCAATTGACATTGTCAGATCACTATCTACTATTGATGATTCATTAGTTCCTGCATAATCACTTGAAACCAGTGGCTCATCACCGTATTTAATAATTCCTTTCATTGAGCCCAGAGAAGATTCCTTAAGTGCGTTATTAACTTCTTGACTAGTAACAGATTTTGAAGATTCAAAAACAAAATCTACAGCTGAAACATTAGGAGTAGGTACTCTCATAGCTATGCCAGTAAGTTTACCTGTCATCTCAGGGTAAACCAAAGCAACTGCTTTAGCAGCTCCTGTTGAAGTAGGAACAATATTTGTAGCTGCTGCTCTAGCCCTTCTTAAATCCCTATGACTGTTATCTAGAATACGTTGATCACCAGTATAGCTATGAATTGTTGTCATCAATCCCTTATTAATTCCAAATGTTTGATCAAGAACTTTTACTACTGGAGCTAAACAATTAGTAGTACAACTAGCATTGCTCAAAATATTATAATCAGAATGTTTATATTGATCAGCATTGACCCCTACCACGTAAGTCCCAACACCTGACCCTTTGCCAGGAGCAGTAAGAATAACCTTCTTAGCACCAACCTCAAGGTGCTTACTTGCACCAACATCAGTATTAAAAACACCAGTTGATTCTATTACCAAATCAACTCCCCAATCTTTCCAAGGTAAATTCATTGGGTTTCTATCAGAGAAACACTTGATAGTTTTGTTATTAATTACAAAAGTATCATCAGTATATTGAATGTCCACACCATCCAATTTTCCTAGTACTGAATCATATTTGAGCAGATGAGCGTTAGTTTTAGGGTCAGAAGTTACATTAATGCCAACTACTTCGATGTTGGTGTAAGCTCCTCTACTTAACCAACAACGCATAAAGTTTCGCCCAATTCTGCCAAACCCATTAATCGCAACACGCAAAGTCATAACTAAAAATTTTCTAAAGAATAACCTAAGTTGCTGATCATACAGAATTTTGTGCAATAACGTAAGTATTTTTTGATTTATTAAGCAAATAATTCTATTTTTGTATTAATTCATAAAAAACCAACATTTTTTGTAAAAATTAAATGCCATTATAATTACTTAGAAGTTATCTTGATTTAAGTCTAAATAAAAATTGAATAAGGAATTAATAAGTAAAAATCATTTTCATTTTATTGGCATTGGTGGTATTGGAATGTCTGCAATCGCTAAGGCGTTAATAAAAAAGGGGTACTCAGTCTCTGGCTCTGATTTAGTTCAAAATAGAGAAACAAAAAGTTTAAAAAAATTAGGGGCAATAATTTTTGATTCTCAAATTAAAAAAAATATTGGTTTTGTGATTTCAAAATTTCAGAATCGAGCAATCAATTTTGTAATTAGCTCTGCAATTAAAGATGAAAACGAAGAGTTATGCTTTTGCAAAAAAAATAATTTATTGATAATGCATCGTTCTGAAATTCTTGCCATGATAATGAAATCTTACACATCATTAGCAATAGCAGGTAGTCATGGTAAGACCTCTACGAGTACTTTCCTTTCCACGCTACTAGAATTATGCACACACGACACTTCTTCCATAACTGGTGGGATAATCCCAATATATGAATCCAATGCTCATATCGAAAACACAAAATACTTAGTAGCAGAAATTGACGAATCTGATGGAACAATTAAGAATTATAATTCTGATATTGGAATAATTAATAATATTGATTTCGATCATTGTGACCATTTTTCAAATATCGATGAAGTTCTATTTTCATTTAAAAAATTTGCTTCAAACTCCAAAAAATTATTAATTAACTATGATTGTAAAATTATAAAGAATAATTTTACTTCAGAATATCAATGGTCTATTAAAGAAAGAAATAATGTTGCGTATTCAATAATTCCAAATATTGTAAATAAAGACAAAACAATTGGTAAATATTATGAGCGAGGCAAATTCATTGATATGATAAATATTCCAGTTCCTGGTTTACATAATCTTTCTAATATTACTGCTGCCATAGCAGCCTGCAGGATGGTAGGAGTAAGTTTTAAAGAAATTAAAAAAAATACCGAATCTTTAGAATTACCAAAAAAAAGATTTGAATTTAGAGGAGAACTAAATCAAAGAATTATTTATGATGACTATGCACATCATCCTAATGAAATTAAAGCAACAATAAAATTAGCCAGGTTATTTATTAAAGATAAAAATAATAGTAATAGAGGGCAAAGACGAAGATTAATTGCTATTTTTCAACCTCATAGATTTACGAGAGTAAAAAAATTTATTTATGAATTTGCACAAGAACTTTCAAAAGCAGATGTTATCTTTATAACTAATATATTTGGAGCTGGAGAAAACAATATTGAGAATATTGACTCACAACTAATTGCTAACCTCATTTATAAAAATAATAAGAATGTTATATGCTTAAAAGACAATTATGAGATTAATAAAAAATTTTTTAAGTTAACCAAAAAAGATGATTTTATTGTAAATATGGGAGCTGGAGATTGTCATAACTTATGGTCAATCTTAAATAATAAAAATATTTTAAATGATTAAATAATTAATGAAAAATATTACTTTTAAAGAAAAAATAAACCTTTCTAATTATACAACTATAAAAGTTGGTGGATTTGCAGAATATTTTTCAAAACCAAATAATGCTGATGAATTCATAAATTTAATAAATTGGGCGCGTTTAAATAATCAAAGATGTCGAATAATAGGAGCTGGCTCAAATTTATTAATAAATAATATTTTCTTAAAAGGCTTAACTATATGTACCAAAAAAATGCACTCTATCAAAATTGAATCTCATTCAGGAATTGTAGTAGCAGAGGCTGGCGTAATGCTACCAACAATGTCTAATATACTTGCAAAAAAAGGATTACAAGGCGGTGAATGGACTGTGGGAATTCCCGGCACAGTTGGAGGTGCTATTTGCATGAATGCAGGTTCAAAAAAATTATCATTGGCAAATAATCTTTTATCAGTTCGAGTAATTGATACTAAAACTCTAAAAATATCAGAAATTGAAAAAAAAGATATCAATTTTCAATACAGATTCAGTCCTTTTCAGCAAAATAATCTCATGATTTTAAGTGCAAAAATGCAATTTGAACCAAAAGGAAATATTGAACAATTATTAGAAACTACAAAGAAAAATCTTAAACAAAAGACCGATACACAGCCTTACCATTTACCTAGCTTTGGAAGCGTCTTTAAAAACCCGACTAATAATTATGCTGGTAAATTAATTGAAGAACTTGGATTAAAAGGTTTTAAAATAGGCGACGCAGAAATTTCAACTATGCATGGCAATTTTATAGTGAATAACTCTTCTGCTAATTCAAAAGATATTTTAGATTTAATAACAGTAATTCAACAAAAAGTACTACAAAAAAAAGGTATTTTTCTTGAACCGGAAGTAAGAATGATCGGTTTTGACTATCCTTAATTAAAGAGACTTTTTTATAAAAATGGCAGGTTTTGGACTTCCAAATTTTGGACAACTAACAGAGGCTTTTAAAAAAGCTAAAGAAATTCAACAAAATGCTCAAAAATTACAGGATGAACTTGAAAGCATGGAAATTGAAGGTAAAAGTGATGATGAAATGATAAAAGTATGGATTAACGGAAACCAACTCCCTCTAAGAGTTGAAGTTAATGAAAAAATTTCAACTGCTAATAAAGAAGAAATCGAGAAAAACATATTAGAAGCTATTAAAAAAGCTCATGAAAGTTCAACTACAACAATGAAAGAGAGAATGAATGACTTGACTGGTGGCTTAAATCTTAATCTTCCTGGACTAGACAATAATGACTCTTAGATGATTCAACCATTTCTTTATAAAAAGTATACCTTTCGAAATTTTTATTTAACTTACAACCCTGATCATTTACATGTAAACAATTACGAAACTTGCAATGTATGCCTTCATTAACAACTTGTTTATAAATTTCTGGATATAAGTTAGATAATTGGCGAATATCTATTTCAAGTGTTTGCATATTAAAACCAGGTGTATCCACAATGTAGCTTTTACTTGATAAAGAAAATAGTTCAACATTTCTAGTCGTATTTTTTCCACGTTTTATTTTGCTTGATACGGGGGCAGTTGTATTATCAAGACCTGGAATTATCATATTTAATAAAGTAGTTTTACCAACGCCAGATGGTCCCATAAATATTGAACATTTTTTTGTCTTTAACTCAATCAATAAAGCTCTTAAATTTTCTGGATTATTTAAATTTAAAGTAATTGCTTGATATCCCCACTGCTTAAATTTCTCAATTAACAAAAGTCGTTTTTCTTCTGTTATCAAATCACATTTCGTAAGCACCAATGAAACCTCTACCCCTAATTGCTCAGAGGATATTAAAAACTTATTGACTTGAGATAAATTTAGTTTTGGCTCTTCGACAGAACAAATGACGTATATATTTGAAATATTAGCAACGGATGGTCTTTCTAAAAAATTATTCCTTTTGACTAAACTTTCTATTGTTGCTCTTCTACTTTGTAAGTCAATTTGATAAACAATCACTTCATCTCCAACGAAAACGAATTGATTTCTAAAATTTACAGACTTCTTGATTTTGCATAAAAAATTTTTGTGAGCAACGGAGGTGTCATCTTTATCTAGTTCAACCAAATAAAATTCATTAAATTTTTTTGTGACAAGACCCTTATATTTTTTATTAACTTTCATGCAAAATTTTTAACTTTATTGTTTTTTGATTTTCTTCTATAGTTTTAGAAAAATATTTCATTTCTGTTAAAGCTCTCTTAACCATTATTTCTGGCTCGCCTTTATCTAGATGAACTATTAAAGTTTCATGTGAGGATAATTTCTCTAATGCTAATTTACATTTCACGACATTCAAAGGACATGGAACTGCTTCTAAATCCAATACCTTTGTGACTTCCTTCAAGATTCCTTTCCAAAGAATTTGCTAAACAATCCACTATTAAAGTTAGAATTTTGATCAGAATATTTTGAGGCTAAATTCTCAAGAAGATTTCTTTCATCTTCTGTGATTCGAGTTGGAAGTTTAACCTTTACTAAAACTTGATGATTACCTCTTGCAACTGGATTACCCAATCGAGGCACGCCTTTATTCTCTAATGATAAAGTACTATTTGGCTGGGTCCCGCTTGGAATTTTTAAGTTAACTTTCCCATCAACGGTAATTATATCAACTGTATCTCCAAGAATAGCTTGTAGATAACTTACTGATATTTCAGAAAAAATATTAATACCTTCTCTTTTTAAATTTGGGTCATTTTTAACTTTAATAAAAACATAAAGATCTCCAGGTGGGCCACCTTTTAAACCGACATTGCCCTCTCCGGAAACTCTTAATTTAGTTCCTGTATCAACTCCTGCAGGTATATTGATACGTAATTTTTTTCTAACTTGTTTAACACCATTACCACCACAACTTGAACATGGATCTGAAATTATTTGTCCAACCCCATTACAAGTTGGGCATTCTGCTACTTGGGTAAAATTACCAAATGGAGTTCTTGTAGCTCTTCTAACCTGTCCACTCCCGCCACATGTTGTGCAAGTTGTTGGACCTGTGCCTTTTTTTGCTCCAGTGCCTCTACATACTTCACAAGTTTCTAAATGAGGTATATTTATTTCTCTTTGTTGTCCAAAAATAGCATCTTTAAAATCAATATTTAAGTCATACCTTAAGTCATCACCTTGTTGTGGTCCTCTTCTTTGTGATCTACCACCTTGTGAAGTTTGTCCACCAAAGCCATTAAAAAAAGTTTCAAACAAGTCTCCAAAACCACCCATATCGCCCATATCTGGCATACCAGCCGCTCCCCCTATTCCAGCTTCTCCAAACTGATCATATCTAGCTCTAGTTTCGGGATCCGCTAAAGCCTCATAAGCCTTGCCTATCTCTTTGAATTTATCTTCAGCACCTGGATCTTTATTGACATCAGGATGATATTGTCTTGCTAACTTTCTATAAGCGCTTTTCAAAGTATTAGCATCAGCATCTCTTGAAACGCCAAGTATTTGATAAAAATCGGCCATTAAATAATACTCAACTATTCATAAGGATTTAATTTTCTTCAGAGTTAGGATTCTCTGAATCAATTTCTACTTCAACTTTATCCTTTTCTTCAGGCTCTTGTGAATTTGGTTGGCCAGGACCCATTGAAACTTTAACTAATGCATGTCTTAAAACCTTACCTTCTAGATGATATCCACGCTGTAATTCTTCAATAATTATATCCTCATAAAACTCCTGACTTGGTTCCCTTAAAACCGCTTCATGTAACTTAGGATCAAATTGTTGTGCAACGACCCTCATTGGAGAAACTCCCTGTTGTTTTAACACTTCCACTAATTGTTTATATAGTCCTTGATAACTTCTATGCAATGTTTGAGCCTCCTCACTTTCGGGTTTTAGTTGTTGTCTTGCTCTTTCAAAATTATCAACAATAGGCAATATTGCTGTTAAAGCTTTGGAAACAAGTTGAACTTTTAAATCATCTTGATCTCGAGACTGTCTTTTTCTAAAGTTATCGAAATCAGCAGCAATCCTTACATACTGACTTTTTAAAGTTTCATGCTCTTTTTCTAGTTGTTCTAATCTTGCGTCATTATTAGTAATGGTATTTTTTAAATCTTCTGCATAAATATTTTCATCATCATTTTCAAGTGGCTGTTTATCTTCGCTGACTTGATTTTCAGCCACAGAAGAATCTTCATTTTTATTAACTTCTTCAGAAACATTCTCTTCTAGATTTTCTACGTTATCTGATTGTTTTTCAATCATTACCCTAAAATTTTGTTAAAACCATTGTGAATGAAATTGACGCACAAAACAAGTTGCGGAAGGCCGCACTAATAAGTTATTCGGCTATAAACTTCAAAGCAAGGCCATTATTACAATATCTTTTACCTGTTGGCAAAGGCCCATCATTAAAAACATGACCTTGATGTCCTCCGCATCTTGAGCAATGATATTCTGTTCTTGGAACAATTAATTTAAAATCTACCTTCGTTTCTACAGAACCTTGAATTGGATCCCAAAAGCTAGGCCAACCAGTACCACTATCAAATTTAGTATCAGAAGTAAAAAGAGGTTGATTACAGCCTGCACAATAAAATATACCTTTCCTCTTCTCATTATTTAGCTGACTACTAAATGCTCTTTCAGTACCCTCTTCACGCAAGATATAATAAGATTCCGGACTAAGTTTGGTTTTCCACTCCTCTTTTGATAAATTCCAATCTTTATCAGAAGCAGCAGACGCAGCTAACGCTTTCTTTGGTTTAAGAATAAATTTTAAAATTGACATGATAGGAATTAAAATAAAAGATCTTCTAGATAAAAATTGATTCATATTTTCAAATATATCGAATAGAATTTAATGAAAAGTTATCAGATTAATACTATAAACAATCTACATAAAATAAGTGTTGCTCCAATGATGGATTGTACAGACAAACACTTTAGGATGATAATTAGAAAAATAAGCTCTAAAGCGCTCTTGTATACTGAAATGATAGTAGCTCAGAGTTTAATTTATACAGAGAAAAAAGAGCGGTTTTTGGACTTTAATTCAGAAGAACATCCATTATCAATTCAGTTTGGGGGAGACGACCCAAAAATACTTGAAGAGGCTGCAAAAATGGCTCAAGATTGGGGATACGATGAAATTAACTTCAATGTAGGATGTCCGAGCCCGAGAGTATGTTCAGGAAACTTTGGTGCTTCACTAATGAAAGAACCAACCAAAGTAGCAAAATGTATAGAATCTCTAAAAAATAACTGTAGTATACCCGTTACTATCAAACATAGAATTGGAGTTGATGAAGAAGATAGTTTTGATAAGTTAGATAGTTTCGTAAAAGAAGTTGCAAATGCTGGAGCAGACAGGTTTACTGTTCATGCAAGAAAAGCAATATTAAATGGCCTAAATCCCAAGCAAAATAGAACTATACCGCCACTTAAATATGATGTTGTTAAGAAATTAAAGGAAAACAATCCAACGCTAATTATAGAGATAAATGGTGGTTTTACAAATATTGATCAATGCATAAAAGCATTGAATGATTTGGATGGTGTAATGATAGGAAGATCAGCTTACAAATACCCTTTAAGATGGTCTGAAATTGATCAAAAAATTTATGGAGAAAATAGAAAAAGCAAAAAAGCTTCCGAAATTATATTTTCATTAGTTCCTTATATTGAAGAACATTTAAAGAATGAAGGCAAAACTTGGGATATTTGTAAACATCTTATAAATCTTGTGGAAGGTATCCCAAACGCAAAAGTTTGGAGAAGTGAAATTTCAACAAAATCAATTAAACAAGAATTAAGTATTGATTTCTTAAGCAAAAAAGCTTCAGAGTTACAAAAAATGGGTTTTTAATTCCCTTCTTGAGAGATTTCAGAGTTGCTTGCAACACTTCTTTTTCTTCTGCTTCTGCCATTTTCAAAATCAGAATTTTCGGAGGAATTTCCATAACTTCTATCCTCCCAACCTTCTGCTCCAGAGGATTTATTAACGTAAGAAGAAGCAGGTTCAGAATAATTACCGCCACCATTACCGCCACCGCCGTAACCACCACCATTACCGCCACCGCCGTAACCGCCTCCATTACCGCCACCGCCGTAACCGCCTCCATTACCGCCACCGCCGTAACCGCCACCGCCGTAACCGCCACCATTACCGCCGCCGTAACCGCCTCTACCGCCGCCGCCGCCGCCTCTGCGTGGACCGCCGCCTCCTCTTGGCTCGGCTTTATTGATTCTTAAAGGCCTTCCCATAAGCTCAGTTCCTTGAAGACCATCAATAGCTGATGTCTCAAGCGCTTCATCTGCCATTTCGACAAAAGCAAACCCTCTTTTCCTACCTGTATCTCTTTCTAAGGGAAGAGAACAATTCATAACTTCACCGTAAGGTGTAAATAATTCTAAGATGTCTTCTCGCTCTGCGCGGAAAGGCAAATTGCCAACAAAAATACTCACTTGAAACTCAACTTTAAAATAATAACCAAGATAAAAACTACCGAATAAGTAGTTCATATACATTACTATATTATTCTACTTCAATACGCACCTTGTTGTAGAAAATTACTTGAGATTTAGTTGAATAATTTTTTCTTCCAGTTATTTAATTCAAGTTTGACTTGATCGAATCCTGTTCCACCTAAACTATTTCTAGACTTGACTACGTTCATAGGATTGAGGTTTTCATAAATATCTTCTTTAAATTCATTATGAAATGTTTGAAATTCTTCTAATTTTAAATCTTTAAATAATATGTTTTTTCTTAAACAATACTTCACAATATCTCCAACCACTTGATATGCCTCTCTGAAAGGAACCTTCTTAAATACTAGATAATCTGCTAAATCAGTTGCATTAGAAAAATCATTATGAACAGAATCCATTAACTTTTCAACATTAAACTCTATTCCTTCATTTAATAAAATTGTCATAGCTTTTAAGCAAGAAGAAATAGTATCTACTGTGTCAAAAATTGGCTCTTTATCCTCTTGGAAGTCCTTATTGTATGAAAGAGGCACCCCCTTTATCATGGTTAATAAAGATTGAAGATGTCCATAAACTCGACCCGTTTTACCCCTTATTAATTCAGGAACATCTGGATTCTTCTTCTGAGGCATTAAGCTACTTCCAGTCGAGCACTTATCAGTTAATTTTGCAAAAGAAAACTCATCAGTAACCCACAAGATTATTTCTTCGGAAATTCTACTCAAATGAGACATTATTAAAGCAGAACTTGAAGTAAATTCAATACAAAAATCTCTGTCACTTACAGCATCAATACTATTTTTATAAATATTTCCAAATCCTAATTCTTCAGCAGTAAAATATCTATCTATTTTAATTTTAGTACCCGCTAAAGCTGCTGCACCTAAGGGAGAGATATTAACCCTAGCTCTAACTTCTTTAAGCCTTTCACGGTCTCTTTGAAACATTTCAAGATACGCCAAAAGATGATGAGCAAGAGATAGAGGTTGCGCTCTTTGCATATGGGTATAACCAGGTATTAATGTATAGATATTTGATTCAGCAATCGAAAATAAAGAATTTTGTAATTCGGCCAATAAGATATCAATATTATCAATTTTTTTTCTCAACCATAATCTAATATCTGTTCCTACCTGATCATTTCTACTTCTACCAGTATGTAATTTTTTCCCAGTTTCACCAATTAAATTAATTAGTTTTTCTTCAATGCAATAATGTATATCCTCGGATGGAGCCCCGGGGCAAAATTTGCCTTCACTAAAATCTTCTTTTATAGTTTCTAAACCCTCGATAATTTTTAAAGACTCATCAGTGGACAAAACCTTAGTTTTTTTAAGCATTTTGGCATGAGCTATAGAACACTCAATATCTTCTAAAATTAGTGTTTTATCAAAACTGATTGAAGCATTAAAATCTTCAATAAAAGGATTCAGACTACCATCAAACCTATTACTCCAAACTTTGGACATATGAATTAAACTTTAGTTACTTCTAATAAAGCATTATTTTATATATGTGACAAAAAATCTAATCTAACTGAAAGACTACGAGAGAAGCATCGTCTTCCAATTGTCTATTTTTACCAGTAAACTCATCTAATATCTTATAAATCTTATTTAAAATATCTTTAGATTTAAGTGATTGCTGACATAATTTTGAAAAGGATTTAATTAAACGTTCTTCATCAAATCTTTCGCCTAAAGCATTAGAAGTTTCAGTTACTCCATCTGTATAATAAAGAATTGCATCGTTTTTATTAAGTTGTATTTGACCACATTGATATGCGGCATCATTTTGCAAACCAAGAACAAAACCTTCTGAATCTAATTTAATAATTTTTTGCTCAGCACTTTTCCAAAGCAAAGGAGGATTATGTGCAGCATTTGCATACCTTAATTTTTTTGTTCTAGGATCATAATCAGAATAAAATAAAGTTATAAATCTATGCGATTGATCTAAATCATAAATAGCTAACTGATTTAAATCATGCAATATTCTATCTGGAGGTAACCCAGTCAAAACCTCTGCTCTTAGCATTCCTCTTAACATAGTCATCAAAAGACCTGCTGGAAGGCCCTTCCCCATAACGTCTCCAATAACTAAAGCCCACCTTGCCTTTTCGCGTCTCTTCTCAGAAATATTTGTTTTCAAAGACATGAAATCATAATAATCTCCTCCTAATTGAAGAGCTGGTCTACAGTGCGCAGCTAAATCTACACCATAAATGGTTGGACAAAAGTCGGGTAAAAGTTGCGATTGGATTTCTGCTCCAATAGAAATTTCTCTGTCTACGTTTTCATGCTTCTTTTTTGCTTTAATTAACGAATAATTTTCTAAACCAATTGCCAAACAACTAATAATAAAGTTTAAATTGCGCTCATATTTTAAAGAATCATTGAAAGTATGATTTTTAAAGGTATATACAAATCCTCTACATTTTCCCCGTGACAAAACTTTATAAGACTTAATTACATATTCTTTAAATTGATTATTTAAAACTTTTTCAAAAGAAATGTCATCTTTTAATTTAAAATTTTTAGAGAAAACAAAATTGTTTAAATAACTTTTAATTTCATCATCCATTTTTAGATTTTTTGTTGCACCAGCAAACTTAATATTTTCTTTCCATATTTCTCCCTTTTCATTCAAAGGAATAATAAAACTTAATTGCTGATTAAAAGTATGTTTTAAAATTAAAGAAATATAATCCAGAAATCTTTTTACATTTGAAAAAGATTTTAAATAATAGGATAATGAAGATACTGTTTCTATAAATTTATCATTCTCATCAAGTGGAAATTTATGTTCCTTCTCTAAAAAATCTTGAATAACGTCATTAGACAATACTTTTTCTTTTTGAATTTTAGACAAAACATATAGAAGCCATAAGTATGTTTTAACACTAAAAATACGTTTTTAAAAAAAATTAATTAAATTTTTATCTATCAGCAAGCAAAGCCTCAACAAACTCAAAGCTATTGAATGGTCTTAAATCTTTAATACCCTCTCCAGCACCGATAAATCTTATCGGCAAATTGACTTCTGCAGAAACAGCAAGTGAAACGCCGCCTCTTGAAGTACCATCTAATTTAGTAATAATTGCACCACTTAAATTTGCAGATTTTGCAAAACTTTTTGCCTGCTTTAATCCATTTTGTCCTTGACTAGCATCTAAAACTAATAAAGACTCAATGATTGCATCAGGAACTTTCTTGTCAATAATTTTTTTTATTTTTGATAATTCATCCATAAGATTATTTTTATTTTGTAACCTTCCTGCGGTATCTACAAGTAATAGGTCGCTTTTGCGTTTGTTTGCTGCGTTAATAGCATCAAACACTACTGCTGCTGGATCTGCATTCTTTGATCGATTCGAAATAACATCTACTTCACTTCTATCACCCCATACCTGTAATTGTTCTACGGCTGCTGCTCTGAAAGTATCAGCTGCTGCTATTAAAGTTTTGTAGTTACTTTTTGATGACAAATAAGCAAGTTTCCCCAAAGTTGTTGTTTTGCCAACTCCATTTACTCCCACTATTAGCCAAACATTCAACTTCCCTTTCTGTGGAACAAGAATATTTGTTCCAGAATTTTTTATTGGTTTTTCAATGATTGCTCGTAATTCATCTTTTAAAAATTTTATTCCTTCTTCTCCTCCAACAACTTCTTCATTTAATTTTTTCCTAAGTGCATTAATTACTTTATCTGTTGAATCAATACCAACATCAGCTCTTATTAATAACGTCTCTAAATCATCTAAAGATTCTGGTGTAAGTGGATCATCTCCTAATTTATCTAATAATTCTGATACAAAACCTTTTCTTGTTTCTTCTAATCCTCTTCGTAATTTACTTAACCAATCTATTTCATCAACTGATATTTCATTTACTTTTTTACCCTGCGCAGCCAACACCATTGCTGACCAAGTAAAATCATCATCAAAATCTCCTAATTTAACTTCTGTATCATCTTGCAAATTAGAAAAGTTCTGTTTATTAACTTCTACCTTTAATTGCTCTGCTTTTAATTCTTCTGCTTTTAGTTCTTTTGCTTTTAATTCTTCTGCTTTTAGTTGATCTTCTTGTTTTTTTAATTCTTGTTTTTGTTTTAACAAAGCATAAGCTTGCGAAGCCCATTCACGAGAACTATCAGATTCATTATTAGTCATAAATATCTTTTTATCGTATTTTATTAAATTATAAAAAATTATTGATTTATATCAAATAATTAATTCACCTTAACTCTTTGCAATCTCCTTAAAACCCCATTTATCATTTTTCTACCTTGTGTATCACAATATTTATTTGCTAAATTAACAGCCTCATCACATGCAACTGCAACAGGAGTGTCTAAAAAATGAATATCAACATAAGCTAAGCGTAATATGTCACGATCAACCCTAGGCAACCTTTTTAATCTCCATCCATCCATTACTTCGTCAATTTCAGAGTCTATAGATTTTAAATTATTAATTATGCTTAAAATTCTATGATTTACATCTTCTCTCATATCATTTTGATTACTTGAAACGATCAATTTTGGGAAATCTAAAGTAACTGAAAGTGAGTTCATTACTGATTCAATTTTATAAAATGCTTTTTTGAGTTCATCTCGAACATTTGCAAAAGAAGAAGAATTATCACTTTCCTTTAATTCACTATCTAAAAGATGTTGCGATACATTTTCTAAATCTGCTTCACAATCATCTAACTCATCTCTACAATGACTTATTAAAGAATCCAAAGCAGATTCAAAAATTTCATCAATTTGAATTGTACTTAATTCTAAATCTCCTGAATCTTTTATAAGACCTAAAGAAAGTAAAGACAACTCTCGTGATAGGGATCTATTATGCATTAATTAAGTAGATGAAGTATTTGAAGAGGCTCTTAGTTGAGAGAATAATTTCGAAAAAGTAGGATTTGATGAATTATCCTTTTCATCAGGATTAACAATACCAACAGAAATAATTGTTCTAAATGCATCTTCTACTGATATAGCAAGATCTTTTACAGACGATTCAGGCACTAATGTATACCAACCTGTCGTTGGGTTAGGAGCGGTAGGTATAAAAACACTTAATAATGTCTCATCCAATTCTGCTTGAAGTGATGGTCCAACATCTCCAGTTACAAAACCAACACTAAATAAGCCTTCTCGAGGATACTCTACTAAAACTACTCTTCTAAATCTATTCGATTTATTACTTAAAAAAGTTTCAAGTAATTGTTTGAGAGTTTTATAAACTGCTCCTGCGACTGGAATCTTAGATAAGGTACCTTCTCCAAATTCTAACAACCACCTCCCAACAAAATTTCTCGCCATCAAGCCAATAAGCAAAATTGCTAATAAAGGTACTGTTAACCCTAAGGTTAAATTAATTAAATCTTGTAATAAAGGATTTAACGTAATGAATGGATTTAATTGTTTTGGGACTGATGTAACTAATGTAAGAACAAATTTGCTAACAATAGAAGAAAGCCAAATAGTCGTTGCTAATGGAATAACAACCAACAATCCTGCTATCAAATCATTTTTTAAATCTTGTTGGAGCCTAGTTCCTAGGTTCGAATCTTGACTTTGAGTAGATTCAACCAAAATTAAAGTTCCTAATTTTATTCATTTTACTAACAATTTAGCTAGTTTTCATTGGTAGGGATATATTTATCTTTAATTAATTTAAATTATTTATTAGTTTCTTAATTTAATAAAACCATTTCGTTTAATCTAATTCATAATATAAGCATGAGAAATTTGATTAAATTTAAGGAAGAATTAAGTGATAAGTTAAAACAAAAAGCAATATTTGAAGGTTTTGCCGTATCCGGAATAGCATCAATACCAGGTGGTTCTCGACTCAAATTAAGAAATCAAGCATTAGAAAGATGGTTAGCAAATAATTATCATTCTGAAATGAAATGGATGGAAGCCGAAAGAAGAAAAAATATAGAATCTCTCCTAAATGGAGCGAAAAGTGTTTTAACTGTTGGTTTTAATTATTTAAGTCATGAACATAAAGAAAAAGCAAAATTCAAAATTGGAAAGTTCGGCCAAGGAGAAGATTATCACAAAGTTATTACTAAAAAATTAAAAAAAATAGGTAAATGGATTAATACTGAAGTTCCAAATTGCAAGTGGAAAATTTGCGTTGACACATCCCCTCTTCTTGAAAAAGCATGGGCAGAAGAAGCAGGTCTAGGTTGGATAGGTAAAAATAGTAATCTCATTAATAAAGAATTTGGATCATGGCTAACCTTAGGTTTTTTGATTCTTTCGGAAGATTTAACACCTGATAATTCTTCCCAATCTCTATGTGGTATATGTGAAAAATGTATTGAAAAATGTCCAACAAATGCCATAACAGAACCCTTTGTTATTGATTCTGAAAAGTGTATTGCATACCATACTATAGAAAATAGAAATCAAACTTTTCCAGAACATGTAGAAAAAAATTTGAATGGATGGATTGCTGGTTGTGATATCTGCCAAGATGTATGTCCTTGGAATAAAACAGTGCCATTAAATAAGAACATTGAAGCTTATCCAAAATCATGGGTTAAAAATCTAAATATTGAGGCATTAAGTTGGGATGAAAAAAAATGGAAGAAAAATCTTCAAGGAACTACATTAAAAAGAATAAAACCATGGATGTGGAAAAGAAATATAAAAGCAATGCTCAAAAATACATAAAAATATGAAAAAGTCTCTTTTAAAAATATTATTTTTTTCAATAATTAGTAGCCATATTTTTATCGCTGAAAGTGTAAAAGCTTTAATACCCTATTATTACTTGCCAGATACAAAAAGCTTAGAAAAACAAGGTTTATCAATTGGAAAAGAAGCTTATCAGCTTCTATATTTTGGACAAATCCAAGATAGTCTTAATTTGGCAAAATTAGCTGTAAAAATAAATAATAAAAATGAAACATTATGGACTATTTTAGCTGAAACACAAATTGCCAACAAATTATATGATGATGCATTGATTTCACTAGATAATGCTCAGAAGATAAACCCCAAAATGGGGGAAATATATTTTGCAAAAAGTACTATATATTTAAAACAATCAAAAATAAAAAAAGCAGAAATTTCTTTACTATCAGGAATTAAAATCCTTCCTAAAAACTTTAAAGCAATTTTTCAATTAGGAAATATTTATTTAATGGAAAAAAATTATGAAAAAGCCATAGAGGAATTTGATAAAGCAATAAAAATTAAAAAAGATTTTTGGCAAGCAATTAATAACAAAGGCTTAGCATATTTTGAACTAAATAAAATTAATCTTTCTATTATCTCTTTTAATAAGGCTATAGGACTTGAGGAAAACGCAGAACCACTTTTAGCACTTGCTTCATGCTTAAAAAATAAGGACATTAATAAAGCAATAGTTTTAGCAAAAAAAGCTTTAAATAAAGACCCAAATTATGTTGACTTTAATTATAGAAAAGAACAGCTTTGGGGCGAAAAACTACAAATTTCTACTGAAAAACTTTTTGAAAATCCTCAAATTAAAAAAGAAATATTAGTTGCAAAAACAAAAATTAAATAAATTCCCCAACTGTTAATACTGGTAAATATTTATTTACCTATTAATCTTAATTTAGTTTATTAAAGCTTTCTATAGATTTCCTATTAAATGACTAAGGAAAACTTCACTTCTATATCGTTGCAGGAAGAAATGCAACGTTCCTATTTGGAATACGCAATGAGCGTGATAATAGGACGTGCTTTACCTGATGCGAGAGATGGACTGAAACCAGTTCAAAGAAGAATTCTTTTCGCAATGCATGAATTAGGACTTACTCCAGATAGACCATTCAGAAAATGTGCAAGAGTTGTAGGCGATGTACTAGGAAAATATCATCCTCATGGAGATCAAGCAGTCTACGAAGCACTGGTTAGATTAATTCAAGATTTTTCTACAAAATATCCAACTCTTGATGGTCATGGTAATTTTGGATCTGTTGATAATGATCCGCCAGCAGCAATGAGATATACAGAAACACGATTGGCACCAATAGCTCATGAATGTTTCCTTCAAGAGATTGGATCTGAAACAGTAAGTTACTCAAATAATTTTGACGGTTCACAACAAGAACCAGACATATTGCCGGCACAATTACCATTTTTGTTATTAAATGGTTCCTCAGGAATCGCTGTTGGTATGGCAACGAATATCCCCCCGCATAATCTTGGTGAAATTATTGATGGTTTAATTGCCCTCATAAACGATAAAGAAATAAGCGACTTGAGATTGTCGAAAATCATATTAGGACCTGATTTTCCAACTGGAGGAGAATTAATTTGCAATAGTGCAATGAATGAAGTTTACCTACGCGGCAGAGGCTCTATAACGGTAAGGGGAGTAATTAAAAATGAAGAGATTAATTTAGGGAAAGGAAGGCATAAAAGAAATGCTCTTATAATTTCGGAACTACCTTATCAAATAAGTAAAGCAGGATGGATCGAAAAGCTTGCAGAATTGGTAAATCTAGGAAAAATTGATGGGATTTCTGATATTAGAGATGAAAGTGATAGAGACGGGATGAGGATAGTTATTGAATTAAAAAAAGATTCAAATTCTGAAATTGTAGTATCAAATTTATTCAAAAAAACAGCATTACAATCTAATTTTGGTGCAATATTTTTAGCTTTAGTTAACGGTAAACCTATTCAACTTACACTAAGAAAATATCTAAATTATTTTCTAGAATTTAGAGAAGAAACAATTAGAAAAAGAACAAATTATTTTTTAAAAATTGCATCAGAGAAATTTGCAATATTGGAGGGATTTTCAATAGCAACTAAAAATATAAAAGATATTATTGAGGTTATTCAAAACTCAGAAAATGCAACTGAAGCAAAATCAATATTAATGGTCAAACTAAAACTAAGTGAAAAACAGGCAGATGCCGTATTGGGCATGCCTCTAAAAAAATTAACAACCTTGGAAAGGAAGCAAATTGAAATTGATATGAAGGAACTACTTAAAAAGAAAAAACATCTTAAAAATCTTTTAAATAACAGAAGATTATTGCTTGACACTTTGATTGAAGAACTGAAGAGTTTAAAAAAGAAATTTAATGTAAAAAGAAAAACAAAAATTTTGAAGGATATTAATCAGGAAAAAGAAATAGATACTATAAATAATCAAATATTAGAAGATCTAATAAATAAAGAAACAAAAATATCAGTAGATAATAGATTTTATTTTAAAAAGATAATTTATAATAATTATAAAAAAATATTAGATCATGAAAATAAATATATAGACAATAAAAATGTTCAAAAATTTATATGTAAGATTTATAAAAGTTTAAAAATTATTGGAGTTATATCTTCAGGAAAAATTTTGCAAATCGATTGGAAATCAAATATTAATACTGAATATAAAATGGATAAAAAAGTTTTAGGAAATATTGACCCAAAAGAAATAATAAATTTTCATTATCTAGATAGTAAATTAAAAAATTATTTATGCATTTTAAGTTCTGATGGAAGATTCAAAAAAGTTTTATTTGATGATGATATGATAAAAAGTAATAGGATCTATTCAATTACCAAACTAAAAAATTCTACAAGTATCATTGATTCATTTATTTTAAATAAAGATGAAGAAGTAGTAATATTGACTTCTATTGGAAGGCTTTTTAAATTTGATTTATCAGATAAAAACTTAAACCCGAGTACAAAACAATCGCTAGGACTATTGTTAGTTAATCTTTTACCTACAGAACAAATAGTTTCTTGTTGTAAAAGTAAGGATAAAGAGATCCTTTATTTAGTTTCTAAAAAAGGTAAGTTTTTTAAACTAAAAATTGATGATATTTATGATTCTTATAATTCTAAATTAGGTTATGTAAATGAGAAAATTCAGCTTAAGGATGACCATTTTATAACAGTTCTATCTAGCAACCAATATATCGATATTGAGACGAATAAGAATAAATCTGCAAGATTAAACTTAAATAAATTAGATAATAATTCTGGCAAAAATATTCTTAAAATAGATTTTTTGAATCTGGAAAAAGATGAATATCTTGAAAATTGTTATCGACTAGAAAATTATATCAATTAAGAATTATATTCATTTTCAACCCATTTTAAATATTCTTGATTTACCGTCCCAGTAACATAAGAACCAGTAAAACAACTCATTTCTAATTCTTGAATAGGCGAATCATTAATTATAGATTTTCTCAAATTATCAACACTTTGATATACAAGATGATCTATTTCAAGCTTTTCTGCTATTTCAATTATTGATCTATCATGAGCAATTAATTCATCTCTATTAGGCATATTAATTCCATAAACATGAGGATATCTAACTGGAGGAGCTGCTGAAGTAAAAAAAACTTTATTTGCACCAGCATCTTTTGCCATTTGCACTATTTGTTTTGATGTAGTGCCTCTCACTATAGAATCATCAACTATTAGTACATTTTTGTTTTTAAATTCTGTACTCATAGCATTCAACTTTTGCCTTACAGATTGTTTACGTTTTTGATGGCCAGGCATTATGAAAGTTCGTCCAACATATCTATTTTTAAAAAACCCTTCTCTGTACTCTATCCCCAACTGCCTAGCAACTTGCATTGCCGCAGGACGTGAAGAATCAGGAATAGGCATTACTACATCAACATCTCCAGACTGTATTGTTTGCTTAATTGTTTCAGCTAAATAATCACCCATTTTCAAACGTGCTTGATAAACTGAAATTCCGTTCATCACTGAATCTGGTCTAGCTAAATAAACATATTCAAAAGCACAAGGAAATAACCTTGGGTTTTCTGAACATTGCTTTGAAAAGAATTCACCATTATGGGATATAAAAATTGCCTCACCAGGTTCAACATCTCTAACGACTTGATAGTCATTATTTTCTAATACTAAAGACTCGCTAGCTACCATCCACTCTTCCTTTTGAGTAGTAAGAGAAATTCTTTTACCAAGTACTAAAGGTCTTATACCAAAAGGATCTCTAAAAGCTAATAAACCATGCCCTGAAATTAATGCAATTGAAGCATATGAACCTTGAATTCTTTTATGTAAGTTTTTAACTGCATTAAAAATAATATCTGGCTGTATATCTTTATTATGGATCTGTTCTTGTAATTCAGTTGCAAATATGTTTAACAACATTTCAGTATCACTTGAAGAATTTGTATGGCGTTTATCTACATTAAATAATTGTTTCTCTAGGTCTCTTGTATTAGTAAGGTTTCCATTATGAATCAAAACTATTCCATAAGGAGCATTAACATAGAAAGGTTGTGCTTCTTCAACACTTTCTGCTGAACCTTTAGTTGCGTACCTAACATGCCCTAAGCCAATTTTTCCTATTAAATTCCTCATATCTCTTGTTCTATAAGCAGTATTTACTTGTCCTTTAGCTTTATGAATATGAAAAACAGTATCTTCCATTGTAGCTATTCCGGTTGAATCTTGACCTCTATGCTGAAGTAGCAAAAGACTGTCATAAATCTGTTGATTTACATCATCACAAGAAACAATTCCAACAATTCCACACATAATTAATTTCCAAAATTTGTTGATAATTCCATATTGTTATTCATTATTAAAAAAAGTTAGAAATACTATTATTAAATTTTTCGGTTAATTCATCAACCCCTAAATTGCAAAGTGGTTGATCTTGAAGAGTTATATCAAGATTATGTTCAGAGACAAATCCGATTTTTTTAACGTATACGTTTCTTCCAAAATCTTTACTCCTAATTTCAAGAAAATTTAAAAAGTTTTGCTCCTCATTTTTATTGAGTGAAAATATTATTCTTGATCCTCCCTCGCTAAACAATAAATTATCTAAACGAACATTTTTATCTTCTAATTGAATATAAGCTCCCTTAGAAGACAGAATACAACATTCTGATAAAGCGACAGCTAATCCTCCATCGCTAACATCATGAGAAGAAGCAATATAATTTTTTAGAATTGAATCCCTTAAAAAACTTTGACAGTATTTTTCATCTTGTAAATGAATTTTAGGAGGTCTTCCTGTTACTAAACCATGAAAATATTCTAAATAAGAACTAGCACCTATTGAAGATTCAGAGGCATTTGAACCAATTATCCAAATTTGATCGTTTATATTTTTCCATCCTGAACTGATAGCTTTATCTACATTTTTAATTGTTCCTACCATTCCAATAACAGGAGTAGGGTTAATAGGAGTTAATTGATTATTTTGATTTTTTGATTCGTTATATAAAGAAACGTTTCCTCCTGTTACAGGTGTCTCTAAAGCAATGCAAGCCTTAGAAATCCCATCACATGCTGATGAAAGTTGCCAATATCCTATCTCAGTTTCGGGTGACGAAAAATTTAAATTATTTGTTATAGCTATTGGCTGAGCACCAACACAACTTACATTTCTAGCAGATTCTACAACTGCTGCAATACTTCCTCTATATGGATCTAATAAAACCCATCTACTATTACAATCTACAGAAACAGCGACACCAGAAAATTCATTATTTTTATTTTTCTCATCTTGCCCTCTAAGTCTTATTAACGCTGCATCTGACTCTCCTGGCTTAAATACAGTATTTAATTGTACTTGAGAATCATATTGTTGATACACCCAACTTTTAGAAGCTATTGAAGGATTAGATAAAAGTTTTAAAATAATTTTTGAAAAAGCATATTGTTTTTGGTCTTTTAAAGAAAAAATTTTATTTTCGCTGATAGCTGGCAATTCATCTTCTGTCCATTGCCATTTCTTTAATAAATGATTAGGAGGCTCCTTAATAATATTATGAATATTAATTGGGGTCTCATCAGATAAAGCAGAAGTAGGAATTTGAGCAACTATTTGATTTTTTTGTGAGATAATAACCTCGCTTTTAGATATTACCTCACCAATAACATTTGCGAAAAGTCCCCACTTTTTAAATTGATTAATAAGAATATTTAGCTTTTCTTCTTTAACAACCATCAACATTCTCTCTTGGGATTCAGATAATAAGTATTGATAAGCAGACATATCATTCTCTCTGGCAGGAACTAAATCTAGGTTAATTGAAATACCTAAACTCCCATTTGCAGCCATTTCAGCACTACTACATGTTAATCCCGCAGCTCCCATATCTTGAGCAGCAAGTACATCACCCGTTTTAAAAGCATCTAGACAAGCTTCAATAAGACTTTTTTCTATAAATGGATCACCAACTTGTACTGCAGGTCTATTATCCAAAGAATTAGTAGTTAATTCCGAACTAGCAAAACTTGCACCTCCTACTCCATCTTTTCCTGTGGTATTTCCTACATATAAAACAGGAGAACCTACTTCTTTTGCTCCTGAACATACAATTTCATCAGTTTCTAATAAACCCAAAGCCATAACATTAACTAAAGGATTGCCAGAATAACTATCATCGAAATCTATTTCTCCGCCGACAGTAGGAACCCCAACACAATTACCATAATGAGATATCCCCGCAACTACACCTCGAAGTAAAGAGATATTAGATGATTTATCAAGATTACCAAATCTTAAAGAGTTTAAAACTGCAATAGGTCTCGCACCCATAGTAAAAATGTCTCTTAATATGCCACCAACACCTGTTGCAGCTCCTTGAAAAGGTTCAATAGCAGAAGGATGATTGTGACTTTCTATTTTAAAAACAAGTTTCTGATCGTTTCCAACGTCAATAACGCCGGCATTCTCACCTGGACCAACCAATACGTTTTTCCCGGTAGTAGGAAAATTAGCTAATAATGGTTTTGAATTTCTATAACAGCAGTGCTCAGACCACATTACTCCAAACATTCCCAATTCTGTTCTATTAGGCTTTCTTCCTAATCTTTTACAGATTTCTTCATAATCATCACGAGTTAAGTTTTCAACTTTAAGTGATTCATTAACATCATAGATATCGTTTTTTAAGGAATCTATCATTAGTCAAATCCAAGGATCATCTTCTCGTTTATTTCTGAAAGATCTTGTTTGTTCTTCTTCATTATAAAAACTATTCTGATTAAATTCTGATTTTTGGTTTATATCTTCATCTTCTTCAAGCCAATCTTCTAATCTATTTGTTGCGGTATTTTTCATATCGTCAAAACGATCGATTATTTTCTTTCCTTTTTTAAAAAATTCATATTTAATACTTGATTTTATCAAAGGAAGATCGTCTAAAGAAAGGCAAGAACAAAAAACTAAACCAGGTTGCTGATCAACAATATTCTCTATATTTAATTTCCATCTACTTGAACCTGGAATCCTTGGATTAGAGCGAGAAATTAAATAAAACTTTATGTTACCAGTTTTCATTTCGAATAAGAAATCTGCTAAGACTCCTATCTTTGAACCTTCTGAATTAACTAAACTAGCTTCTATTAAGTTAGGAAATCTATTTAATGTAGCAACGTCTGAAATTGCTGGGTGGCCTTTTACGAAAATATCATTATCTATTATTTGACTAATTTGGTTTAATTTCCATACATTTCTTTTTAAATCCAAGTTCGATGGACGAGAATACCAACCTAAAATTCTGTGAACAGGTGGATGCATCCAAACATTTTCACTATTGCCATAATTTAAAGTAGCACTACCTTTTACATTATGTCTTAATAATTCACTTAATAAAAATTCTTTTGGTAGTTTCAACTTATGAACGGACTTGAACTGGCATGACTAAATAAGTAAAAGAATTAACATTATCTTCTGGAACTAGAACAGCTGGAGTAGTGGGAAGATTACATTTAAAAATTACATTTTCACTTGATATAACTTTTAAGCCTTCCAATAAATACCGTACATTAAAAGCTATATCAAATTCATCAAAATCAAAAGATACAGGAACTAATTCACTAGCATTTCCAATATCTTGAGCATCTGCACTTACTAATGCTAAATCTTTTTCGTTTAGTTTAATCTTCACAACACTACTTTGTTGATCAGCTAAGACTGCTATTCTTTCAAGTGATTCGATTATTTTTTTTGTATTAAATGTAAAAAGTTTCGTGAAATTATCAGGAATTAATTGAGAATAATTTGGATAAGAACCTTCAAGAGTTCTAGTAGTAATTATTTGATTTGAAGAAATAAATACAACTTGACCTTTATCATAGAAAAGTTTAATTGAATTTTGAGAACTTCTGAGGCTTACAAGCTTTTCAATTTCTCTTAAAGATCTTGTTGGTATAGTAACTGATAAGTTTTCTTCATTAGAAACGAAATCTTTTTTTTCATCAAAATTTTCTTTATTATCAACCAATACAACAGCTAATCTATGCCCATCTGTTGCAGCCGATTCCAAATATTTTAAATTAAATGTAAAATTTACTCCTGTGAGTAATTGCTTAGAATCATCAGTGCTACTAGCGAATATAGTTAATTTTAAAGCTTTTAAGAAAGAACTTGGATCAATATTCAAAGATGTACCACTTTCCACAAACGGTAGACTCGGGTAATCGTCTGATGGAATACCTTTAATATTAAAAGAACCCCTATCACTTTTGATCAAAATATTATCAGAGCTCTCATCAACATCAAGAGAAACAGGAGTTTCACTTGGTAATTTATTAACTATTTCAGATAACAGTTTGGATGGGACGGTAATTGCTCCACTTTTTTTTACAGTGGCATCAAATGAAGTTTGTATCCCTAGATTCAAATCAAATCCAGTTAAGCTAATTTTATTAGTACCTTGATCAGCTGTGAGAAGTAAATTTGCAAGGATTGGATGGGTAGGTCTTGAAGCAACTGCTTTACAAACTAATTGAATAGCATAATTAAATTCATTTTGATTACAAACAATCTCCATCTGAATTCATAACTTTATATACATACTAGAGCTATTTTCTTAATTATTGCAATTAAATATTTTTCTTAAGATTATCAACTCTTCTAATAGAAATTTATTTATATTATGAATTAATATAGTAGTAGTAGTGTTTGTGGAAACTGTGGAAAATAGCAAAAATTGATTGGTGTACTTGATGATTAATAAAAATAAAATGGTGGAAAAAAAATTATAAATGTTGATAGATTTGAACCAATAGAATTCTATTTTTTAGTTATCAACATTATTTTTTTTATTTCGATAGTTATTCAACAGTTTCTAGCAGATTTTAAAGTATTTCCACAGTCACTTTTATTTTTGGCTTAGTTAGTATCCCAAAATTTTTGTTATGTTTTTTAACGAAGGTTCAATATTTTTCTGAAAAATAGCATCATTATTTTTAATTGCACAATCTGGATCTTTTAATCCATTACCTGTCAAAACACAAACTATTGTTGATTCTTTTTTTATTCTGTTTTTATTTTTTATAAGTCCTGCCAATGAAGCTGCACTTGCCGGTTCACAAAAAATACCTTCTTTTGCAAGCATTTTATAAGCTTCAATAATCTCTTTGTCAGTTACAGATTGAAAATCTCCTTTACTCTCTTTTTTAACGATTTTTGCTTTATCTCTATTTACAGGATTTCCAATTCGAATAGCTGTTGCAATTGTCTCAGGATCTTGAACTATAATATTCTTCACTAAAGGTGCAGATCCTTCAGATTGAAATCCCATCATAAGTGGTAATTTTAAATTTTTCTTAATTTTTGCATATTCTTTAAAACCCAGCCAATAAGCGGTTATATTACCAGCATTTCCCATTGGTATACATAGCCAGTCAGGAGCAATACCTAAGTCATCTATTATTTCAAATGCTGCAGTCTTTTGACCTTGTATTCGGTAAGGATTAACAGAATTTACAAGATTTATCGGATATTCGGAAGATAATTTCCTGACAATTTCTAAAGCTTTGTCAAAATTACCTTGTATTGATATGATTTCTGCTCCATACATTAAAGCCTGAGCAAGTTTTCCTTGAGCTACATATCCATCTGGAATTAATACATAAGATTTTAAACCACCTCTTGAAGCATAAGCAGCTGCAGCTGCAGAAGTATTTCCTGTACTAGCGCATATTACTGCTTCACTTCCTTCTTCTTTTGCTTTACTTATTGCCATCGTCATTCCTCTGTCCTTGAAAGAACCAGTAGGGTTAAGACCATCATACTTTAAATAAACTTTAGTATCGTTTCCAATTAAATCACTAATTGATTCGCTGAAAATAAGAGGAGTATTCCCTTCATTTAAAGATATGATGGGAGTCTTAGAAGATACTGGTAGATATTGTTTATATGCATTGATTAATCCTGGCCATCTTTTTTTCCTGTAATTAAAAGAAAATTTGTTTTTAATTTTATTTAATATTGACATAGTTACTTAATTGTTTTTAATCTTTTCTAAGGGCTTGCTGGTGAAGAAATCTAATAATTCTGATATTGATTGTACTTTATTCATAACTTTACTTAAAGCGTTTACGTTTAAAATAACAGTTTTAGTTGGATAACTTTCAAAAAAACTCACAAGATTTATTTTTCCGTTCCCAGTATATAAACCTTTTATAACACTAGATCTTAGGGCTAACATACCTGTTCTTTCATCATTTGTGTTAGGGGTGTGAAGTATTGACGAAAGTCTATTTAAAAAGACATTACCTATTTCGGAATATACTAATTTACTTGCAATAGTTACAGGTATTTCAAAAGTGTTATTCAATATTGATTGAATCTTTTCATCTGAAGAACCAGTTGCGTTTAATATTTTTCTTAATGATTTTGATGAATTGCCGCTTTCAGCGAAAGTTTTTAAAGAATCGACAGTTACTGTTCTTGAAAAAATACTGTATGTAATTTTAATTTTTTCCGCAGATTGAGCTTTAGGAGTATCAAAAAAAATTTGATTAGTAAATAATATTAAAAAAATTCTAGGAATTATACGTTTTGAAAATTTCATTTATATTGTTGCACCAGCAGCAATTTTTACGAGTCTCACTACACTTTTTTCTGTTACTTTTTTCGCTATTTGAAAGCTAATTTCTTTTGTATACGGCTCATTTATAAGTCTTGGCAATCTTTTTAAAAAGATATCAATAGAAAAGCCTGGTATCTTTTGTATGATCTCTAAAAAGTTCTTGAACGGTTTAATAGATAATATTAAATCATTTATGTTGTTGTCTTTGGCAATATTTAATTGTATTGATTTCGGAAGATAATTATTGACGCTTTTTAATAAATTTAAACCTATCAAGTCTATTTGACTAGTCAAACCATTAATAATTTCATCTCTTAGAAATCCACCTTTTGGAGAAAATAGGAGATTTATAACTTCATCAAGAAGTTTTTCTAAATCGAGATTAGTTTGTTTTGCAGCATTAGAAAGTAAATCTTCTAATCTGTCCCATTTAAATTGTTTGTTATCAAAAAGCATTTCTTTTAAACTCTCTCTTAATTGAGGATCAGGGTCCTCCATTAATCTTCTTGCAAAATAGGGATAAGCCGCACCAAGTATTTTAAAGTTAGGATCAACACTTAAAGCAATTCCTTCTAAAGTTAGTAGTGATCTAATAATAAGAGCATAATATGGAGGTAATTGAAAGGGAAATTTATACATAACACCTGACATGTCGTCAGTTACACTTTTGAAATCCATTTTTGATACACCAAGCTCTACTGCATTTACAAATACATCTTGAAAAGCTGGAACAATAGGTTCAAGATTAACTTCTTTCGAAAGAAAACCTAACTTAACGAAATCTTGAGATAATTTATCAAAATTTTTATTTACAAGATGAACTACTGCTTGAATTAAACCAGATCTGGAGCTTTTAGTAACTTCACTCATCATCCCGAAATCTAAATAACATAACCTTCCATCTTCCAAAGCCAATAAATTGCCTGGATGTGGGTCAGCATGAAAAAAACCATGCTCTAATAATTGCTCTAAACTACACTGCACTCCAATTTCAATCATTTCATCAGGATCAATACCTAAATTTTTAACGCCCTCAAGATTAGTTAGCTTTGTTCCATCTATCCATTCCATGGTTAACACTCTTCGTGAGGTGGTTTCTTTATAAATTTTTGGAACAGCAATTTTAGAGTTATGAAGATGCAGATTTCTAAATTTTTCAGCATTTTCAGCTTCATTTAAATAATCCATCTCTTCAAAAACTCTCTTTCCCAATTCATCAATTAAAGCAACAAGATCGCTTCTTATTAGTCCAATATTGTTTTTTAACCAATTAGCAATATTTCTTACTATATATAAATCAAGTGTGATTTGTTCTCTTAAACCTGGTCTTTGAACTTTTACAGCTACAATTTCTTTATTTTTGAGAACAGCTTTATGAACTTGTCCTAAAGAGGCTGCGGAGATAGGTTCCTTATCGATGGTTAAAAAAACTTCATCAATTTTTTTATTCAAATCTTCTTCTATTAATTCCATTGCCTTATTTCCATCAAATCCTGGTAATTGATCTTGTAGCTCAGATAACTCTTCAAGAAGAATGACAGGAATAATGTCTGGTCTGGTTGATAAAGCTTGCCCTGCTTTAACGAATGCAGGGCCTAATTCAACTAATAAACTCGTTAGTTGTTTTGCTCTAAACCTTGCTTTTGATTCTTTTTTTAATTGTCCGGTTAATTTATCCCACCCAACTGAAATAATATATGAAAATATTGGGATTAAGGTTTGGTAAAGTCTTTTGAATAGTCGACTAGGATTTTTTTGATAAATTTTAGAGATTATTTCAGGATCATATTTTAGTAATCCTGATGCTTCTATAAAATCCGTATAATCTTCATTCATAACTTTATTTATTTAAACCCTTTTATTTTCTTCAAAAAGAAGTTAATTTTTTTGTATGAAAGAATTATCATGTTAATACAATTAACTTTAAAAAATATTGCCTTAATAGAGATTATAGAAATTAATTTCGAAAAAGGTTTGAATATTTTTACTGGAGATTCAGGATCAGGAAAATCACTGATTTTAGATTCTTTAAATGTTTTGTTCGGTGGGTCTAATATACCTTTAAAGCACTTAATACGTCCAGGAAAAGAGGAATGTTTAATTGAGGCGAAATTTTCAAATTCTTCGCAAGTTACTGATTGGTTTTTGAGAAATGGTTTTTACAATATTTCTGGAGAAATTTTCGTAAAAAGAAAATCTTATGTAAAAAATAATAAAATTCATTCAAAGTATACAATAAATAATTTTTCTATTAGTAAAAAGCTTTTGGAACAGCTTGGTTTACTATTAGTAGATTTTGCTGGTCAATCTGATAGTTTTTTATATGATGATCAAGAATATAAAAAATCAATAATTGATGATTTAGGTTCCAAAAAATTAAAGTTGATAAATTTTCAAATTAAATCTTCATGGCAGGAATTTCAGATTCTTAGAAAAAGAAGAGAAGATAAAATGCAATCATTCAAAAAGAAAGAAGAAAATAATTTTGCGATAAAAGAAATGTATAAAATCTTGGAGGAAGCTAATTTAAATTCAAGCAATGAAATTTTTGAATTACAATCAAAGGAATTGCGTCTTTCAAATAATTTTGATATCAATCACTCCATACAAGTATCACTTGATAATCTAAATAGTTTTAAAAATGAGGCTCCATCGGTAAGCCATTTAATTGCTCAATCAATTAAGCAATTAAGTAAAGTTACTCAATTTGATTCAAAGATTAAGGATATATATGAAAATTTAATAAATATTCAAAATGATTTAGAGAATTTAATTTTTGCTTTAGAAGAATATTCGGAAAAACTCGAGAATGGGGATAATAATTTAGAAGAAATTCAAAAAAGATTATTTTACTTGCAAAATTTAGAGCGAACTTTCTCTTTAGAACTTCCAAAATTGATTATGAAGAAAGACGAATTAAAAACATTTGTAGATACAAATTTATTTGAGGAAGAAATTAAGAAGCTGGATATTCAAATTAACAAATCGCAAGCTAATTTAAATACTCTTTTTGAGATACAGTCTTTTCAAAGAAGAGAAACGGCAAATCAACTTCAAGATTCTGTAATTTCCATTTTGAAAAATTTAGGTTTAGAAAATGCAGATTTTTTAATTGATTTCTCAAAAGTTCCACCTTCTCCAGAAGGCAATGAAAATATAGAATTTCTCTTTTCTGCAAATCCTGATCAAAAGTTAGCCCCATTATCTAAAGTTATTTCCGGTGGAGAAATGTCAAGATTTTTATTAGCAATAAAATCTAGTATTTCAAAAAAACCTAATACGTTTTTTTTAGATGAAATTGATAATGGTTTAAGTGGAAAATCATTATATTCTTTAGTTGATCTAATAAAAGTGACTGCACAGGAAAGGCAGGTTTTGTGTATTACTCATCAACCTTTTTTAGCAGCAACTGGAAATACTCATTTTAAAGTAAAGAAAAATGTTATTAATGGAATAACTTTTACTTCTATCTCGAAATTAATTACAAAAAAAGAACGACAAAACGAGCTAATTGAACTTATAGGTGGTGGTTTCAGTGAAGCAAATAATTATGCATCGACACTTATAGACAGAGCAGCCGCATAAATAAAAAAAATTCCACTATAATAAGTGTTCTTTAAATCATTTTAAGATTTAAGCATGGTAAAAAAAAATATTGGTATTAATGAAGATAATTCAATTAAGATTCGAGGTGCTCGACAACATAATTTAAAAAATATAGATTTAACTCTTCCAAGAAATAAATTTATTGTTTTCACAGGTGTCAGCGGTAGTGGCAAGAGCTCTTTGGCTTTTGATACTATTTTTGCTGAAGGTCAAAGGAGATATGTAGAAAGTCTTTCTGCTTACGCAAGACAATTTCTAGGTCAAGTTGATAAACCTGATGTAGATAATATTGAGGGCTTATCTCCTGCTATATCCATAGATCAAAAATCAACGAGTCATAATCCTCGATCAACCGTTGGAACTGTAACTGAGATACAAGATTATTTAAGATTATTATTTGGGCGAGCAGGAGAACCTCATTGTCACCATTGTGGTTTACCTATTGCTCCTCAAACAATTGATGAAATGGTTGATCAAATAGTTTTGCTCCCTGAAGGAACAAGATATCAATTACTTGCACCAGTTGTAAGAGGTAAAAAAGGAACTCATGCAAAATTACTTAGTGGATTAGCAGCAGAAGGCTATGCTCGAGTAAGAATTAATGGTGAAGTAAGAGAACTTGCAGATAGTATTGAATTAGACAAAAATCATACTCACAATATTGAGGTAGTAGTTGATCGATTGATTGCGAGAGACGGAATCCAGGAAAGATTGAATGATTCTTTACAAACTTGTCTTAAAAGAGGGGATGGACTTTCTATCGTAGAAGTTGTTCCAAAAAAAGGAGAAACTCTACCTCCGAATTTAGATAAAGAAAAGTTATATTCAGAGAATTATGCATGTCCAATTCACGGATCTATTGTTGAAGAGTTGTCTCCAAGACTATTTTCTTTTAACAGTCCCTACGGTGCATGCTCTGATTGTCATGGTATTGGATATTTAAAAAAATTTACTGCAGATAGAGTAATACCTGATACTTCTTTACCTGTTTATGCGGCTATAGCTCCCTGGAGTGAAAAAGATAATACTTATTATTTTTCATTACTTTATTCAGTTGGCCAAGCTTATGGTTTTGAATTGAAAACTCCATGGAAAGATTTAAGTGATTTACAAAAAAATGTCTTACTTTCTGGATCTGATAAGCCAATTGTAATTCAAGCGGATAGTCGTTTTAAGGGTTCTAGTGGTTTCGAAAGACCTTTTGAAGGAATCTTGCCAATTTTAGAAAGGCAATTTACCGAAACTAATGGAGAATTAGTTAAGCAAAAGCTCGAAAAATATTTAGAATTGGTCCCTTGTAAAACGTGTTCTGGTAAAAGACTAAAACCAGAAGCACTTGCCGTTACGATTGGACCATACAATATTACTGATTTGACCTCTATTAGCGTCTCAGAAACTTTATTGTATATTGAGAAAATAATGGGGTTAAGTAAAAATATAAAAGACAATATTTTTTTATCTGAGAAACAGAAACAAATAGGTGAACTAGTTTTAAAAGAAATTCGACTGCGTTTAAAGTTTTTAATTAATGTCGGTTTAGATTATTTAACTTTAGATAGACCAGCAATGACTCTATCAGGAGGAGAAGCACAACGTATAAGATTAGCAACTCAAATCGGAGCTGGCTTAACTGGTGTTTTATATGTATTGGATGAACCTAGTATTGGTTTACACCAAAGAGATAATGATAGATTGCTTGAAACATTAAAAAGTCTAAGAGATTTGGGAAATACTCTTGTTGTTGTTGAACATGATGAAGATACTATGAAATCAGCTGATTATTTAGTAGATATTGGCCCAGGTGCAGGAGTTTATGGGGGAGAAATTATTGCAAAAGGTACATTTCAAGATGTTTTAAATTCAAAGAAGTCATTAACGGGAGCATATCTTAGTGGAAGAAAATCGATTCCTACTCCCAAAGAACGTAGATCTTCAGTCAAGAAAAGTTTAATTTTAAATAACTGCGTTAAAAATAATTTAAAAGACATATCCGTGGAATTTCCTTTGGGGAGATTAGTTTCGGTAACAGGAGTGAGTGGAAGTGGAAAAAGTACATTAGTTAATGAATTATTACATCCTGCGCTTAGTCATTCTCTTGGTTTCAAAGTACCTTTCCCTAAAGGAGTTAAAGAGTTAAAAGGGATAAAAGCTATAGATAAGGTAATTGTTATTGACCAATCTCCTATTGGAAGAACACCTAGATCAAACCCTGCAACTTATACAGGGGCTTTTGATCCAATTAGACAGTTATTTACTGCGACTGTAGAAGCTAAAGCCAGAGGTTATCAAGCTGGGCAATTTAGCTTTAATGTAAAAGGAGGTAGATGTGAAGCTTGTCGAGGACAAGGAGTAAATGTAATTGAAATGAATTTTTTACCTGATGTTTATGTTCAATGCGATGTGTGCAAGGGAGCCCGTTTTAATAGAGAAACTCTTCAAGTTAAATATAAAGGCTTTAATATTTCTGATGTTTTAGAAATGACCGTTGAGCAGGCGGCAGAAACTTTTTCCGTGATTCCGCAAGCAGCTGATAGATTATCCACATTAGTTGATGTAGGGCTTGGTTACGTCAAGTTGGGCCAGCCAGCTCCAACATTATCTGGCGGCGAAGCACAAAGAGTAAAATTAGCAACTGAGTTATCTAAAAGAGCTACTGGAAAAACTTTGTATTTGATTGATGAGCCAACAACTGGGTTAAGTTTTTATGATGTTCATAAATTAATGGATGTTATTCAACGTTTAGTAGATAAAGGTAATTCCGTAGTTGTTATTGAGCATAATTTGGACGTTATTAGATGTTCAGACTGGATAATTGATCTTGGACCTGATGGAGGTGATAAAGGTGGAGAGATTATAGTCGAGGGTACACCTGAAGATGTTGCTAAACATTCAATAAGTTATACAGCTAAATACTTAAAAGAAGCTCTAAAATAAGCTTTTAATCAGTTATATTTCTTCGTATTGTTAATATATAACTTGTAAAATCATCTTTTTATCAAGTTGGAAAAAATCAGCCATAGCTTAACTTTTAGTAGTTAAAACTTTTTTAAAATAATAAATCATAATGCTTTCTTAATATTTCTATGTTTAAATCCAATGTATTAGTAATAATGTATTCAAAAGCGCTAAATGAGTTTGAAATTTTTACATTTACATTTGCATGGTTTAATACGTTCTAATAGTCTTGAATTAGGTAGAGATTCAGACACTGGTGGTCAAACGCAATATGTTTTGGAATTGGTAAAAAGCTTGGCTAATACTTCAGAGGTTGATCAAGTTGATTTAGTTACTCGTCTCATTAAAGATAGTAAAACTGATAGTTCTTATTCAAAAGAGCAAGAATTTATTGCACCGGGAGCACGAATTTTAAGATTTCAATTTGGACCAAATAAGTATTTAAGAAAAGAATTATTTTGGCCTTATTTAGATGAATTAACTCAAAATCTTATTCAGCATTATCAAAAACACGAAAATAAGCCAAGCTTTATCCATGCTCATTATGCAGATGCTGGGCATGTGGGAGTTAGATTAAGTCAAGCTTTAAAAGTACCTTTTATTTTCACAGGGCATTCTTTAGGAAGAGAAAAAAAAAGAAAATTACTTGAGGCTGGTTTAAAAATTAATCAAATTGAAAAGCTTTATTGTATTAGCGAAAGAATTAATGCAGAAGAAGAGTCTTTAAAATATGCGGATATTGTTGTAACAAGCACTAAACAAGAATCTGTATATCAATATTCTCATTATCACTCTTTTTCATCTGAAAAATCAAAAGTTATTGCTCCCGGAGTTGATCATACTAAATTTCATCATATTCATTCAACAACCGAGACCTCTGAAATTGATAATATGATGCTTCCTTTTCTGAAAGAATTAAGAAAGCCTCCTATATTGGCTATTTCTAGAGCAGTAAGAAGAAAAAATATTCCTTCTTTAGTTGAAGCTTATGGACGATCAGAAAAATTAAAAAGAAAAACTAACCTAATTTTAGTTTTAGGTTGTAGAGATAATACATCTAAACTTGATTCTCAACAAAGAGATGTTTTTCAAAAGATTTTTGAAACGATAGACAAATATAATTTATATGGAAAAGTGGCTTATCCTAAAAAACATTCTCCAGTAAATATTCCTTCTTTATATAGATGGGCAGCTAGTAGGGGAGGGATTTTTGTTAATCCTGCCCTAACAGAACCTTTCGGCTTAACATTACTTGAAGCTTCTTCATGTGGTTTACCTATTATTGCTACAGATGATGGAGGTCCTAAAGAAATTCATGCAAAATGTGAAAACGGCTTATTAGTAGATGTAACTGAAATTAATAAGTTAAAAATTGCACTTGAAAAAGGTATTTCAGATAATTCTCAATGGAAGTTATGGAGTAGAAATGGAATCGAAGGAGTCCATAGACATTTTAGTTGGAATACTCATGTCAGAAATTATTTATCAATCTTGCAAGGCCACTATCAAAAATCGACAATAGTTTCATCATCAGGAATCAAGGAAAGTTGTTTGAAAGGTAGTTCCTCACTTATAAAGCCCCATTGATCAAAAATTTGTGGATCAGAATGAATGATTAACTGACTCTTTTGCGTTTTTTTTAATTTAAAGCCTTTTTCAGATAATTTTTTTATTAGCTTAGCTGTTTCTTCAAACCGAGAAGCCATTGCATCAAGACTTACACAGTCACTTGTTAAGCCATCATCTTTCCAAGTAAAGAAACTCATAATTAATAATTCAAAGATTTATTTTTAAAACTATACCTAAAACAACAAGTAATATGTTGACTTTCCAGAAGTTTTCAACTATTTTTTCTTCTTTGATACCCTTTAGTTCAAAGTGATGATGAATTGGTGTCATCAAAAAGACTCTTTTCCCTTTTTTAAATAACTTTTTGGTGATTTTAAAAAAACCTACTTGAATCATTACTGATATAACTTCAATCATAAATATTCCTGAGATAATAAATAATGTAAAAAAACTATTAGTTAATATTGAAATAGATCCTAATGCTGCACCAATTGTTAATGATCCAGTATCTCCCATAAATATCTTTGCAGGATATTTGTTGTATTTTAGAAAGCCTATACATAAACCTGACATTGCATACGAAATAAGACCATAAATTATTAAATCTTTTTGACCTTTAATAAATATTTCCGTACCAAGTCCAAAAAAAACTATTGCGCTACATCCAGCAGCTAATCCGTCTAGGCCGTCAGTCAAATTTACTGCATTACTTAAACCTACTAAGGTTAAAAAACAGATTGGAAAAATTATTATATTTGTATTTATACTCCAATTATTAGATATAGTGATCAAGGGATTAATATAATTGCTTTGGCTTGCAAGTATGATAAATAATACTGAAATTAAAGCTTGTAATGTAAATTTTTCATTAGATTTTAAACCTGTATTTTTTTTGTTTGCAATACTTAAATAATCGTCTAAAAATCCTACAATAAAAAAACTTAAAGTACAAAAAAATAATAATAATAAACCAATAGAATCTAAGACATTACTAACTATTAAAAGTAGTAATAAAAATGGTAAAATAATAAATATTCCGCCCATCGTAGGAGTATTTATTTTATTAAAATGAAGAGATGGGCCTTCTCTTCTTATATTTTGCAATAAATTTAATTGTTTAATTATTTTTAAACCGTATTTTGTTATTACGAAGGTAAATGAACTAGATATCAGAAAGATATTAATTATTAGTAAATTTTTGAAAATGTAAGAATTTACTATTAATGAAATTACAAGTAAAAAAAATAAAGAAGTAAAAGTTAGTGGCCTAGTCTTCCCAATCATCATTTGAAACGTCTTCTTCGGTTTTATAATCTTCTTTTTCTCCCATTAAAGCTGAAAGTTCTTCTTCTTCAATTGTACTTATCTCTTGAGAATCTCCATCTTTTTCATTTACAAGTCTGCCTGTTTCTTCTAGCCAAGATAGTAAATCAGGTTCTTCCCTTAATGGCAATACAGGAGCGGGTTCTTCTCTGTGATAACAAGTTAAGGCTGGATTAATTTCAGCAATTTCAGTTAATCTAATTTTGAGTTTATTAGAATCCATTTAAAAAAAGTCTGTCTTCTTATACCATAATACATAAACATGTACTTGAAGAATTTTGTTTAATAAAGAAAATTTAAAATATTTTCTAATTTGGCCAATTTCAGTCTTCTTAGCCATTTTTTTAAAATACTATGGCTTTTTAAAGCCGGATATTTTATTAATTAATAATTATCTTGTACTTTTACTAGTTTTTGGTCCAGCACTTTTAGTTACAATACTATTAGTTTTTAATAAAATTTTGAAAGCTGAAAGTAATTAGGATTTCAGCTTTCTTCCTTGGAGGTAAATTTTAATGCAGCAGGTAAAAAAAGTCGTTCTTGCATATTCTGGAGGGGTTGATACTAGTGTTTGCATTCCATATTTGAAAAATGAATACGGTATTGCAGAAGTCGTAACTTTTGTAGCTGATCTTGGTCAAGGAGATGATCTAGAGCTTGTTAGACAAAAAGCCTTAAACTCAGGTGCGACAATATCTGTGATTGGTAATTTAATAGATAAATTTGTAGAACAGTATGCTTTTCCTGCAATTAGAGCGAATGCACTTTATGGAGAAAAGTATCCCTTATCAACTGCTCTGGCCAGACCCCTGATAGCGGAAAATCTTGTAAATTTGGCAAGAGAACTAAATGCTGATGCCGTGGCGCACGGTTGTACAGGAAAAGGAAATGACCAAGTAAGATTTGATTTGGCTATTCATGCTTTAGGACCTGATTTACAGATAATTACACCTGCTAGAGAATGGAAGATGAGTAGAGAAGAGGCTATTTTGTATGGAGAAAAATTTGGAATTCCTGCTCCTGTTTCTAAAAAGTCACCTTATTCGATTGATGTAAATCTTCTTGGTCGTAGTATTGAAGCTGGATTATTGGAAGATCCAATGCAAGAACCAAATGAAGACGTTTTTGATATGACTTCATCTATTTATGACGCACCAAATGCTCCAAAAGATATAGAAATTGTATTTCAAAGTGGATTGCCTATTGCTATAGATAATGAATTTTTAAGTCCTGTAGATATTATTCAAAAGGCTAATTCTTTAGCAGGAGAACATGGCTTTGGAAGAATAGATATGATCGAAGATAGAGTTGTCGGTATTAAGAGTAGAGAAATATATGAGGCGCCCGGCCTTTTACTTCTTATAAAAGCTCACAAAGAATTGGAAAGCATAACATTAAATCCAGATGTATTAGATTTCAAAAATTTAGTAGAAAAAAAATGGGGTCAATTAGTTTATCAGGGATTTTGGTTTGGTCCTCTCAAGCAAGCATTAGATGGTTTTATTGATTCCACTCAATCATCTGTTAATGGTAAGGTCAAAATAAGATTACATAAGGGAAATGCAATAGTAATAGGTCGTTCTTCTGAAAATAATTCTCTCTATAGAGAAGATCTTGCAACTTATAGTAAAGATGATATTTTTAATCACAAGCAAGCAGAGGGATTTATATATATGTGGGGGATGTCTAATAAAATATGGGCAGAATTAAATTCAAAAATGAATAATTAGAGTTCAAGCCTCTTGGGACTCTTTTCCTTGAGGAGATTGAGATTCAGAAGCTGCTGTCTTTTTATCATTAGTTTCGTTTTCTTTAGGTTCTGATTTATTAGTTGAATCAATATTCTCAATTTCTTTTTTTTCTGATTGGTTAGATCCTTTACTGGAAGATCTTGGCGTTGGTAAAGGCCCTTCTTGTTTTACAGTCAAATATCTAATAACATCTTCACTTAAACGCATAGCTTTTTCTATTTTGTAAATATGTTGGCCATCTCCTTGATGACTTAATTGCACATAAAAACCTTCTCTATGTTTTGCAATTTGATAAGCTAATCTCCTTTTACCTCTCATTTGACTATCAAGGATTTTACCCCCTAATTCTTCAAGAAGCTTATTATATTTATCTATGTGATTAGTAACTTCATCCTCCGCTATATCAGGACGAAGAATGTACATTGTTTCGTAAAAAATTTGATCGGACATAATTTCAGACAAGGTCTTTGGCTCAGAATTTGTTTAATGAGCGTCTGTTCATTACTTACGATACATTATCAAGGTCAAATTATTTATGGATATAAATAATTTTTTTTATTAAAGATATTTTTTTAATGCATCACGCATAACCTCAAAAGGTACTTCTAATCCGTTTGTCCAATATGATAAAGATTTTGCTCCTTGAGCAATTAGCATTTGTATACCGTCTATAGTCATGCATCCTTTTTTATCGCAAAATTTTAAGAACGGAGTAGGAGAAGGATTGTAAATAAGGTCATAAACAATTGTTTTCGAGTTTATAGAATTCCAAAAATTTTCACCAAATGGTATATCAACATCATTATTGGTATTAATCATGCCTACTGGAGTTGTATTGATTATTAAATCAGTTTCTTTAATTAAATTTTCAATTTCGGGATTAGTACTAAGTACAATTTCTATTTCGATGTCATTTTTAAAATTGGTAATTAATTCATCTAAAGAATTTTTTTTTCGTGAAATGATTGTAATTTTTGATAATTTTAATTCTATTAGGCCTTGGATTACTGATCTTGCTGCTCCCCCAGACCCTAAAATTAATGAACTTTTTTTAACTAAATTAAGTTTTTTTAAAGGATAGATAAATCCATCAATATCGGTATTTGTTCCAATCCAATCTTTATTATCGGTTAATTTAAGGGTATTTATGGCCTTTACTTTTTTTGCAACTGGAGATATTTCACTACAAATATCAAATACTTTTTGTTTAAAGGGAATTGTAATGTTTAGACCTCTACAATTCATTTTTTTTAGGGAATTAACAACTAATTCTAAGTCTTCATTTTTACAAGGAATAGCCATATAAATTAAATCAAGGCCTAAATATTTAATAGCTGCATTCTGCATAACTGGAGATAAAGAATGACTTACTGGATTTCCAATTAAAGCAAGAAATGATGTTTTACTCGTAATCATTATTAAAAGAAATTTTGCAGAAAAACTGTGATCTGTTCGGGAACCACACCTCATTTTAGAGTAACAATAATGTCGTTAATGACCGATTATGGAAGATATCAAATAGAGTATCTATCCATGGGGAAGGTTGTTGGAATCGATTTAGGGACAACTAATAGTTGTGTTGCTGTTATGGAAGGTGGTAAACCCACTGTAATAGCAAATGCGGAGGGTTTCAGAACAACACCATCTGTTGTTGCATATACAAAGAATCAAGATCAGCTCGTTGGCCAAATAGCAAAACGACAAGCTGTAATGAATCCTGAAAATACTTTTTACTCGGCCAAGCGTTTTGTTGGCAGAAGAGTTGACGAAGTTAATGAAGAATCAAAAGATGTCAGTTATGGTATTGAAAAGGCTGGTTCAAATGTAAAATTAAAGTGTCCAGTACTAGATAAACAATTTTCTCCTGAAGAAGTAAGTGCTCAGGTTTTAAGAAAACTTTCTGAAGATGCAGGTAAATACTTAGGTGAAAATATTACTCAAGCTGTTATAACTGTTCCAGCTTATTTTAATGATTCTCAAAGACAAGCTACAAAAGATGCAGGCAAGATAGCAGGTCTTGAAGTCTTAAGGATAATAAATGAACCTACAGCTGCTGCATTAGCTTATGGATTAGACAAAAAAAGTAATGAAAGAATACTTGTTTTTGATTTAGGTGGAGGTACTTTTGATGTCTCGGTTTTAGAAGTTGGAGATGGTGTTTTCGAAGTTCTATCAACTTCTGGAGATACTCATTTAGGGGGTGATGATTTTGATAGATGTATTGTTGACCATCTAGCAAGCATTTTTAAAAGTAATGAAGGTATTGATTTAAGACAGGATAAACAAGCTTTGCAGCGTCTTACTGAAGCGGCTGAAAAGGCAAAAATTGAACTTTCAAATGCTACTCAAAGTGAAATTAACTTACCTTTCATAACTGCCACACCAGAGGGTCCAAAACATCTTGATCTAAATTTAACTAGAGCTAATTTTGAAGAGCTTGCTTCTAAATTAATTGATAGATGTAGAGTTCCTGTAGAACAAGCTCTTAAGGATGCCAAGCTATCTACAGGAGAGATTGATGAAATAGTAATGGTTGGTGGTTCAACTAGAATGCCTGCTGTTCAAGAGTTAGTTAAGCGAGTTACAGGTAAAGATCCTAACCAAACTGTAAATCCAGATGAGGTTGTAGCTGTGGGTGCAGCTATACAAGGAGGAGTTTTAGCAGGTGAAGTTAAAGACATATTGCTGTTAGATGTTACCCCGTTATCTCTTGGTGTAGAGACCTTAGGAGGAGTAATGACAAAAATGATTACTCGAAATACAACGGTGCCAACAAAAAAAGCCGAGACTTACTCAACTGCTGTTGATGGTCAAACTAATGTTGAGATTCATGTTTTGCAGGGTGAGAGAGAAATGGCTTCAGATAATAAAAGTTTAGGAACCTTTAGACTTGATGGTATTCCCTCCGCTCCAAGAGGTGTTCCCCAAATAGAAGTAACATTTGATATTGATGCAAATGGAATTTTAAGTGTTACTGCGAAAGATAAAGGAAGTGGTAAAGAACAATCTATTTCTATAACTGGAGCCTCAACTCTTTCAGACAATGAGGTCGATAAAATGGTTAAAGATGCAGAATCAAACGCTTCTGTTGATAAAGAAAAAAGAGAAAAAATTGATTTAAAAAATCAAGCTGAGACTTTAGTCTATCAAACAGAAAAACAGTTGGGTGAACTTGGTGATAAAGTTGATGCATCGGCTAAAACCAAGGTAGAAGAAAAAAGTAAAGCATTGAAAGAGGCAATTTCAAAAGAAGATTATGAAGCTATGAAGAAATTATTAGAAGAGCTTCAACAAGAGCTTTATGCAATAGGTTCTTCTGTTTATCAACAGCAAGGGAATCAGCCTCCAGCATCGGGTGGCCCAGAGTCAAATGAAGCTAATGAAAAAGGTAGTGATGATGATGTGATTGACGCAGATTTTACAGAGACAAAAGATTAATTAAAGTAGATGATTTGTAATCTCATCTGATACCCATTTAGAGCAAGCAGGGGCAAGTAATATGCCATTTTTATAAAAACCGGTACACAAGATTAAACCTTTTTCTAAACTTTTTAATATCGGTGATGGTTCGCCTTCTGGGCGAGACCTTATTCCAAGCCATTTATCAGTAATATTATTTTTATTCAACCATCTAGGTTTGTTTTTTAGGAAATCTGTAAGTTCTTCAAAAGTATTCTCTTTTGGTTCAATATCATATTCGTCGGTTGATCCAATAATTATTTTGTTATTATTTTTTCGAATAAAATTCGTACCATTGATGTTGAAATGCTTAGGTAGAGATAGTAAATTAATTTCCTCCTTATTAGGCGAAATTTCTATGGCTTGACCTAAAACAGGTTTCAACTTTATATTGTGAATATCCAAGTCGATCAATTTAAGAGCATCAAGAGAGTTACATAAAATAATTACATCACTTCTAATCTCAAGTTTATTGCTGCAGGTAGAAATCCATTGATTGTTTATTTTTTTTATTTTTATAATTTTGTCATTAATAAAATTTACTTTCTCATCCTTTAGACAAATATTTAATGTCCTTAATAATGAAATAGGATCTATTCTTCCATCCTCATCTGAGATGATTCCTTTCAAATTATCCATCTTAAATATTTTATTAATGTTCTGAATAATGGTGGAGTCTCGTTCTAAAACTCTTAGACTCCGCGTGGGATGATGAGAAATAAACTTACTCAGTTTTTCAAAGTTTTTTTGCTCTGTTGTTAGTTGGATTAATGGTTTTTC
>QBZO01000004.1 GCA_003282225.1 Prochlorococcus sp. AG-335-I21
AATGCGACTAAAGCACTTGGTGGCTTACTTAATTATTTAGAAAAAATAAATCCTTCAAATTTAGAGAACGATTCTTCTCTAAAAATTTCTTTAGATTTCCCACAAATCCAATTTCCAAAAGATCATTTAATCATTGATTATCAAACTCAAAAAAATTTAGAAATAAAAAATACACAAAGAGAAAATAATTATGCTGGTTCACTTCTATGGAGTATTGATAGAACATATACTTGCATGGGCGCAAGATGTTTAAGAAGGTGGATAGACTCTCCATTATTAGATATTGATGAAATTTGTAAAAGACAAAATATTATTTCAAACTTTTTAGAGTCTAAAAAGCTACGGATAGAAACCCAAAATATACTTAGAGCAATGGGCGATTTAGAGAGACTTTCAGGGAGAGCATGCGCGGGGCATGCTAGTCCTAGAGATTTAATAGCAATCTCAGAGGGTTTAAAAAAATTACCTAGATTAAAGTCAATTGTTACATTATTTAAGTATGAAATCCCATCCTGGACGGATCAATTAAAAATTATTGATAATGAGCTTTTAGAATTAGCAGATCTAATAAGCTTCAAGCTAGTAGAAAATCCCCCTTTAAATACTAGTGAAGGAGGCATTATCCATGATGGAGTTGATAATGTGTTAGATGGCTTACGTAATTTAATAGACGACTACTCAGATTGGTTGAATCAAGAAGAATTAAAAGAAAGAAAAATTAGTAAAATATCAAATTTAAAAATTCAATTTCATAAAAACTTTGGTTATTACATATCAATTAATAAATCTAAAGTTAATTTAGCCCCTGCTCATTGGATTAAAAGGCAAACTCTTACTAATGAGGAAAGATATGTAACAACAGAAATCAAAAATAGAGAAAGTAAAATATTTCAAGTCAAAAATCGCGCGGCTGCTAAAGAATATGAATTGTTTTGCGAGATAAGAAATCTCGTATCTTCAAAAACAAAAAGAATTAGATCCATCGCAAAATCTATTGCCTGTATAGATGCATTACTCGGTTTAGCAATTACATCATTAGAAAATAATTTTATAAAACCGACTCTTTCAGCCATTACTAATTCAACAGACCAACAAAGCACAAAAATTATTGCAGGACGAAATCCTATCGTTGAACAATTATTAACTAATAAAAAATTTATATCTAATGATATTTTTTTTAATAATAAGCAAAAATTAATAATCTTAACTGGCCCAAATGCAAGTGGAAAAAGTTGCTTTATTAGACAAATAGGATTGATACAAATTTTATCTCAAATCGGAAGCTTCGTCCCTGCAAGCAAAGCCGACATTCAAATTACAGATCGAATATTTACAAGAATTGGAGCGGTAGATGATCAATCAACTGGACAATCGACATTCATGGTAGAAATGTCAGAAACTGCATCAATACTAAATCAAGCGACATCAAACTCTCTTGTCTTGCTTGATGAGATAGGAAGAGGGACATCTACTTTTGATGGACTATCCATAGCATGGTCAGTAAGTGAATATCTAGCAAAAAAAATTGTATGTAATACAATTTTTGCTACTCATTATCATGAACTAAATTTTCTTAAAAATACACATACAAATGTAGAAAATTTTCAAGTATTAGTTAAACAAAAGAAAGATCAATTATTTTTTTGTCATAAAATTGAAAAAGGTGGTGCGAACAAAAGTTATGGTATTGAAGCCGCTAAGTTAGCCGGGGTTCCTAAAGAAGTTATTGATAAGGCTAAATTAGTTTTAGATTATTTAGAAAATAACAATCAATTGAATTCTCAAATTAAAATAAAATAAAAATATTTACGCAGATTAAATAACAATTATTTTAAATAGTTTCTCTTAATAAGGCATTAACAGCTGCTGCTGCCATTGCTGCTCCTCCTCTTGTAGAGTTCACAACAATTCTTGGATAATTAGTGTTGAGCAATTCTTTTTTACTTTGTCTAACCCCAATAAAACCAACAGGCATTCCAATAATTAAACTAGGAATCTGTTGCGAATTCTGCAAAATCTTTAATAAATTGATCAATGCAGTTGGAGAGCTTCCAATAACAATAATTGGCGATTGACTCTCTGAATTTTTGGCCGATAATTCAATCCAACCTTTTTCTATCCCATAAGCAGTTTTAGTCAAACCTGATAAATCCTTATCATTAAACCATTGTTTCGCCGAAACAACTGAGTTTCCGTTTGTATTTTTTGCCATTGATTTAATAGCTGCTGCAGCCATATCAGTATCAGTCAATATTGGTGCTCCAGCTTTAAGAGATTTAACAGCTTTTTCACAAGCTCCTTCACTAAATTCCAAAAGTTTTTGAATATTAAAATCACCTGAAGTATGCACTAATCTTTCTAAAACTTTATTTTCCAAGTAATTAAAATTATTTTTAATCAAATTAGATTTAATAAACCTAATACTTTCTAAAAAAATAGGATGGTCTTTTATCATTAAAATTTAATTTATTTTATCTTAAAGAAAGCATAATTATAATAAGCTTCTTTTTTGCAAATATGCCAATACAAATAATATGGGGAAATGATTTAAATGCAAGTAATAATTTTATAAAAAAAATAATTAATGAAAAAGTATCCAAAACATGGGGAGAAATAAATATTAGTTATTTAAATGGTGATGATGATGATCAAATAAAAAAAGCTTTTGATGAAATACTAATGCCTCCTTTGGGGGATGGATCACGAGTAATTGTATTAAAAAATAACCCAATATTCACCAATAAAAATGAGGAAATAAGAATCAAATTTGAAAAAATTTATCAAAACATTCCAAGTAATACTTACTTTCTTTTACAAAATACAAAAAAACCAGATTCAAGACTTAAGAGTACAAAATTTATTCAAAATTTAATTAAAAAAGATTTAGCAATTGAAAAGACATTTTCTTTGCCCGATATCTGGGATTTTGAAGGCCAAAAAAGATACCTAGAAGTCACAGCAAATTCAATGAACATTCATCTAGGTAAAGGGACCGCTGATTTAATTATTAATTCAGTGGGGAATGATAGTTTTAACTTAGTTAGCGAATTATCTAAAGCAAAGATATATCTATCTGCAAAGAATAATAATGAAAACAAAAAACTAAATCTAGAAATTGATGATGTAAAAAAAATATTCAGTGATCATCAGTCAAATATCTTTAAAATAATCGATCATCTATTACAAAATAGTATTAGTGAGGGTCTTATAGAAATCCATTACTTATTAAAAAAAGGAGAACCTGCTTTAAGGCTCAATGCAGGATTAATAAGTCAAATCAGAATGCATACCATAGTAAAATTAATTCATAAATCTGGTGAGCAAGATTTATCAAAAATATGCAAACTTGCAAATATATCTAACCCAAAAAGAATTTTTTTTATCCGTAATAAAGTAAATAATATTTCCACTGAGTTCTTAATTAAATTGATGAGTAATTTGCTAGATATTGAATCATCACTAAAAAAAGGTAATAATCCTATTAATGTTTTTACGGAAAATCTCGTTAACTTAAGTTAATCAAATATTAAGTTTGATAATTTATATTATGATTTAAGCATGGCTTTATTAATCAAAAAATTTGGCGGTACATCGGTTGAAGACATAACAAAAATCAAGGCGATTGCACAAAGTATTATTAAAAGTAAAGAAGCTGGAAATGATATCGTCGTAGTAGTTTCTGCAATGGGTCATTCTACAGATCAATTAAATAAGTTAGCAGAATCAATCAGCAAAAATCCCAATAGCCGAGAATTAGATATGCTCCTCTCAACAGGGGAGCAAGTGACTATGGCACTTCTATCAATGTCATTAAATGAATATGGGATTCCTGCAATATCTTTGACAGGTAGCCAAGTTGGAATAGTTACTGAATCAATTCATGGGAAAGCAAGAATCTTAGATATCAAAACAGAAAGAATACAAAACTATATTGAACAAGGTTATGTAGTAGTAGTTGCTGGGTTTCAAGGCTCAACGCTTAGTCATACTGGATCAATGGAAATCACAACTTTAGGAAGAGGGGGTTCAGATACTTCAGCAGTAGCACTTTCCACAGCATTAGGTGCAGAAACTTGCGAGATATATACAGATGTTCCTGGAGTTCTTACCACTGATCCAAGAATTGTACCTAGTGCAAAATTATTAGATATTATTAGTTGTGAAGAGATGCTAGAACTTGCGAGTGTTGGAGCTTCAGTACTTCATCCAAGAGCTGTAGAAATTGCTCGCAACTATGGGATTAAATTATATGTTAAATCTAGTCAAACCCTCTCAAATGGCACTCTTCTACATAGCAAAATAAAACCATTAGCTCTAAATAGAGGAGGGTTAGAATTAACAAAAACTGTTAATAGTCTTGAAGTATTAGAAAACCAAACCGTATTTAGTATTTCCAACCTACCTGATAGACCTGGAATTGCAGCTCAAATATTTGAAACATTGTCTGAAGCAAGCATTAATGTTGATTTAATAATCCAAGCTACACATAATGGGAAGAGTAATGATATCGCATTTACAGTTAATAAGTTTGAGTTAACCAAAACAATTGATCAATGTAAATTGATAACAAATCAATTAGGTGGCGAATATAATTTCAAAACAAATATGACTAAGTTAAGTATTCAAGGAGCTGGAATAATGGGGAGACCAAGTGTATCTGCTGATTTATTTGATACTTTATCCCAAGCAAACATAAATGTAAGATTAATAGCTACCAGCGAAATCAAAGTCAGCTGCGTAATTGATCTTGACAATATTCCAAAAGCTATAAGATTTGTCGGTGAAAAATTTAAATTATCTGATAAACAAATATTTATTAATCCAATAATTGAGAGAGAGGATCAGCCTGAGGTAAGAGGAATTGCATTAGATAAAAATCAAGTTCAAGTTAGCATTCGGAACCTACCTGACAAACCTGGGGTGGCAGCTTCAATATGTTTAGCTCTCGCAGAGAGTAATTTAATTTTTGATACTATTGTTCAATCTGAAAGGTTAACATCTTTAAAAACCAAAGACATTAGTTTTACCATGAACAAGCAAGATAGAGAAAAAGCTAATGAAATTTTTCACTCTTTAACAAAAAAATTATCGGGATCATTCATCGAAGATGGACCAGCGATAGCTAAAGTAAGCACAGTTGGAGCTGGAATGGCATTTAAGGTTGGAACAGCTGGGAAAATATTTAGAGCACTTGCTAATAAAAATATTAATATTGAAATGATTGCTACAAGTGAAATAAGAACTTCTTGTATCGTCTTAGAAAAAGACTGCGACCAAGCAGTTAATGCCATTCATTCTTATTTCGAATTAGATAAATAAATAATTATTTAAGTATTTCTAGATAATTTTTGCCTGAGTTTCTTAATTCTATCTCTAAGATTTGCAGCCTCTTCAAAATTAAGTTCTTTTGCTGCATCTTTCATTTTATTTTCTAACTTATCAATTAAGCTAGGCATTTCATCTAGTAAACATTGATTATCTTTAGCATTTAAAATATCGTCCGTTTTATTACTAACAATGTTTATCAGATCTTTAGATAATCCTCCAGTATCTAATTTTCTGGAAAGCTCTAAAAAAGATAATATTGAATTTTCAATTTTCTTACCTGCAGGTTTTGGAGTAATGCCATTGATTTGATTATATTTTTTTTGGATAGTTCTTCTTCTATCAGTTTCAGATATCGCTCTTTTCATTGATTGGGTAAAGTTATCTGCATAAAGTAAAGCAACCCCCTCAACATGTCTTGCCGCTCTTCCAATAGTTTGAATTAGGGATCGCTCTGCTCTCAAAAAGCCCTCTTTATCAGCATCTAAAATAGCAACCAAAGAAACTTCAGGGAGATCAAGACCTTCTCTTAGCAAATTTACTCCAACCAATACATCATATTCACCCAATCTAAGATCTTGAATAATCTCTATCCTTTCAATCGAATGAATTTCAGAATGCAAATATCTCACCCTTACTTTATTGTCCGATAAAAAATCCGTAAGATCTTCTGCCATCCTTTTTGTAAGAGTAGTAACCAATACTCTCTGATTCTTTTTAGCTCTAACTCTTATTTCTGATAAAAGATCATCTATTTGTCCATCACTAGGCCTTACATCAATTATGGGATCTAAAACCCCTGTAGGTCTAATAACCTGTTCAATAAACTTGCCTTCGCATTGATCCAACTCCCATTGGCCAGGGGTTGCACTAATAAACAATGTCTGTCTCGATTTTTCCCAAAACTCTTCACATTTTAAAGGTCTATTATCTGCAGCACTAGGCAACCTAAAACCATGATCTATTAATACTTTTTTTCTAGCTTGATCTCCGTTATACATTGCATGTAATTGCGGACATGTTACGTGACTTTCATCTACTACTAATAACCAATCTTTTGGGAAATAATCTATTAGACATTCTGGAGGAGTTCCTTCTTCTCTACCAGCCAAATGACGTGCATAATTTTCAACACCATTACAATATCCAACTTCTCTTAGCATTTCCAAATCATATTTTGTGCGCTGCTCTAAACGCTGCGCCTCCAACAACTTTCCTTCATAAGCAAATTTATCGAGTTGTTCTTTTAATTCATTTCTAATAGCACTAATGGCAGAATCTAGTCTCTCTTTTGGAGTGACAAAATGCTTGGCTGGATAAACACTCACTTGATCAAGACTCTCAAGAATCTCTCCAGTTAATGGATCAACAAATCTAATAGCCTCAATCTCATCTCCAAATAATTCAATTCTTATCAATCTATCTTCATAAGCTGGTCCAATTTCTAATACATCTCCCTTAATTCTAAATCTACCTCTCGTAATTTCTGTATCATTTCTTGTATATTGATTATCCACAAGCGCTCTTAGAGAAGAACGTAGATCTATAGATTCACCAACAGCAAATTTAACAGCAGCTTTTAAATATTCACTTGGTATTCCTAGACCATAAATACAACTAATAGATGCAACAACAATTACATCCTTCCTCTCGAATAATGATCGAGTAGCGGAATGCCTAAGCATATCAATCTCTTCATTAATTGAAGCAGTTTTTGCTATGTATGTATCACTTACTGGAACATAAGCTTCTGGCTGATAATAATCATAGTAAGAGATAAAGTATTCAACTGCATTTTTAGGAAAAAACTGCCTTAATTCATTACATAATTGAGCTGCTAAAGTTTTATTATGAGCCAGTATAAGTGCTGGTCTTCCAGTTTGCTGAATTACATTAGCAATAGTAAAAGTTTTTCCCGTTCCAGTTGCTCCTAAAAGGGTCTGAAACTCTTCGCCACTATTAACTCCTTGAACTAACTTCTTAATGGCTTCGGGTTGATCACCATTTGGTTCATAAGGTGCTTGAAGCTTATAGTTATTCATTCATCTAATAACTTAAGATTTTTTATATCTTAGGAAATTTTTTCTTTAATCATTGAATTTTTCAAAGATTCTTTTAGGCCTCTAACAACAGCAACCATTGATATTAAATCATCTAATTTATTTACTACAGATCCAACTCCGACTGCAGAAGCTCCACATGATACTGCCAAAGGACATGTTACCTCGCTTAAGCCTGAAGCACTCATAATTGGAATATTTATGGACTGTTTCTCAAATTCCTTGAATATTGCAAAAGTAGCCGCCAGAGTTGGTACCGACTTTTCTAATAATCCTTGAATTCCTGAACTATATGGGTTAGAACTTTTGCCTCCTTCAGTTTGAATAATATCAGCGCCTTCAAGAACTAATTTAATTGCAAGATCTACTTGTTTATCAATAGGCATATTATGTGGAACTGTCACTGATAGAGGAATATTAGGTAAAAGATCTTTAGTTTCTTTTGTGAGATTTAAGATCTTCTCCTCCGAGAAAGTAATTCCTTGGTCATAAAAACTATCGTAATTGCCTATCTCGATTAAAGAAGCTCCAGCCTTAACTGAATTTATAAAAGACTTAGGCTCTACAGAACTTACGCAAATTGGTAATGGTGATATCCCAATCGCGGATTCAACTAATTCAGGTTTACAAGCTATATCAATTAAATCGGCTCCGCCCATCCAGGCTGCTTTTACAATTTTGTTAACAGTTTGGGTTTCAAAATTACTTAATCCTGAAATAACTTTGAGTAAAGATTTACTGCTAAGCTCTTCTTGAATTTTTTGTGGCAAAAGATTAATCAGACTCATAGATTTGATGAATTTATTACCTGATTGTGACATTGTTTTATTAAAACAGTGAATTTTTAAAAAAATATTATCTGAGTTAAACAATATGTCTGATAAAAATTCGTCGCAAAAAAATTGGACATCCTGGCATCATCTCCTGCACAAAGAAATTTTGAGCAATAAAACATTAATTCCTGATGGAGCAAATCTATTAATAGCAGTTTCTGGAGGACAAGATTCGATGACTTTATTGAACCTAATCAACGATATGAAAACGCAACATAATTGGTTTGTGAATGTTTGGCATGGAGATCATCAATGGCATGAAAAATCAGCAAAATATGCACTTGAATTAAAAAGTTACTGTAATAAAAAAAATATTTCATTTTTTTTTGATCAAGCTAATAAAAATAATATTTCTTCTGAAGAAAAAGCAAGAGATTGGAGGTACAAGAAATTAAGTGAAAGAGCAAATAAATTATTAATGGAGAACCAAAAGGAAATTGATATTTACTTATTAACGGGTCATACGAATACAGATAATGCAGAAACATTTTTATTAAATTTAGCTAGAGGTAGCAATTATGCAGGACTAAGCTATATCCACAAAAAAAGATTACTTAAACATCACATTTTTTTAATAAGACCATTATTGATATTTTCTAGAGAAGATACCAAAAAGTTTTGCCAACTTCAAAACATTCCCATTTGGGAAGACCCGACTAACTGCGATCTAACAATTAAGAGGAATATTGTAAGAAAAGAAATTATTCCTATTTTAGAAACTATGTATCCTGGTTGTTCCAAGAGGATAAATAGTTTTGCAGAAAAAATGAGCAATTATAAGAATGAGCAAAATGATCTCAGTAAGCTTGCATACCTTTATTGTGAAGATGCAATTGGTGTAAAGAGGGAATTATTAAATAGCTTATGCATTGAAGCAAGATGTACTATTTTAAATACTTTTCTAAAGAAGGATTGTATAAAACAATTAAGCTCAAAAAATTTAACTCATTTAGCTTCTTCAATTCTTGAAAAAGATAGAGGCAAAATAGATTTACCAGATGGATTTGAGATTATTTGGAATAAGGACTATATAAATCTAGAAAAAAACTAGTTTGATACTGCAGATCTCCTTCTTCTAGTCCTACCTGCAGGTGCCTCCTCTATCTTAGATACTGGAGTTGTAACAGAATCTTTTACAGATTGATTATTCTTTGCTTGATCTGTATTTCTAGCTGATGGATTATTTTTATAATTATTTTGATTACGGTTTACATTTTGATTATTAACATTTGGATAATGTTTATTTCTTGGATGCTGATTTTGCTCATTAACTATTTGAGGTTTATAAGCTCGGGTTCCGCTTGGTGCAGGTTGAGCTAAGCATAGAATTAATGGCTCTACTTGTAATTCTCTTCGCAATCTTCTAGTTAAACCATTTTCAATCTCTCTTTGGACCCCAATCCAATCAACTTCAAAACTATTTGGACTGGTTTGTCTTGATAATTGTTTCCAGCGATTTTCTAATACCCAATTTATCTCTCTTTCGGTCCACATTGACATTTTTCTTGGATCAGCTGATATTACTACACCTCTCAAACTTACTCTTGGTGGGGCTACCATATTACCATCTGTGCTTATAGGGGCTAAAACAGTAACTATTCCATCATCTGCTAACTGCTGTCTCTCTTTTAGAGCTCTTGCATCTACCACACAAGTCCTTGTATTATCCAGCATTTCAATTCCAGACTTTACTGGATCTCCTTGAATCATTGAATCAGCTCTAAGCTCAATTGTGTCTCCATTATCAAGGATGAGTATATTATTGGGATCTACGCCCATCGATTCAGCGGTTTTACCATGCAAAACTTGCATTCTATATTCGCCATGTACTGGAACAAAAAACTTTGGTTTAATTAACGCTAGCATCAGTCTTTGATCATCTCTACATCCATGACCAGAAACATGAATTCCATGTTCTTTACCATAAATAACATTAGCTCCCAATTTTATTAATCTATCAATACTGTGCACTACAGAAATTGTATTTCCTGGGATTGGACTGGAAGAAAAAATAACTGTATCAGTAGTTTTGAGTTTAACGTGTGGATGTTCATCTCTTCCGATCCTACTTAGTGCAGCCATTACCTCTCCTTGACTACCTGTCATTAAGAGTAGGGTTTCTCTATCAGGTAAATCTCTTATGCTTTTAATTGGGAAAAAGAGATCGTCAGGACATTTTATATAGCCTAATTCACGACATTTACCAACAACATTTAGCATTGATCGTCCCATTAATCCAATTTTACGTCCATGCTTCATTGCTAGTTGGATCACCATAGCAACTCTATGGGTTGAACTTGCAAAAGTGGTAAGCATAACTCTACCTTTGGCTTCAGATATTATTCGATCTAAATTTGGAAAAACAGAAATTTCTGAAGGAACAAAACCCTTTACTTCGGAATTTGTAGAGTCCGAGAGTAAGCAAAGAACACCCTTCTCTCCATAAAATGCCATTCTTTCAATATCAGTATGTTTGTTATCAGGTGGCAGATGATCAAATTTAAAGTCCCCAGTAAAGAAAACAACACCTACTGGAGTAGTTAGAGCTAAAGAAAAACTATCGCCAATTGAGTGAGTATTACGTATAAATTCTAATGAAAAATGCTGGCCAAGTTTGACAACTTGTCTTGGTTCTATAGTCTGTGTTGTTGTCCTATCAGCCACGCCTGCTTCTTCCATTTTTCCTTTAAGCATTGATATCGCTAAAGGTGGGCCATAAATCACAGGAATATTAAATTTCTTTAAATGATGAGAAATTCCACCAATATGGTCTTCGTGACCATGGGTTACTATCATTCCACGAAATCTATTTAAGTTAGCTTGCAAATAGGATGTATCAGGCATAACAACATTCACACCATGCATGCCATCACTTGGAAAAGCGAGTCCCCCATCTATTAAAATGATGTCATCTTGGTATTCAAAAACACATGTATTTTTACCTATTTCATGAAGACCCCCTAATGGAATAATTTTTAAAGCAGGTTCATTTGATTTTTTTGTTCGAGATGAGGTTTGATTATTATTTGATTTGATTTGGTTTGAATTCATAATAAAAGTATTTTAACAAGCAAAAAATGTGGTTATTAAAGTCAAAGTAACTTTATTAAAGCGTTAAAAAAAGTATTTACAAAGACAGATTTTGAATTATCTGAAGTAAGCTTTCTCTCTTTTCTTTAATAAGAGAGGTTAATGGATTCCTAGGAGAACCAACTTGCCAACCTTGTAGTTCTAAAGCTGCTTTGATGGGAATTGGATTTGTCGTTTCAAAGAGTGCCTTGAATAGTGGTTGCAGTTTTTCATGAATATCAAGAGCAATAGATATTTCACCTTTTTGAAATGATTCAATCATAGTTTTTAGCTGCAACCCAACAATGTGGCTAGCAACGCTCACTACACCAACAGCACCAACAGATAACATAGGAAGCAACAATGAATCATCGCCACTATATATTGAAAGTTTAGAGCCGCACGCTGCCCTTAACTCTGTCACTTCTTCTATTCTACCGCTTGCTGCTTTAATACTGAGAATATTTGGAAAATTCATAAGTTTATTTACAGTGGTTGGCAATAAATTACAACCAGTTCTTCCAGGGATGTTATATAACATTAAGGGTAAATCACTAGCTGCATTAGCTATAGAACTAAAGTGTTTATAAAGACCTTCTTGAGGTGGCTTATTGTAGTAAGGGACAACAACTAAAGCGCCATCGGCGCCAAATTCATAAGCTTTTTGAGTAGCTTCTATAGCCTCACTGGTACAATTACTACCTGTACCAACAATCACTTTAGAACTAGAATTTAAAGAGCCTTTTACTGCAACAAACAAATTATGTTGTTCAGTCCATGTAAGAGTTGGGGACTCTCCTGTGGTCCCACAAAGCACAATTCCATCAGAGCCATTTTCACAAAGGTAATTCGAAAGTTTAATAGCTAATTCATAATCAACCGCACCATTTTTTTTAAATGGAGTAACCATAGCTGTCAAAATCCTTCCGAATAATGGATTAGAAAATTTAGTATTGTTGGGAATCATTTTTTTGCAATTAATAATTCAGCTATTTGAACAGCATTAAGTGCTGCTCCTTTCCTTATTTGATCTCCACATAACCATAATTCTAATCCATTAGAATTACTAATATCAGTTCTTATTCTTCCTACTGCAATATTATCTCTTCCCATCACATCATTTGGCATGGGGAACCTATTTTTTTCATAATCTTCTATTATTACTAAACCTTTAGCTTTTTTCAATTGGTCAATAGCATAAGAAGGTTTGATAACATCATCAAATTCAACATTAACTGATTCAGAATGGGCTCTAAGAACGGGAACTCGAACGCATGTTGAAGAAAGTTTTAAATCAGTAATATTTAGTATTTTGCGAGTTTCATTTGTCATTTTCATCTCTTCTTCGCAGTAATTATTAGAAAGCATTGGTGAATTATGTAAAAATAGATTAAATGCTAATGAATATGGTAAAACTTCACTTTCTTTGGGATCTCCCTGCAAATATTTCTTAGTTAAAAACTGTAATTCTTCCATTGCTAATTGCCCCGCTCCACTTACTGATTGATAAGTTGAAACAATTACTCTTTTGATCGGAGAAATTCTATTTAAAGGAGCTAAAACTAAAGTCAACAATATAGTTGTGCAATTCGGATTAGCAATAACGCCATTATGCTTTAAAGCTTCGCAAGCATTGACTTCCGGAACAACAAGAGGAACATCATTTTCTAATCTGAATGCACTTGAATTATCAATTAGTACAGCATTTTGATCTTTTACTGTGGATAACCATTGTTTTGAAATACTACCTCCTGCAGAAGCAAGAACTAAATCAACATTTAAAAAGTGTTCTTTTGAAGCTTTTTTAGTAACAATTTCTTCTCCTTTCCATTTAATTATTTTCCCTTCTGACCGCTGTGATGAAAGCAAAACTAAATCTGAGATAGGAAAATCTCTTTCTTCAAGAATCTTAAGTAGTTCAGATCCCACAGCCCCTGAAGAGCCTAAAATAGCTACTTTTAACTTTCTATTTGGCAAAAATGGAGATTTTCTCACTATATAAATTGTAAAATTATGAAATTTAATATTTTTCTTACTTTATCAAAAAAGTTAACTTCAAGGAAATCACTTAATGTGGAATAATTAAGTTTCTGCTTATTGTAATAATTTAAACAACTCAAACATGATTAAAGAAGCATTAATAGTAAAAACGGTCGCACTACCTCAAAGTAGAATTGCACTTGAATTAGAAATACCATCTGATACATGCAAATCATGCGTGAATGAGACAATAAATTCAATTAGTCGTTCAGCCAAAATTCCTGGATTTAGGCTTGGTAAAATTCCAAAACAAGTGTTAATACAACGAATCGGAATTACTCAACTACATGCCTCTGCCCTAGAAAAAATAATTGATAAATCTTGGAACCAGGCTTTAAAGATGGAATCAATAGAGCCACTAAGTGAACCAGAATTAGTTGATGGATTTGAATCAATACTTAAAAAGTTTAGTCCGGAAAAACCTTTAAAAATTACTCTACAAACTGATGTCGTACCCGAATTAAAATTAAAAAAATCTAAAGGTCTATCAGTTGAGATTAAAAAAAGTAAATTTGATCCCAAATCTATAGATGAAGCTTTAGAAAAGTCAAGAAATCAATTAGCAAATATTATTCCGGTTAATAATAGGCCTGCAATGTTAGGAGACATCGCGGTAGTAAGTTTCAAAGGCATTTACAAAGATTCCAAAAAAGAAATCGACGGGGGATCTAGTGATTCAATGGATCTTGAATTAGAAAAGAATAAAATGATTCCAGGCTTCGTTGAGGGAATTGTTGGTATGAAAATTGATGATAAGAAAACTCTTAATCTAAAATTTCCTGAAGACTATTCTCATGAAGATTCCAGAGGTAAAGAAGCAATCTTTGAAGTAACCCTCAAAGATCTTAAAGAAAAAGAATTGCCAGAACTTAATGATGATTTTGCAAAACAATCTGGAAATAAAGAATCATTAAAAGAACTAAAAAAAGATATAGAAACACAACTAAAGGAGAGCTTTGAAAATACTCAAAAAAATATCAAAATTGAAGCTTTAATGGATGCACTATCAAAAGAATTAGATGCTGAGATTCCAAAAGCAATGATTGATATTGAAGTTAAAAATAATATTGAACAAACAGCGCAAAGATTTGCTCAACAAGGCATGGATATTAAATCAACTTTCACTCCAGAACTAGTTAAATCTTTAGCCGAATCAACTCGGCCTCAAGCTGAAAAGAATGTTCAAAGAAATTTAGCTTTAAAAGCATTATCAGAAAGAGAAAAAATTACAGTAGAGGATAAAGAAATAGATCAAAAAATGAAGGAATATGAAGATGAAATTTCTAAATCACCCAAACAAATTGACATTCAGAAATTAAAAGATGTAGTTCGTAACGATCTCCTACAAGAAAAGTTAATCACTTGGCTTGAAGAAAATTCAGCAGTAAAAGAAATAAGTGAAAAAACAACAAAATCAACTACAAAAAAAGGTGTTAAAACTAAAAGTAAACCCAAGGTAAATAAAAAAGAAAAAAATTAATTTATTAGAAATTTAACTAATCAGCAAAAAAACCCCTAAATTAGAATAAGAAAGAGACTAACTAAGTGTATTCTGAAAAAAAACATTTAATCCAAAGCTCAATAAATTCTAGCGATGTTATTGAAAACTCAAGATCTGCTATTCCTACTGTAGTAGAACAATCTGGAAGAGGAGAAAGAGCATTTGATATTTATTCAAGATTATTAAGGGAAAGGATAATATTTTTAGGTACCGGGATTAATGATCAAGTGTCAGATTCATTAGTAGCACAATTATTATTTCTAGAGGCAGAAGATCCTGACAAAGATATACAAATATATATTAATTCTCCCGGTGGTTCTGTTACTGCTGGATTAGCTATATACGATACGATGCAGCAAATCTCTCCAGACGTTGTAACAATCTGTTTTGGAGTAGCTGCAAGTATGGGGGCATTCCTCCTAAGCGGGGGGGCAAAAGGGAAAAGGTTAGCTTTACCTAACTCGAGAATAATGATTCACCAGCCACTTGGAGGTGCTCAAGGCCAAGCAGTTGAAATTGAGATACAAGCAAAAGAAATTCTATTTCTCAAAAAAACATTAAATTCTCTTTTAGCAGAACATACTAATCAATCTTTAGAAAAAATTAATGAAGATACTGAAAGAGACTATTTTCTATCGCCTGCAGAAGCAGTTGAATATGGATTAATTGATAAAGTCATAAAAAATGACAAGTAAAAGGAATATTGTAAGAATATGATGACGAATTCAATTTTATAAGCAATCCTAATAAGTAAGGGATATTTAATCTTTTTTTTATTCTACACAAGCTTTGATAATCGATGGCTAAATTCGACGCCCATCTAAAATGTTCTTTTTGTGGTAAATCACAAGATCAAGTTAGAAAACTTATAGCTGGTCCGGGGGTTTACATTTGTGATGAATGCATAGACCTTTGTAATGAAATTCTCGATGAAGAATTAATTGATACTCAAGCAAAAATCAATAACTCTCCACAAGTAAAGAAAAAATTACCAATTAATAATTCTGGTAAATCTATTCCTTTAGACTTAACTTCTATCCCCAAACCACTTGAAATTAAAACTTTTCTTGATAACCAAGTTGTAGGTCAAGAATCTGCAAAAAAAATACTATCAGTTGCTGTTTATAATCATTATAAAAGACTAGCTTGGAGATTAAAAGAAGAAAATAAAGAAAATAATACTAATGATTTACAAGCAACTAAACTACAAAAATCAAACATCTTACTAATTGGCCCAACTGGAAGTGGTAAAACGTTATTAGCACAAACTTTAGCTGAATTTCTTGATGTTCCTTTTGCAGTAGCTGATGCAACAAGTCTTACTGAAGCTGGATATGTTGGCGAGGATGTTGAAAATATCCTCTTGAGACTTTTACAAAAGTCAGAAATGAATGTGGATTTAGCTCAAAAAGGGATCATATACATTGATGAAATAGATAAGATCGCTAGAAAAAGTGAAAACCCATCAATTACAAGAGATGTATCTGGAGAAGGAGTCCAACAAGCATTATTAAAAATGCTTGAAGGAACAATTGCCAATGTCCCACCACAAGGAGGAAGAAAACACCCGAACCATGATTGTATTCAAATCGATACAAGCCAGATTTTATTTATATGTGGAGGTGCATTTATAGGTTTAGAGGATATTGTTCAAAAACGTTTAGGGAAAAATTCAATTGGATTTACTACCAACCCTGATGAAAGCAAAATAAATGCAAAAAAGATAGTTGATTCCCGAGATGCTCTCAAGAATTTGGAACTAGATGATCTAGTCAAATATGGATTAATTCCAGAATTCATCGGAAGAATTCCTGTATGCGCAGTATTAGATCGTCTTACTAAAAAAACTCTCGAATCAATTCTGACGGAACCAAGAGACGCACTAGTAAAGCAATTTAAAACTTTATTAAGTATGGATAACGTTGAATTAAATTTCGAACCAGAATCTGTGGAAGCAATCGCTAATGAAGCTTTTAAAAGAAAAACGGGAGCTAGGGCTCTTAGATCAATAATTGAAGAATTAATGCTTGATTTAATGTATACACTTCCATCACAAAAAGAAGTTAAAGAGTTCACCATTACGAAAAAAATGGTAGACAAACTGTTCTTATCGAAAATTGTTAAACTTCCTGCCGGAACTCAAAGGATTATTAAAGAATCTGCATAAAAATTAAGGTTATCGTTTTCCATAATTCAACTTTAATCATGTAATTACAAACAATAAATGCTTAATATATATAAACCTTTTCATCAAAAATATAGGCCTCTTAACCTTGATGAGCTAGTTGGTCAAGAATTTATATCAATCACTCTTAAACAAGCATTAATATCTCAGAAAATTGCGCCTGCTTATCTCTTTAATGGACCTAGAGGGACGGGGAAGACATCAAGTGCAAGAATATTTGCAAAATCATTAAATTGTCTATCATCTGAACAACCTACACCAAATCCATGTGGGAAATGCGAATTATGTATACAAATTGCGGAAGGTAATGCCCTAGATATTATTGAAATTGATGCCGCATCAAATACTGGAGTTGAAAATATACGAGAAATAATTGATAGAGCAAGATTTGCCCCTACTCAAGCTAGATGGAAAGTATATGTTATCGATGAATGTCATATGCTTTCAGCAGCTGCATCCAATGCTTTACTCAAAACTATTGAAGAACCTCCTGAAAGAGTTGTTTTTATTCTTGCAACAACAAATCCTGAAAGAGTCATAAATACCATTCAAAGTAGATGTCAGAAATTTGATTTTAGAAGAATCAGCACAAATACTATTTTTCACAAACTTTCTGCAATAGCAAACAAAGAATCAATTAAATTTGAAGATCAAGCTCTTAGACTAATTGCAAAAAGATCGAATGGTGGAATGCGCGATGCACAAAGTTTACTAGATCAATTAAGTCTTCTTCCTAATGGCGTAACTACTAAAAATGTTCAAAGCTTGCTTGGAGAAGTATCAGAAAATGATTTAACTAATTTAATCAATGCATTAATTAATAATGAGCCAGAGTCGTTATTAATTAGTTGTAATAACTTATATGATGCAGGCAACGAACCAAATGAGATATTAGTTGGATTATTAAATATTACTAGAGACCTTTTACTTAAAACTTTAAATAATAATTATTCAGATATATATTATACATCTATTGAATTTCAAAATGAATTAAATAAATTTTCTTACAACATTAGTAAGAAGAAAATTATTGACTGGCATAACAAGCTTAAGAATGTTGATTATCAAATAAAAACAAGCGATAATCCTAGATTATGGTTAGAAATACACCTAACTAGTCTTCTTGAAGAAAATATCAATCAAACAATAATTAATAAGAAAGAATTAATTAATAAACAAATTATCTCAGAAGATAATAAAAACCAAAATGAATCAGGGGATTTTAATAAGAAAGAATTAATTAAAAAACAAGTTATCTCAGAAAATATTAAAAACCAAAATGAATCAGAAGATTTCAATAAGAAAAAATTAATTAATAATCAGGATATTTCCCAATATTCTAAAAACGATAATAGTACTAATTATTTAAAAGAAAAGTGGGAGCTGATTCTTTCTAAATTAGAATTGCCATCAACAAAAATGTTACTTTCTCAGCAAGCAGAACTTGCCAGTATTGATTCGAATGAAGTTTTAATAGCATTATCTCCAAACTGGGAAAATATGATCAAAAGTCGAAAAGTAATAATTGAAAATGCTATAAAAAAGGTATTTGGGGATAAAGTAAAACTTAACTTTTCTAGCAAAAAAATTAATACTACTAAGACTGCAAATTTACAAGAGAAAGTAATTAAAAAATTAAATGAAAATAAGGATAAGCAAAGCACAGATTTTCAAAATTCACCCTCCCCAACTAGTAAACCTACACCAGAATCCTATGAAAATAGTTCCAAAAATTTAGCAAATTTTTTTAACGGAGAAATTATTGATTTAGATGAATAACTTAAACACCAGTATGAAGTGTTTTCTTCCAGAGAATCTTTTTAGGAAAAATAGACATTTTTATTGTTACCCATGGTATCACTAAAAACCAATGAGATAGATATACAAGAGCAACTAACATCATCATCAAATTGAGATTTTGTAAAACTGGACCTTCACTTTTGCATGAAGAGCCATACCAAACTGCAATTCCAGATAAAGTAAACGCTGTTATGGAGATTGGCCAATAGCTGGGTGATTCCTTTAGAGCAATACTATAAATCAAATCAATCAAAGAAATAATAGGCAAGGCATATTGCAAGATAAAGAAAAAGGTTAAGTCAAACTTTTGAATAAGTTCAATTTTTTTTGAAAATAATTGCTCGCCATAATCAAAAAATCTTTGCAAACCTCCTTCAGCCCATCTTTGTCTCTGTGAAAATAGAGCAGATATATTTTCTACTGCTTCTTCCATAACAGGAGGATCCCATAGAATCCCAATTTTTGCTTTAGAAAGTAAAAGCCTAAGGCTTAAATCCAAGTCATCAGTAACTGTATCTTCATTAAACGAACCACATTTAAGTAGAACTTCTTTATTAATTAATTGACCATTACCTCTCAATTCAGATACTCCCGCAACAGATAATCTCCCATATTGAAAAATTGCATCCATTGCCATTTCCATAGACTGACAAGAGGTTAAAAAATTCTTACTTAAATTTATGACGGATTTTCTTAATTGCACTGCTGACCAAGATCCCTCATAAACAAAACGAAATAATCTTGGCAAAGTATCATTTTTCAATTGAGCATCAGCATCTAATATTAATAGCCATTCTCCTTGTGTAAACTTTAAAGCATAATTTAATGCTCCTGATTTACCACCTCCAGCATTTGCGGATCTAGTAATAATTTTTAATTTATCAAACTCTTTAGATAACCTTTCCAAAATTAAAGGAGTCTTATCAGAACTACCATCATCAATAATATAAATATTTAATTTATTAATTGGATAATCTAAATTAAATAATCTTTCAACTAATCTTTCAATAACATTTTCTTCATCTCTAGCAGCAACTAAAATATCGAGAGCAGGTAACTTATCATCAGTAATTATCTTTTCTTTAATTTTAGAAAAAACACTTCTTTTTATATTTTTTGAAATTACATTTAATCCATAACAAGCAACTAAAAAAGAAATCGTTATTGTAAAAAATACAAAATGATTGAATTGAAAGATATGAGGAATAGTACTTACTAATAAACAAACAGCAAAAAATAAAAATGATTTTAATCTTCGATTTTTATAAAAACCGTTACTCATAAATACTAACTTATAATTTTTATTATAATTATTGAGACGATATCTCAATTTTTTTAATTTTTGTTCCCTTATAGTAATGTTTCAATATTTGTTCATAAGTAAAGCCTAATTCAGCCATTTCTATCGCTCCGGATTGAGATAAACCTACACCATGACCGAAGCCACCTCCTTTAAAAATCCAAAGATCATCATTTAATTTATTAATAGTAAATAAATTACTCGGCAAAAAACTTAATATTCTACGGATATCATCTTTTACAAGAACTATTGGTTTCTTTAAATTTTTTAGCTTAATTTCTAATTTTATTACTCTCCCACTGAAGCCTCTATCAATAATATTTAGAGCAACCAAATCTGATTTCTCCTCAATTAATTGATTATTTAATAGATTATCTTGGATCGTCTCATTGGAGAGTATTCTCTCCCATCGAAAAAGAGAATGCTTTTTACCATAAACTTTTTCATTTGCAAACTCGAGGAACTTATTTAATTCATCCCCACTTTTAATTGGAAGCTTAAAAGTTTGATTTAAAGAATCTAAACCATCAATCTTTGAATTGAGATAACTATAATCTTTGATTTGCCAAGATTCACTTGCGATGGCTGATATACCTCCATTAGATCCATGATAAAAGGAATTAATTGGTTTCTTTTTATAAGTGATTATTAAATTTGAAGTATCTTCTATCGCTTTATTTACATTTTTATATTTAATCACAGGAGGTTTATAAACTTGGCATTGAGTAGTTATACACAAATGATATTTATCAATTTTAAATCTATCGGAATTATAAAGTGCCCAAGTTCTCGCAATTACTGCTTGTGCTTTCAATGCTTCTAAAGGTGAATTAGAGCCAATTTCATGTGGCAGAACACCTTTTAAGTAATCATCAAATTTGATTTTCTGGATCAACGTCCAAGTTCCATATGAATCTTTAGCTAAATAAAACTTTTTACCAAAATTGATATCATTAATTCGTATCTCTTCAGATGAAGAGATATATATCGGGCCTTGGAGTTCACGTTGTGAGTATTCAGTGACAAGAAAAGGGGTAATTGTTGTCTTGTAGGATTTTTTAAAGATTCTATAGTTTAGTTTTTTATCAGGAAGGTATTTGCCAACAGGAAGCCAAACTTCCCAATTGTTTGGAAAGGCAACTAGAGCTTGATAACCTTTTTCTTTTAATTTTTCAGCTTGCTTTTTTGCAGATTCATAGCTTGCAAATGGACCAAATACAAATCTTTCAACAGTGAAAGGGGTTTTCAAGGTTTTCTTCTTCAGAACAACATTGATTTTTTTGGATTTGTGTCTTACACCATTAGTAGAATAGAGTTTTAGGAAATCATTTTTTGAAGTAAAAGTAATATTATTTTTTTCAGGAAAGTTACTATTTTTAGCTCCTAAGTATTGTTTTAATCCGATTAAAAAATTACCTTTTTTTAATTCTTGAGTAAGATTTATTTTTGAAGATTCTTCTGCAAAGCCACTTAATAACAATATTGTCAAAATTGAACAAAATAACCAACATCCATAAATCAGAAACTTTAAGTTGAATTTACGCTGCATAAGTTAGACATTACCTTTTCAATTCAAAACTTTAATTTGCACCAATGCATATAAAGGTTTAGATTATCTAGATTAAACATTATCAAAAGAAATGTCTAAACTTAAAACTCGTAAATCAGCAGCTAAAAGATTTAAAGCTACTGCTACGGGTAAATTTACTAGAAGAAGAGCTTTCCATAATCATTTGCTAGATCACAAAAGCTCAAAATTGAAGAGACACCTTAAAACAAAAGCTGTTGTTGATGAAAGAGATGCTGATAATGTAAGATTAATGATTCCCTACGCTTAAGAGCATTCAAATTACTTTTAAAATAAATTTATGGCACGCATTAAAAGAGGCAACATAGCCAGAAAAAGAAGAAACAAAATCTTAAACCTCGCAAAAGGTTTCAGAGGAGGAAACAAAAATCTTTTTAGAACAGCAAATCAAAGAGTAATGAAAGCTCTCTGCAACGCTTATAGAGATAGAAGAAGAAGAAAAAGAGATTTTAGAAGACTTTGGATATCAAGAATAAATGCCTCGGCAAGAATTAATGGAACAAATTACAGCAAATTAATTAATGGTATGAAGAGCTCTGACATTATTATCAATAGAAAAATGCTTGCACAATTAGCTTTGAGCGATCCACAATGTTTTGAAAAAATAGTTTCTACAGTAAGCAATTAAATTAAAAAAAGAAAATTGAGAAAAATATATTATAAGTAATGGAAATATCTTCCTTTCAATCCTATTTGATCATACTTTTTATAGTACTTATAATTATCTCAATTTTTGTATTTCGACAATTTCTTAGAACAAGAAAGGAAGAATTAAATTTAGTAAAATTTGAGCAAAAAGGCTTAAACTCATTAACAAAAGCTTCAGAATTATATGAATTTGGCTCTATTCAAATTAAAAAAAGATTATATACAGAGGCCACTAAGACTTTTCTTAAAGCTGTTGAATATTATGATAATGAACCTGACGAAGCAAAAGCTATAATTGAAAATGCTCTCGGTTTTTCTTATGCAGCACAAAATGAATTTAAAAAAGCAATCAAGCACTATAACTCAGCTATAAAATCACTTCCTGGATATACAGTCGCTTTAAATAATCTTGCATCCGCGCAACAACGATTGCTGGAATATGATTTGGCATATACAACTTATAAGAAAGTTTTAGGAATAGATCCAAACAACAAAACAGCAATTAAAAAGAGTAAAGAACTTGAAAAAAGAATTAATTACACCCCTTACAAAGGAATTAAAGATAAAGGATTTTAAAATGAAAGAAGATTCATCTTTACAAATTGGAGGTAAAAGCTTCTCAAGTAGGTTGATGGTTGGTACAGGGAAATATACGTCTTCAGAAGTAATGATAGAAAGTTTAGCGAATACTGAATCTGAGATAGTTACTGTCGCAGTAAGGAGAATTCAAACTAATCAAAATAGTGAAAATTTACTGGACAAAATTGACTGGAAAAAATTCTGGATGCTTCCTAATACTGCTGGTTGCACTAATTCAGATGAAGCAATAAGAATAGCGATTTTAGGAAGAGAACTTGCCAAATTATCAGGTCAAGAAGAAAATAATTTTGTCAAATTAGAAGTTATTCCTGATAAAAAATATTTATTGCCTGATCCTATTGAAACCCTTAAAGCAGCTGAAATATTGATAAATAAAGATTTTATTGTTCTTCCATATATAAATGCTGATCCAATATTAGCTAAAAAGTTAGAAGAGATAGGTTGTTCAACTGTGATGCCATTAGGGTCACCTATTGGCTCCGGACAAGGTCTTTTAAATTTATCTAATATATCCATAATTATTGAAAATTCTAATATTCCAGTAATAATTGATGCCGGCATAGGTGTGCCAAGTGAAGCTGCTCAGGCTATGGAACTTGGGGCAGATGGAGTTTTAATCAATAGTGCTATCGCATTAGCTCAAAACCCTTTAAAAATGGCTAATGCGATGAATTATGGTGTAAAAGCAGGAAGAGAAGCTTTTTTAGCTGGAAGAATTGAAAAGCAGAAGTTAGCAAGCGCTAGCTCACCTGAAAAAAACATCTCAATAAAGTAATTTAATTCTTAAAAAAATAATTTTAATATTAAAAAAATTGCAACAATACCCAGTTTATTAATTAAAGAGAAAAGATTTGAAACTTTTTACAATCTTTTTTCGCAATTTGGAAGCACTCTGTAGTAATTTAATAAATATAAAATGACACTTTAATTCTGGAGTTTTGAGTGAAAGTAATTGTTCTAGGCGGAGATGGTTTTTGCGGTTGGCCTTGTGCGGTGAATTTAGCAGAACAAAATCATGAAGTTATTATAGTTGACAACTTAAGTCGCAGAAAAATAGATATTGATCTCGAAGTGGAATCGTTAACTCCAATTTCCTCAATAAATGAAAGACTATCTGCATGGGAAGAGACCGGTGGAAAACCAATAAAATTTATTAATATTGATCTTTCGAAACAATATCAAAAATTACTAAATTTACTTATTGAAGAAAAACCTGATTCGATTGTACATTTTGCTGAACAAAGAGCTGCACCTTACTCAATGAAATCAAGTTATACCAAAAGGTATACAGTTGATAATAATGTGAATGGTACTCACAATTTACTTGCTGCAATTGTAGAAAGTAATTTAGATATTCATATTGTTCATTTAGGAACGATGGGAGTATATGGATATGGATCACATAGAGGTGCAACAATTCCTGAAGGTTATTTAAAAGTTGAAGTACCTCAACCGGATGGAAGTCGTTTTGAAGAAGAAATTCTTCATCCCGCAAGTCCTGGCAGCGTTTATCATATGACAAAGACATTAGATCAATTATTATTTCTTTATTACAATAAGAATGACTTGATTAGAATTACAGATTTACATCAAGGCATTGTTTGGGGCACGAATACAAAAACAACATTAAAAGATCCAAGATTGACAAATAGATTCGATTACGACGGCGATTACGGTACTGTTCTGAATAGATTTCTCATGCAAGCAGCAATCGGATATCCCCTTACTGTTCATGGGACAGGAGGACAGACAAGAGCTTTTATACATATAAAAGATTCAGTAAAATGTGTCCAACTAGCTCTAGAAAATCCTCCACAATCTGGTGAACGAGTAAAAATTTTCAATCAAATGACAGAAAGTCACCAGGTTGGCGAATTAGCTAAAAAAGTTGCCTCTCTTACTGGAGCCGAAATTAATTATTTACCAAATCCTCGAAATGAAGCCGTCGAAAATGATTTAATAGTTGATAATAAATGCTTCATAGAATTGGGGCTTAATCCTACCACACTTGATAATGGCTTATTAGAAGAAGTTGTTGAAGTAGCTAAAAAATACTCTATGAGATGCGATAAAAAAAGAATTCCTTGTATTTCAACTTGGACGAAAAAACAGGCTAAAGCAATAAAAACTAATTAAAAATAGTTTTATATCTAACTTAAAAAAGTGAAAATAGCATTCTTTACTGAAACTTTTCTACCTAAAGTTGACGGAATAGTAACAAGACTAACTAAAACCATCGAATTTTTAACAAAAAATGGTGATGAAGTTATAGTGTTTTGTCCTGAAGGATGTCCTGATTTTTATAAAGGAGCAACAATTGTAGGAGTTGCTGCAATGCCGCTACCTTTATATCCTGAATTAAAATTAGGCTTACCTGGCCCTGCAGTCTCTGATAAGTTAGAAGAATTCAAGCCAGACTTAGTACATGTAGTTAATCCCGCTGTACTTGGACTTGGAGGTATATGGCTAGCAAAAACAAACAATATTCCTCTAATTGCAAGTTACCATACACATCTTCCGAAATATCTTGAACACTACGGAATGGGAATGTTAGAACCCCTTTTATGGGAGTTGTTAAAAGCAGCTCATAATCAAGCCTTATTAAATCTTTGTACCTCAACTGCAATGGTTAATGAACTCGAAGATAAAGGAATACAGAGGACTGCTTTATGGCAAAGAGGTGTCGACACTGAAAACTTCAGACCAGAATTAAGAAGCAAAAAAATGAGAGAAAAATTATTTGGAAAATATCAAGATACTGATTCACTTTTGATTTATGTAGGTAGATTATCGGCAGAAAAGCAAATTGAAAGAATTAAACCTGTATTAGATAATATACCCGGAGCATGTCTCGCTCTAGTGGGAGATGGTCCATACAGGGGGCAGTTGGAAAAGATTTTTGAAAACACAAAAACAAATTTTATAGGTTATTTGTCTGGTGAAGAGCTAGCCAGTGCATACGCATCTGGAGATATATTCTTATTCCCATCAAGCACAGAAACTCTCGGATTAGTATTGTTAGAAGCAATGGCTGCAGGATGCCCAGTAATAGGGGCTAATAAAGGAGGTATCCCAGATATTATCAATGATGGGATAAATGGTTGCTTATATGACCCAGATGAAAAAGACAATGGAGAAAGAAGTTTAATTGAAGCTACTAAAAAAATCCTGGCAGACAAAAATAAAAAAGAAACTATGAGAAAAGAAGCAAGGAAAGAAGCTGAACTATGGAATTGGAACCAAGCTACACTTCAATTACAAAAATATTATTCAGAAACACTCGAAAATATCTCTTAAACTTCTATGAGTTAAGCCACATATGGTGGAGGAGTGGGATTGATAAATGTATTGATTGGGAGTATTAAAGTAGCTATATTTTGATTCTTATCGGGCCTCTGTTTTTTAGGAAATCTTTTTCCAAATGGCACTCTAATTACATTAGTACCTTCAACAGAATTTACCTTTGTATTATTCCATAAGGATTTATTAACAAAATTTGGTAAATCTAAATTATTGATTGGCAAGGACTTAATCTTACAAGATTTACAATCTTTGTTCATAGCTTCAAATACCCCAAATAAATTTGATGCTTGATAATAGTAATCAAAAAATCTAAAAAAATTCTATAAGAAAATATTAAATTTTTTATTCTATTTGACCATAACTAAAAAATCAGAAGAACGCTAGTATTTATGCACATTTTTTGTCATCTAAAAAATCTTTATCGTTGACATTACAAGAACAAATTAAATTTCTATCTCCATAAGCATTATCTATTCTTGATACAGAAGACCAGAATTTGCGTTCATTTTTACCTTTATACGGATATGCAGCCTTTTCTTTTGAATAAGGATAATTCCAATTATCTGAAATCAACTCATTTATGGTATGAGGCGCATTACTAATTAAATTATTATTTCTGAGATTACTATTATTTTCAATTTCTTCAATTTCTTGGTTTATTAATAGCATAGCTTCACAAAATCTATTTAACTCTGTCAAACTTTCACTTTCAGTGGGCTCTATCATTATAGTTTCAGGAACTGGCCAACTTATCGTTGGAGCATGAAAGCTATAATCTATTAATCTCTTAGCTATATCATTAACACTTAAGCCTGTTTTTGACTTCAACTCTCTAAAATCAAGAATGCATTCATGTGCGACAAAATTATTTTGTCCTTTATATAGAATCTTAAATTTATTTTTTAATTTATTAGCAATATAATTCGCTGACAATATTGCATGACTACTCGCCTTTCTTAAACCACTTTGACCAACCATCTTTATATACATCCAGCTTATTGGAAGAATACTTGCACTTCCGTGCTGTGAAGAAGATACAGAATAACTGAATGAATTAGAAATATTATCTTTCAACGAATGAGAAGGGAGAAAAGGACTTAAAGTTTCGGATGTTGCAACTGGACCAACTCCAGGACCACCGCCACCATGTGGGATACAAAATGTTTTATGTAAATTTAAATGGCAAACATCCACGCCATAATCTCCAGGCTTACACAATCCCACCTGAGCGTTAAGATTAGCTCCATCCAAATAAACAAATGCTCCAACTGAATGAATTAAGTCACATATTTCTCTGATTTTTAATTCAAAAACTCCATGAGTAGAAGGATAAGTCAACATTAATGCACCAATTTCATTATCAAATTCCTGTACCTTAATTAATAAATCCTCATAAGAAATATTACCCTCAGAATCACATTTTATAGTTACAACATCAAACCCTGCCATAACCGCACTAGCAGGATTTGTTCCATGAGCACTTTGTGGAATTAGGCATTTTTTTCTTGACAAATCACCTTTTGAAGCGAAATAAGAATTGATTGCTAATAAACCGGCAAACTCACCTTGAGATCCTGCATTTGGCTGAAATGAAACTGACTTCAAGCCAATAAGGTCACTAATCCATTTCTCAAGATCGCTTATTATTTTTGAATAACCTTTAGTTTGATAAGCTGGAGCGAAAGGATGAATTGAGGATAAATTAGCCCATGAAATAGGACTAAGCTCTGCTGCAGAGTTTAATTTCATAGTACAACTTCCTAGTGGAATCATTCCATCGACCAGTGAAAAGTCTTTCTCAGCAAGTTTAAAAATATACCTCATTAAATCAGTCTCACTTTGATAATTTTCAAATATATTTTGTTGCATCCATTCTTTATTTCTTAGAGGAATGCCGTCAATCTGAAAAAAGTTATTAAGTGTTATGTGCTTTAAATCTTTTTTTCCTAGCCCATTTGCTATGAAAGTAACTATCTTATGAATTTCATTTTTATCAGTAAGCTCGTCTAGGGAAATTCCAAATCCTGTTGATTCCTCAATCGTTGAACCTAAAGGTAAAATTCTAAAGTTAAAACCATTTTTTAAAGCTTCGTCATGAATCTTTTCAGATTCCTCACAATAAATATCAAGACTATCAAACCTACTCCCACTGGGTATTTTTAAACCTAACTCAGAAAGAATAGATTCTAAATATCTTCTTAATATAACAATCCTCTTCGCCATTTTTGTTAATCCAGAAGACCCGTGATAAATAGCATAAAAAGAAGATATTATCGCTAAAAGAGATTGAGCTGTACAAATATTACTAGTGGCTTTTTCTCTCCTTATATGTTGTTCTCTTGTTTGCAATGCCAATCTCAGTGATTGTTCTCCATTTCTAGATAGAGTTTGTCCTACGATTCTGCCAGGTATAAGTCTTTTATATTTTTCACTACATGCAAAAAATGCTGCATGAGGACCACCAAAGCCCATTGGAACCCCAAATCTTTGCAAACTACCAACAGCTATATCAACTCCAAATTGGGCTATTGGTTCTATTAAAACTTGCGCAAGAGGATCAATAATCGATGTGACGACTATTTCAGCTTTATGAGCTTGGGAAATTAAAAATGTTGGATCAAATAAGTTTCCATTTTTTCCAGGAAGCTGAATCAAGAGTCCAAAAACATCATCATGATTTTTAGGATACTTTTGATTAAAACGTTTTAAATTAATTCCTAATGGTTTAGCTCTTGTCAATAAAACATTAAATGTATGATCAAAAACATTTTCATCTACTAAAAAAATATTTGAGGACTTTTTTTTCCTTGAAGAAAAACTCATTGTCATTGCTTCTGCAGCAGCTGTTCCCTCATCTAAAAGAGAGGCATTAGCTATGGAGAACCCTGTTAATTCACAAATTAAAGTTTGAAAATTAAATAAAGCTTCTAATCTACCTTGAGCAATTTCTGCTTGATAAGGGGTGTAAGCTGTATACCACCTAGGATTTTCTAATACATGCCTTTGGATAACTTTAGGCGTATGAGTACCATAATACCCAAGTCCAATTAATGATCTAAATTTATGATTTTTATTAGATATTTCTTCTAATTCATTCATCGCCTCAATTTCAGAACATCCTTTTGGCAAGACATCCGAATATTTTTCTTCTAACTGAATATCTTCCGGAATAACTTTATTAATAAATTCATCTAAATTATTAAAACCAAGTTTTTGAAGCATCTTCTTCTCATCATTATCCTTCAATCCAAGATGTCTATCAATAAATAAATCCGAGTTGATTATGGGATTCATATTTAATATATTTTTCTTTAAAATAGCCGGTTTTTAGAAATTTGCTTTAATTTGGAACAACCTTTGATTTATATTCATCTGAATTCATTAATTCATCTAATAAAACATTTGATTCTGATTTTATAATTAGCAGCCATCCATCACTAATTGGATCATTTTGCAAAATTTCTGGATTATCAATAACCCCTTCATTTACAGAAATCACTTCTCCTGCAAAAGGAAGATATACTTCTTCAACAGCCTTGACAGACTCAATTGTTCCAAAAGTTTCTCCTTTTTGCAAAAAAGTTCCCTTCTCAACTAATTCAACAAAAACAATATCTCCTAATTGATCAATAGCAAACTCACTAACACCAATTTTAAACAATCCATTTTCTTCCTTCACATATTCATGTGTATCAGCATATTTTAGATAATTTGGAAACTTGTAGGACATAATAAAATTTATGGAGAAAAGAGAGATTCCTTTTCAATTAGATTTTCTTCTAATAGCTCAAATACTAATTGAATTAAAGCAATTTTGATGTGAGCCATGTGAGAACCACCTTGAACAAAAACATTATATGGATTTCTTAAAGGAGCATCAGCTGAAAATTCGCTTGTACTTCCTTCAACAAACGTACCTCCTGACATTAATAAATTTGAATCATAACCACTCATTGGAGAAGGAATAACATTTAAAAAAGAATCTATCGGTGAAGAATTTTGAAATGACTGACAAAGTTTTTGTATTAAGTGCGGATTATTTAATCTAACTGCTTGGATTATGTCTGATCTGTACGATTTAGGCTCGGGTAAAACCATAAAACCTAGTTTTTTAAATACTGCAGCTACCAAATCGGCACCTTTTAGAGATTCGTGAACAATTTGAGGTGCTAAAAATAATCCCTGCAGAATTAATCTCCCTAACCCAAAGTTAATTCCTGCATCGGCACCAATTCCTGGAGCAGTTAATCTACAACATGCCATTTCAACCAATTCAGAATCACCAGCAATATATCCGCCAGTAGGAACAATAGTCCCCCCCAAATTTTTAATTAGCGATCCAGCGATTATATTTGCGCCATTAATAATTGGTTCACTATCTTCTACAAGTTCTCCATAACAATTATCAACAAAACAAATACACTTAGGATTAAGTGAATGAACCAGATTACAGATTTGTTTTATTTGATTATTATTTAAAGATTTTCTCCAACTATAACCACAACTTTTCTGGATAAAAACTAATTTACATTTATTTTTTTTAAAAAAATCTACAATTTTATCTTCGTAGAAATTTATTTTTTCATCAATACTAATTTGACGATATTCAACTCCTAAATCTAATAAAGAGCCTTTGCCCTTACCTCTTATACCTATAACTTCCTCCAATGTATCGTAAGGAGTTCCAGTTACAGATAACATTAAATCCCCTGGCCGCAAAATACCAAAAAGAACGGAGCTTATAGCATGAGTTCCACTTACAAATTGCATCCTTACAGCTGATTTTTCTGCAAGAAAAAATTTAGCAAATACCTTATCAATCTTTTGTCTAGATAGATCATCATGTCCACTACCTGTAGATTGATTGAAGTGAGTTGTTGAAACTTTTTCTTCCTTAAAAATTTTTAAAATATTATTTAATTTGTAATAAATTTGATTTGATCTTTCATGAAAAATACCATTTAAACCTTCCTCAACTGAAATAACAAATTCCTTGGCTAATCTAAAATTATAATTTTTATTATTCATTCTTTAAAACTTTCTTTTTTTTTGAAGCTATATCTCTTAAGTACATAAGAAAAGCATTGGGTCCACCTCCATTAAAATAAGAAAGTTTTTTGGAAGTCTCATAAAGATCTAACAATTCACCATCTAATTCTTCTGCTGTAAAATCTTTTATTCCAGCTATCACTTCTGCAAAACGATCTCTTCTTAGTGACTTAGAAACTGTATACGCATCCATAATGATTGTTTTACATGATCTCCAAGGCCTATTTTGACAAAAATGATCAGAAAGAGCATCGCTTAATGCAGACGCTTCAGAATCCTCTATATACCAATCAAATGACAATGGGAGCGGTTTTAATCCAGAAAAAATTTCAAATAATTCTCCAGCTGACAAAGGATTATCAGCATCATTTTTTAATGGAAGAGCAGAATCTTGTAATGACCTCCATAATTCTGGATGATTCTTTTCTAATTGATCCCTTATCGATTCTATTCCTTGATCAAGAATCGTATTGACCTGTGCTAATGCAAGAAAAACTTCCGGGCCAGGCGATGATAACTTTCCATTTCGAAGATTTGAAATCTGAGAATTATGTACTCTTCCCAAATCAAGTATTTCTGAAAGTAAGGGTAAAACCCTGTGGGACCAACCATTCCTCTCGTGCCAAAGATGAATCAAATGAGCCATTGCTCTTCGACCCTTCAATAATTTATCGCGATATCCTAAGCTCACGGATAATTAAAATAATCAATAGTATAGTATGATAATATTACATATCGGCCCTTTTGAAAATAGTTTTTCCAATATTATGAAATCAGTTATCTTCCAAGAAACAGCCAAATTAAAAAAACCTGTTCCTGCAGAAAAAGTTATAGAACTCTCGGATAGATTACTTGAACCATCTAGTCACTCTAAAAGATATCCGCCTAGATTGCACAAGACATGGGGGACAATCTTTTTTATGATTGCCATACATTTATTATCCTTAATAGCTTTACAACCTCAGTTTTGGAGTATGCCTGCAGTAACGGCATTATTTTTCTTTTACTGGTTAACTGCTTGTCTAGGAGTCACTTTGGGTTATCATCGTTTACTTTCCCATAGATCGTTTGTTGTTCCAAAATGGTTGGAGAGATTTTTTGCCACATGTGGAGCTATCAGTTGTCAACATGGACCAATAGATTGGGTTGGATTACATAGACATCATCATTCATTTTCAGATACAGAAGTAGATCATCACAATAGTAAGAGAGGATTTTGGTGGAGCCACATGGGTTGGATGTTTAAAGACGTAGAGGCGTTAAAAGCTGTACCAAAATTAAGTGCAGATTTAATTAAAGATCCATATTATAGATTCCTTAATAAATATTTTCTCTCCTTACAAATCCCTATTGGCTTATGTTTATATGCGATAGGACAAAAATTAGGTGTTGGAGGATGGGCATTAGTATTATGGGGAATACCTCTAAGACTTGTAGTGGTTTATCACATTACTTGGTTAGTAAACTCAGCTACCCATTGTTGGGGTAAAGCTCCTTTTGAAAGTGGCGATGGATCAAAAAATAATGTTTGGGTTGCAGCTTTAACCTTTGGAGAAGGATGGCATAACAATCATCATGCATTTCCTAATTCAGCTAGACAGGGATTATTTAAAGGCCAAATTGATTTAACTTGGGAACATATTAAAATTCTTGCCAAATTAGGATTAGCAAAAAAAGTAAAATTACCCTCTAGGTCTTATTATTAAACATATTAAATAAATTTTTTCATGGCTAAAAGAGTAAAAGTCGTTTTAACAGAATCAGTTGCAACTCTTGGTAGAGATGGTGATGTGGTAGAAGTTGCACCTGGTTATGCCAGGAATTTCTTATTACCATTTGGTAAAGCAGCTAATGTAACTCCTTCAATTCTGAAACAAATTGAACGAAAAAGAGCAAAAGAAAAAATTGCTGCAGAGAAAGTAAAACAAGAAGCTATTGACTTTAAAACTGCATTAGCAACTATTGGAAGATTTACAATCAAGAAACAAGTTGGTGAAGATGGTGTCCTTTTTGGAACTGTTACTAATGGAGATGTTGCTGAAGCTATAGAGGCAGCTACGAAAAAAGATATTGATAGAAGAGATATAACTGTCCCAGATATTCATAATTTAGGTTCTTTCGTTGCAAAGATAAAACTACATCAAGAAGTAAGTGCGGAAGTAAACATTGAAGTAACAAGTTAATAACTTTGTTGCATTATTTGGAAAAGTAGTCAGAGTATATATCTAAGTCTTTAAGTACATGGTTTCAGTTCCTTTTTCAAATAATGGGTCTAATAAAAATTTTAAAAAAGACTTTAATAATGAAAATGCCGGTTTAGTTCCTCCCCAAAATATTCAAGCGGAAGAAGCTGTTTTAGGGGGAATTTTACTTGATCCTGATGCGATAGGAAGGATTGCGGATTTGATTAAAGCAGAGGCCTTTTATATCAATGCTCATCAAGAGATATATAAAACCGCCTTAATGTTGCATACACAAGGCAAACCTACAGATCTAACTTCAATGAGTGCATGGCTTGCTGACAATGGATCACTTGAAAAGATTGGAGGCAATTCTAAATTAGTAGAGCTTGTAGAAAATGTTTCTTCAACAGCTTCAATAGAACAAGTTGCGAATTTAATTAGTGATAAATTTATAAGAAGACAACTCATACGATCTGGGAATGAAGTTGTTCAACTAGGATTTGATCAAACACAAGAAACTAATGAAGTTTTAGATAAGGCAGAACAGAAAATTTTTGAAATTAGTCAAGAAAAACCGACAAAAGGTCTGACCCAAGCAGCAGAAATTCTTACAAGCACTTTTAATGAAATAGAGTCCAGATCATTAGGAACATCTGTAGCTGGTATTCCAGTAAATTTTTATGACCTTGACGCAATGACTCAAGGCTTTCAAAGGAGTGACCTAATAATTGTGGCAGGAAGACCCTCAATGGGGAAAACTTCAATGGTTTTAAACCTAGCAAAGAATGTAGCTCAATCTCAGGATCTTCCTGTTTGTGTATTTAGCCTTGAGATGAGCAAAGAACAACTTACATATAGATTACTTTCCATGGAAGTAGGCATAGAAAGCGGAAGATTAAGAACCGGAAGACTACAACAAGAAGAATGGCCTTTACTTGGAGAAGGAATTAACTCTTTAGGTCAACTGCCAATTTTTATTGATGATAAACCTAATTTAAGTGTTTTAGAAATGAGGTCTCTATGCAGAAGATTAATAGCTGAGCAGAAAAAAGAACTTGGTTTAATAGTTATTGACTACTTACAACTGATGGAGGGTACAACACCTGATAACAGAGTTCAAGAGCTATCTCGTATTACTAGAGGTCTCAAAAGTATGGCAAGAGAATTAAAAGTACCAGTAGTAGCTTTATCTCAATTAAGTAGGGGAGTTGAATCAAGAACAAATAAAAGACCTATGTTAAGTGACCTTAGAGAATCCGGATCTATAGAACAAGATGCAGACTTAGTATTAATGATTTATAGAGATGAGTATTACAATCCAGAAACTGAAGATAGAGGAATAACTGAAATTATTGTCACAAAACACAGAAACGGTCCTGTTGGAACTGTTAAATTATTATTTGAACCTCAGTTTACAAGATTTAGAAACTTAGCCAACTAATCATCACGATAATGAAAGATCCACAATCCCCAAATGAGTCTTTTGAAATTATTGTTATTGGAGGCGGACATGCAGGCTGTGAGGCTGCAATAACGACTGCAAAATTAGGATTTTCTACTGCGTTATTTACAATAAATTTAGATAGGATTGCTTGGCAACCATGTAATCCAGCCGTAGGTGGGCCAGCAAAAAGTCAATTAGTCCATGAGGTTGATGCTTTAGGAGGAATCATTGGACAATTAGCTGATGAAACTGCAATCCAAAAAAGAATTTTAAATGCCAGCAGGGGGCCAGCCGTTTGGGCATTAAGAGCTCAAACAGACAAAAGAGAATACTCAAAGCGAATGATAGAAATACTCCAAAACACAGATAATCTTTCATTAAAGGAGGCTATGATTACTGAATTAGTGACAAAAGAGGTAGAAACTTTTACCAATAACTCAAAGAATACGACTAAACAAATCAAAGGTGTAAAAACTTTTTTTGGAACCTACTATTCTGCAAAATCAATAATAATTACTGCAGGAACTTTTTTGGAAGGAAGAATCTGGATAGGCAATAAATCAATGTCTGCAGGAAGATCTGGAGAGCAAGCGGCACAAGGATTAACGCAAAGCTTACATAATCTTGGAATAAAAACTGAGCGATTAAAAACTGGAACTCCTGCAAGAGTGGATAAAAAGAGTATTTCTTTTGATGAATTAGATATTCAACCAAGTACAGCTGCAGATAAATATTTTTCGTTTGATCCCAAAATCAAAAACAATATGACACAAGTAAGTTGTCACATAACAAGAACAACTCTAAAAACTCATGAATTAATTCGCAATAATTTGCATTTAACTCCAATATATGGAGGATTTATAGATAGTAAAGGTCCTAGATATTGCCCTTCAATCGAAGACAAGATTGTAAAATTTGCAGACAAAAATTCACATCAAATTTTCTTAGAACCTGAAGGAATAAATACACCAGAAATATACGTACAAGGATTCTCTACTGGATTACCTGAAAATATTCAATTAGAACTTTTAAGAACATTACCAGGATTAAATAAATGTAAAATGCTTAGGCCTGCTTATGCTGTTGAATATGAATACATCCCTGCGACACAACTTAAGTCATCATTGGAAACAATTGAGATAGGAAATTTATTTAGTGCTGGACAAATCAATGGAACAACTGGCTATGAAGAAGCTGCTGCTCAAGGATTAGTTGCAGGAATTAATGCAACTAGAAAACTAAATATGAAAGATCCAATAATATTTTCGAGAGAGAGTAGCTATATAGGTACTATGATAAATGACTTAATTACGAGAGATCTTAAAGAACCATATAGAGTTCTTACAAGTAGAAGTGAATATAGACTTACCTTGCGTGGAGATAATGCTGATAGGAGATTAACTCCTTTAGGTTTTGAAATAGGCTTAATAAATGAAAGAAGATGGTTAGCTCATAAGAAAAAAATGAAATCACTTAAAGAAGAAAATTCAAGATTAGAAAATACGCGTTTAAAATGTACTGATGAGATCGCTAAAAAAATAGAGTTAGATAGTGGATCAAAAATTAAAGGATCAACAACATTAAAAGAACTTTTAAAAAGACCAAATCTTCACTATTCTGATTTTATAAAATATGATTTGGTAGACAAAACTCTTCCAATATCAATAATTGAAGGAGTTGAAATAGATATTAAATACGAAGGCTACCTTAAAAGACAAAAAAATAATATTGATCAGATCAATCGTCAAAGTCTCAAATCACTTTCATCAGAAATTAATTATGACCAAATAGATACTTTATCTTTAGAAGCCCGTGAAAATTTAAATAAGATAAAACCTACTAATTTTGGTGATGCATCCAAGATACCCGGTGTCAGTAAAGCTGATTTAACAGCATTACTAGTTTGGCTCAAAATTAAGGAACTAAAAAAAGAAAAGACAGCTAGTTTTGTTGAAAAAAAGTTATCATCTTAAAAGATATTGGTAACAGCACTGAATAATAAACTCTTCAACTCACCAAAAATTTTATGGGAAGAAAAAGCTACTGCTTTTTTGGTTGAAAATGCTTTACCAAAAATATCTGGAGCATGGAAATTAATGTTACTAGGGGATGGTAGTCCAACAAGGCATTTACAGCTTTTAACTAATCACGAAACAAAAATCAGATTAATATCTATGCAGATAGATCCTCTATCTAAAAAAGAAGGTCCAAGAGAAATCGATCAATTAAAAGAACCTTTAATTAGAAGGCAAGTTTGGATTAGAAATCAAAACAAAAATCTTGCCTGGGCTGAAAGTTGGTGGAATTCAACACAGGTAAGTAAAAATTTAAAAGCAAAAGAAGAACCAATCTGGAAAAACTTAACTCAAGATAGATCAGAATTATTTAGAGAAGTGGACAGCATTTCGATAGTTAATTCAAATTGGTTAGAGGAAGAATTTTGTTTTGAAGGCCCATTTTGGTCAAGAAATTACAGATTTTTTCGTAATAAAAAACCTCTAACTATTATTCGCGAAGTGTTCAATCCTCTTTTAGAAACTTGGTTAGGTCCATCAGGAATTCAAAATTTTTCTAATCTATATTCTTCTTCTTCTAGACCTTGGAATACTTCTTCCATTATTTGAAACGCTTTTTGAATTATCTTGATTTACATTAATCTCATTATTTTTTTCAGAAGATCTTTGCCATCTATCAACCTTTAAATCTGAATAATCCGGCCATTCATCAAAAGAGTTTGATTGTCCATAAGGCAACTTCTTTTGTTTATCCATCTCGATACTTTTAGGTTGCCTTAAAGATAAAGCCTCTAAAGGACGCTTAGAAAATGGTTTCTCGACATTAATAAATTTAGATTCTCGTGAAAAAGATTTAATATCTTGTGCCTCCTCATAACTATTTTCTTGATCAGACCAATCTTCTTCTTCTTCTTCAAAAAACATATCCATTTTATCCGATACCCATCTTCCGACATTTTTAACATTCCTGCGAGATATTCTTTGAAAATCAGTACTTCTTTTTTTACCTGGTCTAGAACCTGATACACCATCAACAAATTGTCTGCCTGTTTCAAAAATTTTATCAACTTGTTTATCAAGTATTGTTCTATCAAAATTATTTCTAAAGTTTCTAGGTCTGCGAAAATTCATAAATTATCTTTGTTTTTAAATATTAAGTTACAACAACTTAATAAGAAATTCTAATTAAAGAAACAAAATCACATTTTAAAATTATCAATCAAACAAAATTAAACAGTTTTTATTCCAAGATCCATTAAAGAACAAATTACAACATTTCTTACAAGCAATATTTCTAATTCTTTTTCTATACATATATTTCTCCCCGCAATTTAAACATTTACCAGTATATTTTAATGCCTTTCTTTCAACAGGAAAATTATGTCTAATACTTATCTGAAAATTATTTTCTGCTTTGTTAATTTCATTCATTTTACTCAAAAAATTTGGCCCATGTATCTCATTAATATGCAAAATCCTATCTACCCAGGCATGAATCATTTCATGACATAAAGTACTGTAAATTTCATTACACGATAATTTACTTAAAATTGGCTTTGACAAAATTATTTCAGAGTCAATAACTCCTTTAAGTTGTTTACGCTTATAAAAACCTGCAGTTGTCTTTAATCTATTATCGCTCCATCTAACCTTTACTAAAGGTTCTCTATTAGTTGTTAAAGATTGATCAAAAAATTGCCCATTAAACTTATGAAATACTGGTAAAAGAGGAATTAGAGACATTATCGATTAAATTTAGTATTATTTTGACAAAAAAAGCCATCAAAAACGATTTATTTTCTTAAGATTAAAAAAACTAATCACAAAATGGATGCATCACTAGTAAAAGATATTGGTTTTAAAGCTTTATTGGTTGGTGGAGCAGTGCTTATATCTTTTTGGACTTTCAATGCTGTTAAGCTTGTTATAAGCGCTAGAGGAATTAATCCATTAGTTCGGAAATTTTTTGATCAAGTAGCAGCAGGTAGAATAGACGCTGCATACGGATTAACTACTAAAACTTACAAAACACATGTAAAACGTCAGGACTTTCTAAAATTTTTAGCTGGCTTAAATTTAAATAAGTATAGAAATCTAAAGTCAGGTAGACCAAGAGTGCAAGAAGATCAAATCATAATTACTTTAAACTTAAAATCTGAGGATAAGAAAGATGAGCTTCCCTTAGATTTTACTTTTTCAAAAAGTGACAAAGATTGGAAGATAGACAGAATAGCTAAAGTAAATTAGGAACGGTTCAAAAACTTGTGAAACATGAAGAACTTCGGAAAGAAGAAATAATAAAAAAATTAGAATTACACCCAAGCAGATTAGATAAAGAAAAAATCATCTTTGAAGCAATGGAAAATGAGCTTAATGATTTTTTTGAAGGAATCACTATGGCCTTAGATCCTTTAGTAACTTTTGGTGTAAAGCAAGTACCAGAAAAAGAAGAAGAGACATCTAGTCAAGGATGTAAATGGAGTATTTTTAAAGTATTAACAAATCAGTTAATCAAAAGAGAACTTACTGGGCATGCCGCTAGAGATGCAATCAATTTAGTTATGAAATCCGCAACTAAAGAACAATGGAACGGATTTTATAGGCGCGTATTGATTAAAGATCTTCGTTGTGGGGTTTCTGAAAAAACGATAAACAAAGTTGCAAAAAAATTTCCAAAGTATGCTATACCTATCTTCTCATGTCCCCTTGCACATGACAGCGCAAACCATGAAAAGAAAATGGTAGGCAAGAAACAAATTGAGATTAAATTAGACGGAGTCAGAGTATTAACAATTATTAGAAAAAATAAAGTAGAAATGTTTTCTCGAAACGGCAAACAGTTTAATAACTTTGGTCATATCATTACAGAAATAGAAAAAGTATTAGAGAAACATCCTGCCCCCTACGATTTAGTCTTAGACGGTGAAGTAATGAGTGCTAATTTTCAAGACCTAATGAAGCAAGTACATAGAAAAGATGGCAAACAATCCAAAGATGCAGTTTTACACTTATTTGATATATGTCCGATTAAAGATTTCAAAAAGGGTTTATGGGAAAAAGATCAAGCTACTAGAAGTATGTTAGTAAAAGATTGGGTAGCAAAAAATGCAACTCTTTTAAAACATGTCCAAACACTTGACTGGGAAAATGTGGATTTAGATACTCTTGAAGGACAAAGTAGATTTGTAGAACTTAACAAATCAGCGGTAGAGGGAGGATATGAAGGTGTGATGATTAAAAATCCTGATGGGTGGTATGAATGCAAAAGAACTCATAATTGGTTAAAAGCAAAACCATTTATAGAAGTTACCTTAAAAGTTGTAGCAATAGAAGAAGGGACAGGCCGAAACGAAGGCAGACTTGGAGCAATCCTGGTTGAAGGTAAAGATGATCAATATAGATATCGTCTTAATTGCGGGAGTGGATTTAGTGATTCTCAACGTGAAGAATATTGGAGTGGAAAAGATAAACTAATCGGCCAATTGGTAGAAATCAGAGCTGATGCAAGAACTCAATCTCAAGATGCTGAAACATTCAGTCTTAGGTTCCCAAGATTCAAGTGCTTTAGAGGTTTCGAACCAGGTGAAAAAATATAATCATAATGTAATTCGTTTCATAGAGGTCAATATTTAAGCTAGCAGTAAATTATGAAAAACTAAAAAAGTAGATAATGAAATACACTATTAATGATTAATAAATTACTACATAAAGATATTAATTTGTATGGATAACAAAAATCTTTTCAAATATATTAAAACCCCTTGCGGTCAAGCAAAATATATAGAATTGCAATCTAATAAAAGTTTGCTTGGAAAATTAAGACTTTTTTGGTTTGTAATTATTGCTTCTATAAAAGATTGGAATATTAGAGATTAATTTCTTTTGACTCATTAATATATTCTTTAGCGTATTTTGCTGAAAAATAAACAACCATCAAAGTAGAAACCACACTTATAATTGTTATTAATAAATTATTTGTTGGTTGTAAATTTTTTAAGTCCTGCAAACTTTTTGCCAAGCTCCCTATAGAACAATAAAGAAATGTTCCAGGAATGATTCCTAAAAGACCAAGAGCAAAGTTTCTAAATTTTATATTATTTAACCCATAAAAATAATTAAGAATACTAAAAGGAAAGAGAGGAGAAAGTCGCGCTAAAAGGATTAATTTGAGACCACCTTTCTGCACTACTTGTTCCATAAGACTTAATCTGGGGAAACGATTAATAACTTTTTTAAGCTTTATTGATAAAAAACTTTTTGAAATAAAGAATGCTACTGAAGCTCCAATAACTGCGGCAAAAAAAACTATTATTGAACCAAAGTAAGAACCATATAAAAAACCAGATAATAAAGATAACCAAGAGGCAGGCAGAATCAATAAAACAATTAAAATATATAGAAGAATAAAAGCAAAAATTCCAATGTTTGTATTGAAAAAATAGGCTAAGTCATAGATATTTTCAAAAAAAAGGGTCATATCATTTTAATAAATTAAGTTTTTTATTTATTCTTTCCGATTGCAAATTTCCTTCTTTTAACTTGGCAAAACATTCCTCAACAATATCTTTAGGAGCTTTGTCTATAAAGTTTTTGTTAGATATTCTCTTATTTAATGTTTCTATATCAGAATTAACTTTTTGAAGGTCCTTAGTAAGTCTATCCTTTAAAGCTTCTAGATTTACAAAATCATTAAATGGTAAATAGACCTCTATATCACCAATAATTCCAGAAAAGGACTGAGCAAAATTGTTTTTATCGATTTCCCTAGATTTACAAATAAAAACTTCAGATGACTTAGTAAAAGTTTTAATATCAACTATTAAAGTTTTCAAAAAGCTAGTTAATTCAACATTATCTGAAATTAAGTAAACAGGGACCAGTTGAGATGGCTTAAGTCCTAACTCAACCCTAAGATTTCTAATCAATCTAATTATTTCAAAGAGCTCTTGAAAGGATTTATCTATTTGAGAATTTATATATTTTTTTTCTAATGCAGGCCATTTCTGAAGAGATAATAAAATTTGTTCAGGTTTTATTTGCAATTTATGCCAAAGTTCTTCAGTGATATGTGGCATAAAGGGATGCATCATAACCAATACATCGGTTAGTACTTTGATTAATATTTTTTCAGATACTTTTCTGTTACGGGATTCTTTATTATTAAATTTTTGTTTTGCAAATTCAACATACCAATCACAAAAGTCATTCCATGCAAATTCATATAATAATTTTGCAGATTCACCTAATTTATATTCAATTAAAAGATTAGATACTTTTGTATTCAACTGATTTAATTTTGATAAAATCCACTTATCAGATAATTCTAAATATTTTTCATCACTCTCATTTAAAGAATAATTTTCAGAAAAAGTTTTATTTATTAAAACAAATTTAGTAGCATTCCAAAGTTTATTTGCAAAATTCCTTGATGCTTCAACTGTTGAAGAAGTATTTTCTTTCCTATCATAATCAAGCCTTATATCCTGACCAGCGCCAGCGACTTCACGAAGTAAAGCAAATCGCAAAGCATCAGAACCATATTTATCAATCAACAGCAAAGGATCAATTCCGTTACCAGAACTTTTACTCATTTTTTTATTATTTTCATCTCGAACTAAACCATGAATATAAACATCTTTGAATGGAATATTATTCGTAAAAGTTTTCCCCATCATTGTCATTCTTGCTACCCAAAAGAAAATAATATCGAAACCAGTAACTAAAACACTATTTGGATACCATTTTTTAAAATCTGCATCATTGATATTAGGCCAACCCAATGTAGAAAAAGGCCATAAACCACTTGAAAACCAAGTATCTAAAACGTCCTTATCACGAATAAGTTGCAAATTTGACCCAAATTCTTTAGTCGCTTTGCTTAATGCTTCATTCTCATTTCTAGCAACAACATATGGAGTATTTTGATCTATTGAGTCTTCTGATTGTTTTAATACATACCATGCAGGAATTTGATGTCCCCACCATAATTGTCTACTAATACACCAATCATTGATATTATCTAACCAATCTTTATAAACTTTCTCCCAACGCTGAGGAATAAAGGTAGGCTTTTTAGAATCAAGTTCTTTTAGACAACTTGAAGAAATGTTGTCCATTTTCAAAAACCACTGGGTTGACAATAATGGCTCAATTGGCACTTTACCTCTATCAGAAAAAGGTACTGTATTTTTATAGTTTTCTATTTTAGTTAATAAACCTAAAGTATCTAATTCCTTTATAATTTGTTTTCTAGCATCAAATCTATCTAAATCCTGAAACTTTCCTGCATTAATATTAAGAGTTCCATCTTTATTCATTATATTGATTTGCTTTAAATTATTCCTTTTGCCGATAGCAAAATCATTAGGATCATGAGCTGGGGTAACCTTTACACAACCTGTACCAAAATCTTTATCAACATGTATGTCAGAAATAACAGGTATTTCTCTATCAACAAAAGGCACTTTCACTTTTTTATCAATATATTTTTTATATCTTTCATCGTTTGGATTTACAGCTAAAGCGGTATCTCCCAATAAGGTTTCAGGTCGAGTTGTTGCGACCTCTAAATATTCATCTAAGATTTGACCCTGATCAGAAATTAGTGGATATTTAAAATGCCATAAGTATCCATTAACCTCATGCATTTCAACTTCAAGATCACTTACTGCTGATTGAGATGCTGGACACCAATTAACTAAATATTCACCTCTATAAATCAGTTTTTTCTCATGCAAAATATTAAATGCCTCAACAACTGCCTCATTCAATTTTTCATCTAAAGTAAATCGTTCCCTTTCCCAATCTACGGAATACCCAATCCTCTTTAATTG
>QBZO01000005.1 GCA_003282225.1 Prochlorococcus sp. AG-335-I21
AAATTTACTTATATTAAAACAATTCTAAATATATAAATTAATACAAACTATTTATTTAATTTATTTCTATTCTTGAATCTTACCAAGAAATAAATTCCAATAACAATAAGAATAGCCATTGAATATTTAAAGAGAAAAACATAAACTGTATAAACTAAGAAAGGAAACAAGCACGCTCTTTTAAAATTGATTTTTTGAGTTGAGTTCATTTTTTTCCAATTTAAATATTCGCGCCACTGGAATATTTTTTTCATTTTTCTTTTTTTATAATTTTGATTAAACATAATTTTTAAAATATAGTTTTTGTTTTATTTTTATTTTAATTAATATAAACCAACTTCAATAACTATATTTTTACTATAAATATAGACATATAAATTTCAAAATATTGATGTACATGAAAAAAATTTGGAAAATTGAAAAGTTAGTTTTACCACAGCATTCAGATCATGCAGGGGTTATGTGGCATGGTACATATTTTGATTGGCTTGAAGAAGGAAGGATCAATGCCCTTTCAAAAGCAGGTATAAATTATGTTGACCTTACAAAAAATGGGTTTGAGTTACCTTTAATAGATACTTCAATAAAATATATATCACCTTTATTTCTTGGAGATACCATAACAATAGAATCTTTATTTAAAATAAGCAAAAGTCCAAAAATAAAAATCCATTCAAAATTCATTAACAAAAGCAAAAAAGTTTTGACCATAGCTGAGGTTAATTTGGTTCTAATAAATAAAAAAAGTTTTTCTATCATAAGGAAAAGGCCTGATTTTATATCAAAAGCTTTTTTAAAATTAAACGGATAAGATTATAGTTAGTTAATTTATTAATTATTTAGAGCAATTAAATTCTATACACTAATGAAGGATATATTTCTTGTCTTGGATTCATATCAATATCAAATGGAATCAACTTATCAGGAGAAATCTTCTCTAACTAATCTTTTTACTGAAAACAAATTTATAGGATGGCTAGGTCTTTTTATTGTGTTTTTTTCAATCTTTGCAATTATTATATTTCAATTTCTTGAATGGGAAAGTAATGACAAAAATAAGGAATAAAAAAGACTTGACTTATAATAAATATAAATATTTTATAAAATGGCAATTTACTTAAAAATAACAAATCCAACTGAAGTTGTAAAAAAAAAGACCTCTAAATGGCTAACAGATATAACACCCGAAAGAATTGATAGGAAATTAGTTGAAGACGAAGTTATTAAAGGAATTATTGAACAATTAACATTGGAAGGAATTGAAGGCGAGATTTCAGCAATAAATGGTTTTGATGTAAAAAACTCTACATTAATTACAAAAAATGATTTTGTAATCAGAAAAACAAAATCTTTTTAACTAAAAAATAATAAATAATGAATAATATTTTTATTATTTTAGTTTCTTTAATTTTGTTATTTTTGATAACTATTTTTAGAGCTTTTCTATTAAAAAAAAGAAAAGATAAATTAAATAATGCCTTAAATGCAAATTACTTCCTTGAAACGATAAATAGACTTATTGAAGAAAATAAATACAATCTATTGGAGGAAAGAATTAGATTAAAAGTTATGGATGCTTATGGCAACGAAGACTTGAAAAAGTGGATTGGTAATCCCCCTCTCGATGAAAAATTAATTGAGAGAAGCATTAATAATGGTTCAAAAAGGTTAAAAGAAGGTATTCCATACTTTTGGGAAAAAGTCATTTTAAAAAAATTTTCAGGTCCAGACATTTTTTTTGAAAAATGGAAAGCTTATCGCAAGATTAATCCAATTATTAATGATGAAATAATTGGGGCGAGTAGAATTTTGGAGAATGAAGACTGGTTTATATTTATAGCTAGTCAAATAGAAAAAACTTGTTTAAATTTAATAGAAAATAATACATCGAAGAACAATAATCAAAACTATAAAAAAGGAATTATATTTGAAAATCATTGTATGGAAATTCTCAAAAAGAATGGTTGGAAAGTGAAAGAAACACCTATTACCGGTGACCAAGGAGTGGATTTGATTGCCTCCATCGATAATTTAAGGATTTGTATTCAATGTAAAAATCATAAAAAAGCAGTAGGTAACAACGCTGTTCAAGAAATTTCTGCTGGTAAATTATATTGGAAAGGAACTCATGCGGTATTAGTCTCAAAATCTGGTTTTACTAAATCTGCACAAAAACTAGCTAGAGCTAATAAAGTGAAACTAATAAATGACTTTGAATTAAAAGATTTAGAAAATCTACTAATTTAGTTGAATTTCATAAGTTGGGATATCCCTTCTTTATATAAAACAAGTGTCGTAAAAATCCCAGAAGCCCATATTAAACCTCTAGCAATAGGAATATTTAAAACATAAGCTCCAATATACAAGAAACGGAAGAGGGGGTGCATCCAAGCTGCTATTAATGAGAGGTTTGAATCAGGTAAAGTAATTAAACAAAGTATGCAAGCTGGAGCATGAATAGAAATGCTTTCCCAGCAATTCTGATGACACCAAACTGCCCTTTTACCAAAGTCTGGCAATTGATCAAATAATGCTCTTGGTGCAGACATATTGTCCACAGAATAACCAGCTTTGATTCTTGCTAGTGTCAAAGGAATTGTCGATAGTAATACAACTACAACAGACAGGCAAAGGCTCCAAGCGAAGACTATTGGCATATTTCTTAAATATTTAATTTAGCTTAGTAAATTACCACTTATTAATGCGGAATAATATTTAATATTTAAAAACTCATGTTTTAATTTATATTCATGAGCTATATTAAGACCTAATGGATATTACAAAAATATTAACAATACTTCTTGGTAGCATATTAATTTATCTAACTTTTTTATTTTTAGGATTTAATTTAAGAAATAAAAATATAAAGGCACAAAATCTAACCAAAAAAGACAAATAATTGTTTTACACTAAAAATTTTTCATTATTTTTTTTTAATCATATTTTATGGAAATACAAAAGATTATTAATTATATTGAATTGAAGAATTTTTAATAAAAAACAATTCTGTTTTAGATAAAAATAATGAAAAAGATCTATAAATTTATAAAAAGTTTTTTATTCATATCATTATGGCTAATAATTTCTTCTTATTTACAAAAATATTGGAATACATTCCACTGGGAATATATATACCATAATTTAAGAACCATTTTTGATAAAGAGTTTTGGTTCGTTTTGGAAAGATACCTATTTGGACTTGACTTAGGTTATTGGATAGAGGAATTATTAAAATTTTTGTCATATGAAATACCCAAAGAGACCTTTAAATATGTGCCAATATTCTTTTTTTTAAAATATATTTGGATTAAAAGATAAAAATAATTTACAGAGACTCAATAAATTCTTGAAATCTTTCAAATAAGATATTGTCTTTAATTCTTCTGAGAATAAATAAAGTTCCTTTATCACCCCTGCAAATTCTAAGATTTTTGCTTAAAAAAGTAATTTCTAACCATCCTTTTTGTTCTTTTTTAATCTTAGTTAAAGCGTTAATTTTCCTTATTCCAATGTAAGGTCCAATTATTCCAGCATGAGTAAAACTAACTCCAATTTTCTTTTCATTTAAAGAACTCAATTTTGCTACTATTCCTGTTCCAATAATTGAATTAATCCCTCTGGGCTTGAGTAAATTCAAACCATTTAGATTAAACGGATCAAGAATTTGAAGATTATCAACTAGAGGAGAGTAATTTAGAAATGGAGCTTTTGAACTGCTCCATCTAAGCTCCCATACTCCCATTAACTTCTCAATATCCATGTTGAGAGTAAATTTTGATTCCTTTTCTAGTTCTTCAGCCATATTTTTAATCTTTTTTGTTTTAGGACTTGAAAGGAGTAAGTCCAATAATTGTTGTTCTAAATTCATTTAAAAAGATTTACAAAATAACCTGAGCAAAAATACTTACGTTAATGTGCTATATTCTACTGAAAATGTTTTGATTCCATGACAAAGAGTTACTGGCTTAAGAAAATATCTATTCCAAATGCTGATTTGTTTCTCGAATACATAAGGACAGTCTTGCCATGGATAAGATCAGTAGGTGGGGTTGTAGTAAAAAAAGATATCACCCAAGATTCCAACTCACACAAGTGGGATGGGGGTCAACTAGGAATGGTAATTGAATTTGAATCTAAGATAGCTGCAAAAAGAGCTTTTTATTCAGATGTATTTCAAAACTATTTGAAATCTAGAGATTTAATGGAACTAGTGACAATAAGCACTCTTTAGTAGTAAAAAAATAAATCACTCATAATAATATCTGCCGACAAAAAATAAAAAATTGATTTTCGCAAATTAAGTATTTATTACTAGTAATCACTTTTTGTAATGGTTATAACTTCATTATTTATGAAATATTTAGCAAAATCTAAGGTAATAATCAAAATTAAATTAAATGAATTACTCCACTGAACAAGAAGATTATTTAATGACAACCCCATATACAAAAAAAATTCAAAAAAAATTTAAGGAAGTTAAAAATTTTCTTGAGAAAAACGGATTTAACTCATCTTCCCAAGGACTAATGCAGGATATTATTAGTTCTCAAGAATATATTTCCAAAAATGATTTATGAAAAAATGTTTTTTTCATAGATTTTTAAAATAATAAATCCCACCTATTAAGAAAGGTAATAATATCCCTAAGAATAAGAGAAATGATCTCTTAGACTCTCCCTGTGTTATTGGATTTATTTCTGGTTCAATTGCAAATCCATTTTGTCTTCCACCGCTTTCTGTTGTATAACCTTTTTTATTCATAACTAAAAAATTTCATACGATTATCGCATGAAATTTTTTTTATAAAAAAAAATTTTTACATTTAGAAAAATTTTTAAATTAACTAATAATTATTAGTTAATTTCAATTTTCGATTTTAATTTAGCAGCTTTTTTAAGTAAACCAACAATTTCTTTTCTACCATTAGCTTGTTCTGCTCTATTAATTAAATCACTATATCTTTTGATAATTTCTCTATGGTTCATTAAAATAGATGTATTGATTTTATTATAAAAATAGAATTAAAAATTTTTTGTATAAAAGATATCAAAATCCTTTTTAAATTTTCTTAAATTATTTACCTAAACCAACCTTTGTTTTTAGGTTCTTCTACAACTTTTACTGGTTCTACTTTTTTACCAAATAATCCCTTTTTCTTTGGTTTCACATCCTCAGTTATCAGTTCTTTTTTTCTACCAAATAATCCTTGCTTCTTAGGTCTATCCTTTAAATCATTTATCTGATTTACTTTTTTAACAGGAGATTTAGATTGATTCTGTATTGTTTTTTTACCCTCTGATAAAAGCTGATAGACAAAATATCCAAAAACACCAAAAAAGCCTATTGCTTGGACTAAGGCGGTACCGATATTATCAAACATTGGCGATTCTAGTTTTTAATAAAGTAATCTATTAATTATGGAAAAATTTTTTTATAAATGCGTAATAAAAGAATTCATATTTATGAATTAAAAATTAAGATATGAAATTTTTTTAAATAAAACTATTTATAGTAATTTATTAGATCGATTATTAAAATTGTAAGGAGAGAAATTCCCAAAATGTATGGAGCAAAAGGATATTTATTCAATATTTGATTTAAATTACTTTTTGAATCCTTTTTTGCTACTTTCTTCTCTCTAGGTGGCATTCCTAATTCTTCTCTTCTTTTAGCTTCTCCCATGTTTTAAGATGTGTACCTCAAAACAAATATAGTACAGATATATATATGTTTAAACAATACTTAGATCTTTGCTAAATTCGATTACAAGTTTAATTGGAAATTTAGTTAATATATTCCTATAAATAAAAACAAAATGATAGAAATAGTTTGGTCAGTAAATATAATGGTTGCGATTTTAATTGGTGGAGTTGGCTGGGTCTTATATTATATTTTCACTTACGACCAGAAATATACATCTTAAATATCAAAATGTCTGAAAAAGATTTAGTAAATTTCCTAAAAAAAATAGAGCAATTAAACAAGATATCAGAATTAATTAAAAATAATCCTGTAAAAAAGAAAGAGTTGTCGGATTGTAAAAATCATGAAGAAGTAATTTGCTTAACTTCTAAATGGGGTTTTGAAATTGGCAAAAGATGGGGAGAATATTAAACAAATTAATATCCAACCAATAAAAACACATTTAAGTAGTAGCAATACTCATAAAATAAATTAATATAGAGTTTGTAAAAATTTAATTATGACTGATATTGAGGAGATAAAAAAGAAGATATATCAAATAGCAGCTATTACTGACAGGGGGCAAAGACTGAACAAATTAATTGCACCTATGTATCAAGAAAAATCAAAAGAGATGGATGAACTTATAAAGAGTCTTGAAAATTTTAATATGGAAGTTTCTGAAGAAAAATTATCTGGAGAGTGGGAATTAATTTATTCAACAGTTGAATTATTTAGAAGTTCACCGTTCTTTTTAGCTATAGAAAAATCATTAAATGATGAATTCAAAAGTAATCTTTTTTTTAAACTACATCAATTACAAGTTGGATCATTTGGTCTTTCTACCATTGGAAGAATTGCTCAAAAAATTGATTTTGATAAAAAAGAATTTTTATCAACATTTGATACCTCAATCTTTGGGCTTACAACAATTCCAATTCTTGGTTGGTTCAAGCTTCTTCCAACTTTTGGAGGAAGAGTAATAACACTTGCTGATGATTTAATTTTAGAAGATAAGATACTTAAAATGAATTTGAAGAAAACCAAAGTCTCCAAAGTTGATGGACTTAATAAGATTCCATTGTTCAGCACGCTATTAATGGAAAGATGGTATCCAGTAAAAGAAGTATGGGAAAAATTGCCTTGGAATAAAGAATCACCTTCTTGCGAAGTATCAGTTATCTATTTAGATGACGAGGTAAGAGTAATGAAAGATATTTATGGATCAACTTTTGTTTATATCAGACCAACAATATCCTTACTTAATTCTAAATAAAAAATTTCTTGTGATTTATCTAAATGTTTATTACTAATAAACTAGAAATAAAAATCAGAATCAAGTAAATCTACTTAAGCGAATGTCGCAGGATTAGAATAAATGAGGTATGTTCAGAATGAACATTTTAAAATTTATGCTAAAAAATAAAGAAAAAAATTCTGTTGTAAGAGGTATATTTTAATTGGAGGTTGGGGTTTAGGTTTAGATAGATTTTACGAGGGAGATAAAAAAGGTGGGGTCTTATCAATTATGGGATGGAGTATTACATTTTTTACTTTCCTTTACCTAAAATGTTCAAGCTATGAATATGTTGATGGTGTAAAGAATTATTCAAATTATTCACCAAATCCTTTAATTGTTTTACCTTTACTAGCTGGAGCGTATGGAGGGTTTCTCATTATCAAAAAGGCTATCAGGTTAGCTAAACAATTTGAAAACGCTGAGTAATCATCTCAACAAAATTTAAGATAATAAACCTGATCCTTTCAGATAAAATTTAAATAAAAGAATAACTAGTAAATTAACAATTGCTAAAGCAACTATTCCATTTCTGTTTTTTACATCTAGCTTTTTAATTAAATTAGAAAGATAAACGACAGGATTTTCAGGTTCTTTATTTTTCAATATTAATAAAATAAAATTTAAATCAAATTATCACGGATTATTTTTAAACCCAAAAATGTAAAGTTTAAACTTTAAACAGAAATATTTAAGCTATTACATTATTCCTACATTTCTCAAGAAAGCTTTACCTACATTTCCTATAACAAAAAATAAAGACAAATTAATCAGAAGAATTATTAATAGAGCCAACATTTTGTAGTTAGGATTTGATGAAATTCCATCAAATCCATCATTGAGAATTCTTTTAAAAAGAGAATTATCTTTAAATTCTGGTTTTTTTTCTTTTAAATCAGAGTTTGCTTTTTCTTCTTTAATGTCTTGATTACTGGCTTCTTCAAGAAATTCAGTAAATGCTTTTACATTCTCTTCTTTATTACTTTCTTTCTTTATCTCAGAAGATGATTCAATTGAATTTTCCTCAGGGATTTGCTTTGATTCTTCCAAATTTTAAATTTACGCTAGGGATATATTACACCATAAAAAAAAACCCACTCGATCAAATGAAGAGAAGGTTAGTTAAGATTAAAGTTCTTAAAGTTATATTAATTAATTTTGATGAGTTTTGCGATTAGAAATTTTTTTACTAATCAACAGAATTTTAAATGTAATTATTAAAATAAATTATGCTTGATTCACAAACTATAAAAACCTGCAAGGAAAATCCAACAATAAGAGACATTAAGATAACAAATATTGAGCATGCTATTGATCAAGCAGAAATGATGATCAAAGAATCAAAAATGAATCAAGAAGAATTAAGTTTTTTGAAAAGGAAAATATCTGATTCAAGGCAGGATCTGGAGATTCTTTATTTGATGAAAATTTAAATAATTAAATGTTTTTCAAAGTTAAGTTTTAGTATATTTGGAGACTTAAGAATATATTGAATAATGATTATATTTAAAAGAAAATAACATTATGTCAAAGAAAAGTATTTATATACCTATAAAAGTAGTTCCATATATATTTGTCTCAATTGCTGCTATTACTATTGCTGCCACTACAAATATAATTATTTAGTACTTAAGAACATTGTTTATGAATAAAATATAAAATGATTCAATAGAACATATTAATTAATCAAAAAGATTAGATAAAAACAATATATACATGAAAAATTTAAGGATAACTCTCACAGTGATTTTTTTATCTATAATATTCTTTTTTAGTTTAAAAACATATCGTGATTTTGTTATTTCTAGTGATTTAAGAAATGAAGAAAAAAATAAATTAAAAAAATCAGCTGAAATCTTGAATGAATGTTTTGATCTTAAAAACAAAAGTAAGAGAACTATAAATGAGTCGTTGAAATTGATTGAATATTGTTTAGAAGAATTTGGATCTGAAAAATAATTTAATTAGCATATGCTCAACTACTTATATCTTTTTAAATAACTCATCTAGAATATATAAAAATGTTTATGGATAAAAAAAATATTAATAGATGGGAACCAACAAAACTGCAAATCGATAATATCATTCTTCCTGCCTATACCGATCTTTCTAAGAGATGTGTTGCTTATATCAATGAACTTGAATGCCCACCACAATACATAGCTGATATGTTGAGAGATTTAGCTGATGCAATAATGACTTCATATCCTGAAGTTAAAAATAATAGTTCTAATTTATAGTTTTTAAATGAGTAAAATAACCTGTTCTTATTTAGGGGACTTAAAATGCGAAGCTAAACATCTCCAATCTGGGAATCTAATCACAACTGATGCACCTATTGATCATTGCGGGAAGGGTGAAAACTTCTCTCCAACTGATTTACTCGCAACCTCTCTAGGCTCTTGCCTTCTAACGATAATGTCTATCAAAGCAAGATCAAATGGTTGGGAATTAAAAAATATTTATTTAGATATTGAGAAAATAATGACTAAGAATAAAGAAAGAAAAATAGCACAACTAAAAATAGATATTTATATTCCTGATGACTTATCAAAAGAAAAAATTGATTTTATAAAAAATGCTTCTGAAGATTGTCCTGTCACTAGAAATCTTTCTGAATCGCTTGATATTAAAATAAATTGGCATAACCAATAAACTTTACAAAAATAATTTTCAATTTTAATAATAGGATTTTATGAAATACTTCATAGGAATAATTATTCTTTTACTTGGAATATTTATAATTACTGATTTAGCATTTAAAACTAGATATACCAGAAAAAGACTGTCCGATAAGAACAAGAATGAATAAGTTTCTTGTTCTTATAAATCCATATATTAGAAATTATTTAGGATACTTTTCTGGACTTTCTATTATTTTTTTCAACCCATGTTTTTTGCCTTTTGTTTAAATCTGAGATGTATACTCGAGATTTTCTAGCTAATTGAATTTTTTTATCTCTTTGCCTAAGTTGATTTAACTCTTGAATAGAATAGGTTACAGTATCTTTTTTATGCTTAAAAATACTTAAAAAATTAAGAAAATACTTTTTCATAGACTTAATCTACTGTCTTTTGTCATTTTGCCAATATAAAAAAACTTTTATTAAATAATAAATTTAAAATAATTTTTGAATTATTTATATTTATCAATTTTTTTATCAATTAAATCGATTAAAGGAATCATGAAATTAACATTTATACCTACAGTGCACCATACGTATGTAAGACAAAATATCAACTTTATATATAAGTTAGAGGGTAAAGTAAGAAACAATTTAAAAAAGCTACCAATAAATAATATTAGTATTCCAACTTGCAATAATCCTTTAGCTATCCATAGAAAACCTCGTTTCCTTATGTTTTTGTAGAACCAAAAAAAGATAGCTCCAAAAATAAATAATAAAATTAAATTTATTATCATTTAAATTCTTTAATAACACCTGTTAATAATAATGCTTTGGTTAAAGGAAATTATAAATATTACATTTTTAAAATCAATTAATATTAAAGATATTCATTTATTATCTATAAATATTTTTAAAAAACTATGGATCTAAATTAATTTAAAACAACTTCGATTTTAATAAATCAACCCTCTTTTGATTCACACCTAGGTCACCTTCACCGACTCTAGATTCAGACCTAACAAGTAATTTACTAGATTCAGGAAGAAAAGATACTTCTAAATCGTCAACGTATTTCATCCATTTACTTGTTACTTCAGCATGAAGATAGTCTCCGTCAAGTTCAACTATTACTGATCTTGGGGTATTCTCGATAATTTCTTTAATTTCCTTAAAAGGTTGTTCGATTGAGTCGACTTCCCATTCTTCTCTGACACAATGCGCTATTTCAACACACTCACTCAATTCAATGTGAGAAGCAAATGAAGCTGAGGGAAATATAAATCCTATGAATATAAAAAAACTTACAAAAAAGATTTTCATTAAAACAAGCATGAACTTTTCTTAATCTAACCAACAAAAATAAAAATTTGGTGGAATAATATTTAGTAAAATTTATATCTTACAGAAGAACTTAAAACTTCTAAGATTTAGAATTAAGTTTCAATAAATCTAAATATTGTGGAATTAACTGAACTAATAAAAGATTATATAGCCACAGAATTATTATCTAGTATTGAACTTGACTTTCTAGAAGGAGAATTATGGGAAACCATTCAACATATTTCTGAGATAAATACATTAACAATGGCTCCAAAGGATATATGCAATAAATTAGAACTTAAGGAGAATTCTTGCTGGCAATTATGTTGTGCTGCAGTACTTGATTTTTCAAGACCTTTGAATGAGAAAAATGAAAGAGTTGAAAATTTTAACAAATTATTAGATAAATATAACCTTTACATCAAATAAAAAAGACCCCTATAAGGGGCCTAAATTGGTTCTAACAAATCAAGTGTTTCCTTGTTTCCACTGATTTAGTAAAACCTCTCCTACACACAATTTAAATTTGACATGATTTTTTGAGAGAGTAAATACTTATTGGGCAAGTATATTAACTGTCACAAATCTAAAAACAAAAAGTACTCAAACTATTGTTCGAGTACTTATTACAATCAGAAAAATGTGTGTGAGGAGTTTCTGATTCAATTAATTTACACTTATTCGAATTAAAAAAGCTACGGTATTAATCCCTATTTATATTTATTTACTTATTAAAAAATAAAACTAGAATACTTGGATTGGTACAAGAGATTTTCAAATGAAAAAAAAGTACAAGAAGGTAATTTACATTTTTTCTGCAATTATCCTTTTTTCAATTATTGGAGGAGTTGTAAAATATTCATTTAGATACATCGACGAGAATCCTGATAAATATATTCCTAAAACGAAGCAAATAATTATTTGATTAATTATTTTTTAGAATTTTTAGTATATTTACAATTTACTTATATTTTCCAGTCTCATATCTTTAATACCAAAAGAAACCAGGTATAAAAAGAAATAATTTGAGTATAAATCCACTTTCCAAAATATTAAATCTGTCTTATAAACTTCTCAATGATTGGAGGACTTTATGAAAAGAAAACATACCTTTTTTAAAAATAAAGATAATAATCTGGAAGACTTTAAAGCAAAACATAATTATCAAATAGTGGAAGAATACTGGAGCAAAAGAATAAAAGAATGTGAAAAGAATCTCTCTAAATTTTGCTAACCAAAAATCATGAATTTTATTATTTCTATTTTTCTTGCTTCTGTTATGTGGGTTCAAGTTCCTCAATGGGAGGCTGATTGGTCAAAGTGTGCCGTAGATGTTCCGGATACTTCTTGTCATTGGTATGTCGCTGCACCAGATAATACCTTTGGAGAAGGATTTGATTGGGAAAGTGCTCCTTGGTTTGATGCTAACGGACTTCAAGATGTCGCAAAAATTGAGAAAGAAAGTGTAGTAGAAAAGCTTCAAAATAATTAAATAAAATTCAATTTATAAACCAAATTTTTTGCAATAAAGTATTTATTTTCTTTCTAATAATATTTAAAATGGAAATAACTTTTTAATATTTCAATGCGCTTCAAAGTAAGTTTAAAAAAAGACGGCAAAGAGTTTGATGAGGTTGTGATAGCAAACAATAAGAAAGATGCTATTGAAGTGGCTTTAAGAAATAATCCAGAAGCGGAGGTCCTTAATTCTGACTGGACATTTAAACTTTGAAAAAAGTTTTAAAATTTATTTCCAATTTTTGGAATTATTAACGAAGCAACGCAAATAACACTTATTGCAGGACCAGGAGATAAGTTAAAAACAATTGAAAGAATAAAACCCAATAGAGAAATACAAAGTCCAAAGAATGAAGATCTCATCATTGCAATCCTAAGACTTTGTGCTTTATCAAGTCCTAATAAAGTAGGTGTTGAGAGTAATGCAATTACTAAAATTACTCCAACAGCTGACATTGAACTAACGATAACTAGTGCCGTCGTGAAACTTAGAGCTAGGTTTAACAAAGACACATTTATTCCACTAGCTGAGGCGCCCTCTGGATCTAATCCTACATATACAACTTTTTCATATCCGAACGTTACTAATAAAATGAATGCCAGAAAAGCAATAATTGTTCTTAACAAATCGCCAAGGTTTGCTGTTAATAAATCCCCAAATAATACAGCCTCTAAATCAATTCTTATCCCAAGAAGTGGAATTAGTAAAACCCCAAAACCAAGCATGCCAGCAAGAATTGTATTCATAACTGCTTCATAATTTTCACTTTTTTTATTAGTTAAACTCTCTGCAATAATTGAACCAACAAGACCACTTATAACTCCCCCAATTGAGGGATGAATACCTAGAGCTAGAGCTAGAGCTAGTCCTGGTAAAACACAATGAGAAATTAAATTTACTTGTAATAGTCTTCTATGAGTAATCAATACCGTTCCCATAGCTGGGCATAAGATTCCAGAGAAAATAGTAATTATTAAAGGAATTAACCACCAGTTGTTTAAAAAAGACATTAATCGTATTATTCGTTATGATCAAAAAAACGGGACATTAAAAGATCTTGAAAATAATGGGAATCAACCCTGACATTACCCAACGACAAGAGCAACTTCTTGAAGAACTCAAAAAATGTGATGATGAATTGAGTGGTCAAGAATTGCATAGGCAATTGATTATCGATGGCAAATCTATGGGTTTGACAACAGTTTATAGAAATCTTCAAGTTCTTATAAAACATGGATTAATTCGATCTAGACATCTTCCAACAGGTGAAGTACTTTACACTCCTGTTGATAGAGATATTCACCATCTGACATGTGTTCAATGTGGAGAAACCTCCAAAATGGAAGGTTGTCCGGTAAAAGATATTCATAGTCCAAAGAAAAACCCAAAAAAATTTCAACTTTTGTTTCATACACTTGAATATTTCGGCCTCTGCCAAAATTGTTACCAAGCTCAGAGTTAAATTTAAAAATATTTTTAATCACAAGAATTATTTTCTTTTAAAGTACTAATATTAAGATCATCTAATTTGCCTTGTATTGAATTGGGAGTTCCGGATGCTAATACTGTTTTATCTAAAACAACTACATGATCATAACTATTGAGAGATGAGCCCCAATCATGACTACTTATAAACAAAGCTAAGCCTGCATCTGCAAGTTGACGGACTATCTTAAGAAAATCGTCTTTTGCGGGAGGATCTAATGCAGCACATGGTTCATCTAGCAGAAGAATTCTTGCAGGAGACATTAAAGTTTTAGCCAAAAGTGCTCTTTGTTGTTGTCCACCTGAAAGAGAATCAAGTCTTCTATTTGCAAGATTGGAAATGCCAACTCTTTGCATTGTTGCTTCCAATTCGCAACATTTATTAACCCAAGACTTTGGATTTGCGAGAAGAGCCTTTATTTGGAATGGATTATTATTTTTTGATTTTGAATATTTAATTTGACCTAATGAGACTAATTTTTCAACAGTAATAGGAAATTTCCAATTCATTGAGCTTCTTTGTGGCATAAGTGCAACCTGGGATCTAGTTCTAACTAAACTTTCACCATCAATAGTTATATCTCCAAAATCAGGATTATTTTGTCCTTGCAATAATTTCAAAAGAGTTGATTTACCAGCTCCATTTGGCCCAACAAGAGCAGTTAATGTTCCTGGTTTTATTTGAACTGAAACCTTATTTAAAGCTGGCTTGCTTTGTTTTGTATAAGAATAAGTTAAATTATCTGCAAGTAAAGTAGCCATTAAAGAATATATTTAAATCAGTTAGACCTTTATCTTATCAATATTAAGGAATCTATACTTATTTCATAACAATTGATACCAAATATTGCCATTAATTTTGAAAATGATTATCATTTTAGGTATTTAAGATTTATTTATGTCAACTTTCAAAAAGCTTTTATTAAATAAAAAAGGTTCAGGTAATTCAATTATTAAAAATTCAGTAATCGCAGGCACTATAATATTTACTGGTTTTGGTCAAGATGTTTTGGCCAAAGGAAAGTCATATGTAGCTGTAGAACCGCTTGTTTGTGATTTAGTAAAATCAATAGCGTTACCTTCAGATAAAGTTACCTGCTTAGTGGATAGAAAGCAGGATGTACATGACTTAAAAATCAATCCAAGACAAGCTCAATTACTAAATAGTGCAGATAAGGTATTCACTCTTGGTAAAGAGATGACTCCCACAATGAAAAACTGGGAAGGAAAGTCCAATACTGTTGTTGTTGGTGTTAGCGCTATTGAAGTTGAAAATCCTTCAAGTGAAGAAGGTGGCGCTTTCGAATGGGCTGGAGTTTTTGATCTTAAAGCTGGTTCGTACAAATGGACTTTTGCAAAAGTTGATGGAGAATATGCGGATCCAGCAATGAAAATGGTTGTTCTCAAATCTGGGGATATAGAAGCATCTGAAGAATTAGCCGAAACCATGCTTGGATCAGATGAAAATATTGATAAAAGCGATGGTGGAAAACTTATGGAGAGTGATAAGGCATATGTTCTGAACTTTGATCAAAAGAAAGAAGTTACAGAATTCAACGTTGAAATAAAAAATGATGGCAAATATGCATTTTTTACAGAACATATGCCTTTTGAATTTGAAGCAGATGAACATTTTTTAAAAGATCTTGCAAAAAATGATGTCGAGCCAGTTGCACAGGAACCAGACATGGGAAGTCATAGTGAGCATGGAGCAGAAGGATTTGAATGGGCAGGAACTTTTGAATTAGATGAGGGATCATATAAATGGTCGTTTGCAAAAGTAGATGGTGAGTATGCAGATCCTGCGATGAAAATGGTTATTCTCAAGTCGGGTGATATTGAATCATCTGAGGAACTTGCCAAAGAATTATTAGAATCTGAGTCTTCTATTAACAAAACTAATAATGATGTCCTTGTTGCCAGCTCTGAAGCCTTCTCTCTTAATTTTGACCAGAACAAGGATTTAACCGTTTTTAATGTAGATATTAAAAAGAAAGGAAAATATACTTTCTTTACTGAACATATGCCTTTTGAATTCGAGTCAGATGAACACTTCTTTAAAGATGTTTCTAATTCTGATGTCGAACCCATAGCACAAGTACCTGATGAAGGTGGTGGGCATCATCATCATCATCATGGACATGGCAGCTTAGACCCTCATGTATGGCATGATCCAAGTAACATTATAAAAATGAGTTCTGTTGTATCAAAAAATCTAAAGAAAGATATATCCATTTTTAATAGAAAAGATAGAAAAGCTATAAATGAAAGAATCGATAGTACTGAATCTATTCTTGGCGACCTAAAGGGATGGATAGTTGATCAGGTTAGTACCATTCCAGAGTCAAACAGAGTAATAGTCTCAAAACACAAAGCAATGGATTACTACGGAACTGCTTTTGGTCTGGAGACAGTAAGTCTATTAGATTTTCTTGGCGATTCATCAAGCTTAAGGCCTGAAAATATCAAGACAACTTTAACCATGCTTGAAACAGAAAATGTTAAGGCAATATTCCCTGAACAAATTCCTACATCAAAGTTATTAAAAAACCTAAGTAGGCAAAGTTCAGTTCCATTAGCTAATAGTCAAATATTTGTAGATGGATTAATGATGACGGGTAATACAGTTTCTGTTGCTGTTCACAATACATGTAATATTGTTGATTCATTGGGTGGATCATGTGATAAGAAAGCAGGCAATGAGTTGGAAAGCAGCTGGAGTTTTCAAAATAATTAAATTTTTCTATTAATAATGGTTTTCATTATCAAATAATGTCTAGTATATTGATTGCTAGACATTATTTTAATTAGATCAAATAATAGATGAGTATCAACGAAAAAGTTCCTGTTACAATCCTTACTGGATTCTTAGGCTCAGGTAAAACAACTCTTCTTAATAGAATATTAAGTGAAGAGCATGGTAAGAGAATCGCTGTAATTGAGAACGAATATGGAGAAGTTGGAATTGATCAAGGATTGGTTATAAACGCCGATGAAGAAGTATTTGAAATGTCTAATGGTTGCATTTGTTGTACTGTTCGCGGAGATCTTATTAGAGTCCTTGGTAATTTAATGAAAAGAAGGGATAAATTTGACTACGTTTTAGTTGAAACAACTGGCTTAGCTGACCCTGGTCCTGTTGCTCAAACATTTTTTATGGATGAAGAAATTAGTTCTGAATTCACACTTGATGGAATAGTTACTTTAGTTGATGCAGCTCATATTGATCAACAACTTGGGCGTAGTGATGAGAGTTCTGAGCAAGTGGCATTTGCAGATGTCTTAGTCCTTAATAAAACTGATTTAGTCTCAGATGATGCTCTTGATAACCTTGAATCAAGATTAAGAGATATGAATCGAATGACGCGTATTATTCGAGCAGAGAAAGCAGAAGTTCCTATTGAGACAGTTTTAAATTTGAGTGCATTCGATCTTGACCAAATTTTAAAGCGTAGACCAACTTTCTTAGAACCTGAATATCCTTTTGAATGGTCAGGAGTTTATGAGCTTGAGCCAGGAAAATACGAATTAAAACTTGAAGAAGGGCCAGATCCTTTAATGTCCTTAGTAGCTTTTGCTAATCAAGGATTTAGTGAAGAAGAATTAAAAGAGGGTGCAGAAGCTTCTGTAAGACTATATGCAGAAAAAGCTAAAAACTTAGAACCTGGAAATACTATTCCATATGATGAGCATGTAAGTCTTAAATTGCAAAACAAAGGATCTAAATCTTTTATTTTGGATGTTGAAAAAGCGTCAAAAGTTGGATTTTTCACACAACATACTGCTGAAGAATTCAATATGAAAGTGCTAAAAATAGATTCCCAAAATAATGTTAAGGAAATTCCTTTTAAAACTGAAAGAAACTGGGTCGCAGAACATGAACATGATGATGAAGTTGGATCAATTGCAATAGAGCGTTTTGGAGATGTTGATCCTGAAAAGTTGAATACTTGGATGGGAAGGCTTCTTTCCGAGAAAGGAGTTGATATATTCAGAACAAAAGGGTTTATTAGTTATTCTGGCAACCCACGCCGAATAGTATTTCAAGGAGTTCATATGTTATTTACTGCCCAACCAGATAAAGAATGGGGAAATGAACCACGAAGAAATCAACTCGTGTTTATTGGAAGAAATCTAAATGAAAAAGAAATGCAAGAGGGATTTGATAAGTGCCTGATATAGAATTTTTTAGCCCTAGAGGCATGTTTCATGAGGGATGGTCTGCTGAAGTTGATGATTATGCAATAGTTTGTGGTTGGGCTTTAAAAGGGAAACTCTTTATCGTTGGTGACGTAGTTGGAGGGCTTTATGGGTTTGAAGGAGATACAGGAAAGCTTATTTGGAAAAAGGATAAAGCCCATTCCGGAGGTCTTCTTGCAATGTCTATCCATCCGAATGGGGAGATTTTTGCAACTTCAGGGCAAGACGGAATAGTTCGAATTTTAAATTGCAATAATGGGGAGGAAATTAAAGCCATTAAACTTGGTAAAGGTTGGGTAGAACATTTAAGTTGGTCAAATGGAGGTTTATATTTAGCCGTAGCTTTTTCCAAAAAAGTATATGTATTTAATCAAGATGGTAATGAACAATGGGGTTCAGAAGAACATCCGAGTACAGTAAGTGCCATATCGTGGTCTAATAAGAATGAATTAGCAACTGCATGCTACGGACGCGTAACTTTCTTTGATGTAGCAAACAAAAAGACTAATCAGAAACTTGAATGGCAAGGTTCACTAGTTTCGATGCAGTTAAGCCCTGATGGAGATATTGTCGCCTGTGGGAGTCAAGATAATTCGGTACATTTCTGGCGTAGATCAACTGGACTTGATGCTGAAATGACAGGTTATCCTGGAAAGCCTTCTCACCTTTCCTTCGATGATACTGGCATGCTATTAGCAACTAGTGGTAGCGAAAGAATTACAGTATGGAGTTTTTCAGGAAATGGCCCTGAAGGAACAATGCCGGGAGAATTATGTCATCATACTGAACCAATTTCTAGCCTAGCTTTTTCAAACAAAGGTTTGCTAGTTGCTTCAGGTTCAAGAGATGGTTCAGTAGTAGCTAGTTTTCTTAAAAACGACGGAAATGGGGATCCTGTAGGAGCTGCTTTTGCTGGAGATTTAGTTGGAGATATTGCTTGGAGACCCGATGACTGCGCTTTAGCTGCAATTAATGCTAAGGGTGTTGTAACCGTTTGGAATTTTAAAGTCCGAACAAGTTCCTCTTCAAAAGGGTTCAAGTAATTTCTAGCTTATATATTTACCAATAATTAGTTTTCAAATGTCTCTCAATACAAATCACTTCGCAATCATTATCAATACCTTTTGGATGAATATCGCAATATGAAAGACATTGTAAATATTCATCTACGGGATTATTTTTATTATTATTAATATCATTATTGCGATTATTTTGAATTTTTGAATTAGTCATAAATAGATTTCCTCAATTCATTTAGGGTTAACATAAACGAGAGAGATAAGAAAAGAAATAAGCAAAACTTACTAAAAAACTAAACAAGAAATATATAAAATTTAAAGCGTAAAATAAACAAATTGATTATTACTATCGGACATTTTGGATTAAAAATCAATGCGTATAAAAACGGATTGTTTTTTTAAAAGTTTTTAATTAATTTGTAATTGTTGAGTTTTAGGAGGTCTTTCAAAATGATCGATAGCCTGCCTGCAATTTCGGAATAATTCCGAACTAATTTAATTAACTGCTCCAATTATTTTTTATTAATGTCTGAACTTACTTCTTTCGCATCGTTTAGGTGCCCTACAGGAAAAAGTTCAATACTAGAGTCTTTGCCCCAGTTAAAAACTATTAGTTTTTTAAGGTTATTTTTAGCTGAAAAATAATTAACAACAAGGATCAATGATTTAGGCTAGTTGTTAATTTTAATAGATAAAATAAGTAAGAGAATAAAAGGAGAGCTTTTAAAAGCTCTCCTTTTTATTTGGGCTTAAAAAAAACTTTGGCATTTTTATATTTTTTTAGCTATTTATTGTAATAAGAGACTTTACTTGGATAGAGATAAAATAATGTCAAAAAAACTTAGATTTTTTTCCGATTTATTAGCTAGAGCTGTTAATGAAATCGAATACAAAAATGTTCTTAAAAAATTAAAGAAACATGATCTTATAGCAGATATAGATGATCAGAGATCACACCATTTCTATTCATAGCGAGGGGACTAAATTGAACTATTGGAATAAATCTTTTACTTCAAAAATCTTACTTTGGCTAGAAGTCTTATTACAAAATAAATTTTTTATATTTCTAATAATAAGAAAAATAATTTTGTTTTAATCCATGAATAATTACTATTGTCCATACTGTAATACCAAATATCAATTTCAAAAAAAATCAACATCTGGAGAATTAATATGTGGGTTATGTGGTGACCCTTTAGTAAAAAAACCATTGATTAAAATTAATCAAATAATTGCTATTATTGCCTCCTTATCGCTAGTAATTCCATTGATTTACACGTTTATTATTTTAATTGAAAACCAAATAAATCCTCCTAGCAGAAACTATAGAGCAAGTAAAAATTTTATCGATAAAAATTCAAAAACAAGATTTTATCAACCTCTACAAAGTGATTTACTTAAACAAGAATCATTATCTTCAATTTGATTTTTATAACCAGAATTATTTAACTCTTTATTCATAATTAATGGTTTAACAGATTCTTTACAATGATTTTTACATCCTCCATTAAATGAATCGTGAGCTTCTAAAAAGTGAGTATTTGTTAAAAAGATAATTAAGATTAATTTAAAAGTTTGTTTTATTTTGGATTTCATTTTTAGTAAATTATTTACATAAGCCTGGATTGACATTATCAACTAATTCCAAGGAGTGTTAATCAATCCCCAAATATCAAAAAAGAAAAATAAAATTGCAATAGCAACTAAATCCCAGGCCCTCTCCCTAAAAGCCCAAGGAGCTATAAAAACTTCTCCCAAACCATGAAGTGCAGCTCCAGTAGGTAGATGATCTAAAACAAGTAAACTATGAGAGAGAATAAAAAGTAAACTCGCAAAATATCTAAAAAAAACAAATTGCCAATTGCCAGAATTCATATTTTTATATTTTTAAGAAATATAGTTCAATGCATAAAATATTGAAATAGATTTAGTTTATGGATATTTCTTTTTGTAGTTTTAAATACTAAATATCGTCCCAAGCTAAAGTAAAAAGTTTATAAATGAAGAGATATATGTTTTCAAATTATCGTCCTAAAAATAATTTTGATGAATACTTTAAAGATAACTTAAATTCTGCCAGAGAAATTTTAACTCCCTTATTATCTTCCTTAGATAACATGGGCTTAGAAGAACTAAACAGAAATCATTCTGCGGCCAAGAAGTTATTACTAAGACATGGAGCAACTTTTAGGTTAAACGACACAGGCTTAAAAGGTACAGAAAGAATATTACCTTTTGACCCTTTGCCGAGAATAATAAGTAAGCACGACTGGATAACCTTAGAAGAAGGCTTAAAGCAGAGACTTGAGGCAATAGATCTATTCTTAGATGATATATATAATTCTCAAAATATAATTAATGATGGAACAATTCCAAGGGAATTAATTGAGAGCTCAGATGGATGGAGGCCTCAAATGTTGGGTTTTAAGCCTCCATTGAATAAATGGTGTCAAATATCAGGACTTGATTTAATAAGAGATGGACAAGGTACTTGGCATGTTTTAGAAGACAACTTAAGATGTCCTTCTGGTGTGGCTTATTTTTTGGAGAATAGATTAGTGATGAAGAATATCTTCCCTAATCTTTTCTCAGGCAGGATAGTTAAACCTATTGATGAATACCCATCATTTTTATTAAAGACTCTCCAAGAACTAGCTATTTGGACTGATACACCAAAAATAGTTTTATTAACACCTGGGATTTTTAATAGTGCATATTTCGAACATAGTTATTTAGCCCAAGAAATGGGTATTCAATTAGTTCAAGGACATGATTTAATTTGTAACGATGAATATGTTTACTTAAAGACTACTTCTGGATTAAAAAGAGTAGATGTAATTTATAGAAGGATTGATGATGATTTTTTAGATCCTATACATTTCAGAAAAGATTCATTTTTAGGTGTTAGTGGATTACTAGATGTTATGAAAGCAGGTCATGTTGCTGTTGCTAATGTTCCCGGGACAGGAATAGCAGATGACAAAATGATTTATTCTTTTGTTCCTAAAATGATCAAATATTTTCTTGATGAAGAACCAATAATAAAAAATGTTGAAACGTATATTTGTTATTACGAAAAGGATAGAGAATATGTCTTAAAGAACCTTTCAAAACTTGTTGTCAAATCAGTCTCTGAAGCTGGTGGTTATGGAATGTTAATTGGTCCTCAATCAACTACAACTGAGATAAATGAATTCTCAGATAAAATCAAAAATAATCCTAGAAATTTTATAGCTCAACCTACTTTAGAACTTTCTACAGTCCCCTCATTATGCGATGGTGAACTTTATCCATGTCACGTTGATTTAAGACCTTACATTTTAAGAGGAAAGGATTCATGGGTAAGTCCAGGAGGTCTAACTAGAGTTGCTTTAAAAAAAGGTTCATTAGTGGTTAATTCTTCTCAAGGAGGGGGTTGCAAAGATACATGGGTTGTAGGAAATTAGAATGCTTTTAAGTCGGGTAGCTGAATCTCTTTATTGGATTAATCGTTATTTAGAGCGTGCAGAAAATATATCTCGTTTCGTTGAGGTTAGTGAAGCAATGTCTTTAGATTGTCCCCCTGGCAGTGCTGAACCATGGCTACCTCTAATTGATGCTTCAAGTGATAGAGAAACATTTGATTCTAGATTTCCTGATAAAAAACAGGATGATGTTATTAATTTTTTAATTAGGGATCGAATAAATCCCAACAGCATTATCTCTTGTATTCAATTAGCTAGAGAAAACGCTAGGCAAATAAGGGATGTGATGACATCTGAAATGTGGGAACAAATAAATATTCTATATTGGAATTTACAAGAAGGGGAATCTATATGGGAGCTTCCAAGGCAGGAGCAACTAAGCGAAATAAGAAGAGGATGTCAGTTGTTTTATGGCATTACAGACGCCACTCTTAGCAAAGATCTTGCATGTCAATTTAGTATTTTAGGTAGATTAATAGAAAGAGCTGATAAGACATCTAGAATCTTAGATGTAAAATATTACTTATTACTCCCAAGCCTAGATGAGCTTGGAGGAGTCCTAGATGAGTTGCAGTGGATTGCTCTTCTGCGTTCGGCAGGTGCTTATCAGATGTTCAGGAAAGCAGAACAAAATTCTATCCAGCCGAATTCAGTAGCACGATTTCTTTTACTAGATAATAATTTCCCAAGATCTGTTAGATACTGTTTGGATGGTATAAGTAATACCCTAAAAATGATTGATACCTCTCCAAGTTCAGATAATCCCTCAAAACTTGAGTGCATGAGAGGTTTACTTAAAGCAAAGTGGAGTTATATAAGAATTGAAGATATAATTAATGATGGACTACATGAGGCTATTGATTCCCTACAAATTGATTTAAACAAACTGCATAATCTCATAGAAGATAAATACTTTATAAATAAAGAATTTGATAAATGAAAATTAAATATATCCATAACCTTGAATATTCCTATGAAGAATCAGTTCAATTGGGGGAACATCGATTATGTATCAAGCCCAGATCGCATGGATTTCAAAGGCTAATAAACTTTAATTTAAATATTTCTCCAAATCCTAAAATTCTTTATCCTTTGCTTGCCGCCAGTGGTGAAGAGATTAATAGAATTACCTTTGAGGGATATACCGATTCATTATCTATTAAAGCAATAAGCGAGGTTGAGACACTTAAACATCCTTGTATTCTTGATGGTGTTAAAGAAAGGGACCTCACATTACCCTTTTGTAGAAGTCTCATTAATAGAGATCTTCAGGGCGCCTTGGAAGGATGGATGCCAAATGGGCAGCATGATCCTTCTGCTGTTGAATTAGCGCAAGAGTCATTAGCAGGAAGTAGGAATAATGCCTTATCTTTCATATTTCAACTTATAGAAATTATTCAAGATCGAGTTAAGTATACGAAAAGACATACTGGCCCAGCATGGCCAGCAAGCAGGACTCTTAGAGAAAGGGTTGGGTCATGCAGAGACTTAGCAATGTTAATGGTTGAGTCATGCAGATCAGTTGGAATTCCAAGCAGATTTGTTAGTGGTTATCATTTTGAAGATCCTTTACCAAAAAAATTTGAATTACATGCGTGGGCTGAATTATATATCCCAGGAGCAGGATGGAGAGGTTTTGATCCAAGCGGTAAAGGATTAATAGACGAAAGGTATTTAACATTAGTATCTTCTTCAAAATCGAACCTAACGGCAGTGATAACTGGAAACTTCAGAGGCAAAACAAACCTTAAGAATAATTTGACATGGGAAATAAAGCCTTTAGAAATTTGTAATTAATTAAGCTATTTAATCTTTAAAATTATGTTGAAGAATATTTAAAAAATAATCTTAATTATTTATTTAATAGAAGTGTTCCTTATTTAGTGTTAACTGATACGTTATCCTTAAAAATTATTTGTTTTCATAAAAATAATATTTCAAATAAATTGAACTCAACTTTAAAAATCGAACTTATCAAGCCAAACAAAACTGAAATGTTTGAATTGAAAAGTTATGAAAAATTTCGTGATACGGAAGATGTCAGATTCTTCGATATTAGTATTAATAACTCAAATTTTAGAGACTTAGTAATTCATAAAGGCCCAGCTGTAAGTCCACCTAATGATAAAGAATTAGGTAATTGGCAGTTTTATATTCATCACAAACAAGAGGATAACCTTTTAGCAATTTCAGGAGGAAGAACTTTTTATCTCGTAAACTTTAACTGGGAATATCCTTTCTACAAAGTAAGATTAGAATCATGTGGATTAATCTTAAAAATCCCTAGAGGAACTTTCCATAGATCTGTTTCTGATGCAAATGGTTCTATTGTTTTAAATCAAGCTATCAGAGATAAGGAAGGAAGTGTTGAATCTGAATTCAAAGTTACCAATAGTAAAGATAATAAAAGACTCCACGATTGCATTACAAATTTACAACCTAAATTTAAAATTTATAGTGTTAAATAACTTTAAAAACTTTATTCAAATTTTAAAAATAATTTAAATCATTATCTTATTGAGATAAGATAAAAGCACTGCAAAATCTCAATATGAATCGATTCAGCTTCTTGAAATACTTTTTATGTTTAACTTTTTCATTTTTGATTTTTACCTCTCCTGTTTTTGCAGGTGCAAATGTTGCGACTAAAGGAGAGGGAGACGAAGTTCCTAGTTATGTAAGATCTAATATTACTGGTTTTGATTTTCATGGAGAGGATCTTCATTTATCCTCAATAGCTGGAGCAGTAGCAAGAGATGCTGACTTTAGCGAAGTTGATCTTCATGGAACAACATTAACTTTATCTGACTTAAAAGGTTCTAATCTCAATGGAATAGATCTAACTGATACTCTCGCAGATAGAGTGAATTTTCAAAAAACAGATTTAAGGAATTCAATTTTGATTAATATGATAGCTTCTGGAAGTAGCTTTGCTGGTGCTCAAATAGAAGGAGCAGATTTTTCTTACGCGATTCTGGATAGTGAAGACCAGAGAAATCTTTGCAAAATTGCTGAAGGAGTTAATCCAACTACAGGAGTTTCTACTAGAGATAGTCTTGAATGTAATTAAGTAGTTTTATATTAGATAAATTTTTTCTTCCCATTAATATATTTATAGATCTTTTTCTCTGGATCTATAAATATAGTCTCGCCATTTAATTTTGACTTCTTAAATTTTGAAAGTCTTGCCCTATGAATATTAGATTTTCTATTTATATTATCTTCATTCTCATAAAGTCCAATATTAATATTAATATTTGGATCTGAGAATGTTTTTTCATCGTCTCTTGAAAAAATTTTTTCAATATTTGACTCTTTACTCAGAAGTTTCTTTTTAAATTTAGATAACTTATTGTTCTTATTTTTTTTTATATTTTTAAATTTATTAATTATTAAAATAAAAAATAAAACAAGAGCAAAAACAATTAAATATATATTCATCTAATTCTAATTTTAAAATCGAATCCTAAATTGCTTTTAGTAGTTAATATTTCCTTTTTAAAAATCCCATAAGTAAAAATCCCAGATAAAGTTTTTAGAGATTCAAAAATTAAAAAAGAGATTAACAAGAAGAAAATCATAATTGAATCAACAAGATAACTTCTTTTTTTATTTAACAAATTACTCATAAAAGATTTACCTAACTATAGTTATTACTATTTTTATATGGTCCAAAATGTTCACTGCAGTTTCTACCTAATATTTTAGCAAGATTTAAACTTTCTTCTATATTCCAATTGGAGGACATTCCATAAAGGATTCCAGCTGCGAAAGAATCTCCGCATCCATAAGAGTCAATCTTATTTTTTTTATTTTTAATAGCTTTATATCTTCCTCCTGGAAATACTATTCCACCATTCTCTCCTTCTGTTTTAAAAACATATTTTGGGTTAAGTTTTAACTCATCTAAAGAAAAAACTTCACCAGGATCAAGATTACTTCCAATTAATCCATCTAAAAATATCCCTGATTCATTAATTATATTTAATCCTACTCTGGGCGTGGTACATAATGTTTTAGCTAACCTCGATTTTTTAAATAATTCTTTATCGCCTGCCGTAATAAAAACTCCATCCATATCATTAAGGGTAGCCCAATCTAAATCATCATTATGATTAGGAGACAATCTATCTCCAATAATAGTAATAGATCTTTCACCATCAGAGTCAATTACACTGAAACCTTTTCTTGTTGGTTTATCTCGCCATGCTACATGTAATTTAATACCCATATTTTCAAGAATATTAAAACATTGTTTACCATAAAAATCATTCCCTAAAGCTGTAAAGAAATGAACTTCGCAGTTGGTTAATTCCCTTAGTCTTTTAGCTATTACTGATCCTCCCCCGGCAGGATATTCTAAAGATTTTTTAGAATGAGAGATTAAACCTGGTTGAGGTAATTGATCTACTTCAATAAAATTTATCCACTCAATATGTCCAATAACAGCAAATTTTAAATTCCCTTTTTTAAATTTAAAATCCTGAACTTTATTATTTTCTTCTTCAATCATAAGTTTATAAATACTATTATTAGGATATATATAATTTGGATATGGATTCATTAAACATACTAAAAGATAATAGACAAAAACTATCGTATCTTTACCTTTTTCTATCAATCCTTGGGGCAATCCTTCCCATGATGGCAAATTTTAATTTTGCTATTGAATATGGAAATAGTTTTGACATTAAAAATTTTATTTCATTAGCAAATGCCAATCCAGCAGCTCAATCCATCTCTAGAGATTTATTGGTTGGAGCAACTGCAGTTTTTATTTGGATAGTAAATGAATCTAAAAAATTGAATATAAAAAATATGTGGGTTGTTTATATTGGAACTTTTTTAATAGCATTTGCTTTCTCTGCTCCTTTTTTCTTATTTCTTAGAGAAAGAAGAATAATTGAAATAGAAAAAAAATAAATATTATTTATATAAAACTTTTAAAATGATTTCTTAAATATTATCGTAAATATTAAAAAACAAATAAATGAAATAACTAACCACATAATTGATGCATAACCAAAAAGATCTAGTACCCTTCCAGAAATAAATGGTCCAAAAAAATATCCCATTGCAAAACATTGTGATAACAGTGCTAGTGCATAACCTTTTTTATTTGAAGGGGCAATACTGAAAACAACATCTGTAGATGTTGGTAGGAAGGAAGATGTGCCTAAACTTATTAAGACGATTGCAAAAAAAACGAAATAAAAGGCTGCAATATTTAAATAACTAGAAATAAATAATAAAAGTGAGGCGAAAGAAAAGTTGATTAAGCTAAATTTCAATCCAAATAATTTTCCTTTTTTTGATATCCATGAACCAATTGGCCATTGTAAAATTAATAATAAAATCAACTGAAAAGAAATGATAAAACTAATAACTTGTTCATTTAAGACATCTCTTATAACTCCACCCTTAACAAGATCAAGTGGTAAAGTCACCTGAATTAAAGCAAGAGATGTAGTTATCAATATTACAGATAAAACTATTATGGTTGTATTTTTGTTCCACCTCTCTTTATAGATTTTAAAATGATCTATAGCATTTTTTTGAGAGTTCTCTAAAGTTGTTTTTATCGACTTTTTATTTCTTAAAATCAAAAAAATAATTGAAAGCATACAAAATATATCATTTATAAAAATCGATTTGATATAAATAAAATTATTCATAAATCCACCAATCAATACTCCTAAAAATATCCCCAAAGCCTCAGAAGTTCTCACCAGGGCATAAGCTTTTCTTGTATCAAAAGGTTGACAAAAATATGGGACTACAAATTCCGCAGTAGGCCAATATATACCCGCGGCTGCTCCGATAAAAGCTTGACCAAAGATATAAGAGTAAGTATCTTTTGAAATAATTAAACAAAATCCTGCAGCAATACTTATGAATGAAGAGATAACTAAAGGACTATGAATTTTGCCTGTTTTATTTAGGTAGTTACCAGTAACGATTCTTGTTAAAGTACCTATGATTGCTGAAATCGTAAAACCTAGACCAATTTCTGTTGCTGATAATCCAATATTATTGAAAATAAGGGATGTTAAATAAATCACGCCTCCTGCTCCAAATGAAGCAAAAAATCTTATTTTAGTAATTAACCTTAAATGAAAGGGAAATTGACTCCACCAAAGTTTACTTGTAAGAAATTTATTCGGAATAAACACAATTGAAATTCATTTTTATAATTTTTTTAAGTTTTTTTAGTTTTTTTTCAGCAAAAGATTCAATAGCTGCTGAAAAGATAAATATCAAGTTCGAAGAGATGTCAATCCCTTTAACTATAGATCAGTTATTAAACTTAGAGAATTATAAGGATGATTCTACAGAAGTAATAGACTGGTTTAAGCAAAATGGATTTTTAAAAGTCTTTGAGATATCAAAATTTTTAAAATTTCCAGTTTTTAAAGAAGAAAGTTTAAACAGGCAAGTATTAAGAAGTTGGGTAGGTAGAAAGATTCTTTCAGAATTAAGTAATACTATTTTGGTTCCCAATGACAAAGATGGTATTAAGGTTTTTAATACAATAGAAAGTTTATTGGAAGTCAAAAATGAAGTTTCAACTTTGGATATCCTAAAGGCTTTACCTTCAGAAGAAATTTCGTTAGATATTGATAATTTAATTTTAATAATTTCTTCATGGAAAAAAGAATTAGCAAAGCAACAAAGTTTAAACCTAAAATTAAAATCATTAGAAAAAACCAATAACTCTTTTTCTAAGAAAGAAGTACATAAAGATGATTCAGATCTTATAAAAATTAATAAGAAAATTTATTCGCCTCATAGAGGTAAGGCTTTAAAAATTGAATTATGGAAAAATAAGAAAACCAAATCAAATAAAGATCTAATTATATTTATGCCAGGACTTGGAGGAAATATTGATAATTTCAAATGGATTGGCATTGAATTAAGTAAAAGAGGTTGGCCCATAGTATTTATAGACCATGAAGGAAGTAATTCAGAGGCTTTTTTAGAAGTTATAGAAGGTTTTAATTCAATTCCAACTAGTGCCGACTTTTTCTTATACCGTATAAAAGATTTAGATACAGTAATTAAAGCTCATAATAATGGGAAATTAGGCTTACCAAATGATTCCTATATTTTAATGGGACATTCATTAGGAGCTTTAATAGCTTTTTTGTATGAAGGTGATTTACCTAAAGATGACTTTGAAAAAAGATGTGATTCATCTTTAAAAGATTTTGCAATAACTAATTTATCAAAATTACTCCAATGTCAATTAAACGAAATTCCATTACCCGAAATAATAAATTCAAAGAAAGCAAATGGAATAATAGGATTTAGTTCATTTGGCGGCTTAATCTGGCCAAATGAAAAAAATTCTGGAATTGAGATTCCAGTACTGTTAATTGGAGGAACTTATGATCTTATAACTCCCTTAATAAGTGAGCAATTCAAAGTATTTTTATCTACGGCTAATAATCCTTTAAATAGATTCTTAATTATTGAGGGATCAAGTCATTTTTCACCAATAAGAATCAATGATAAGTATTCAGAAAATATCGAAAATAATGATATTTTTAAAATCAATAAATCTTTTATTGGATCAAATCCTTACTCTTTTCAAAATTTATCTTTAAAAGTTATCGTAGAGTTTTTAGAAAATATAAAAAATAATGAAAGCATTAAAGTTATAAAAAATCAAACAGAAAGCAATCTTGATTTTCATCTTTTAGATAAAAAGAATTTAAAAGCAATAATCAAAAATTAGTATTCAATTCGAGGATCTAATATAGCGATTAAAATATCGACAAAAAGATTTAATGAGACTATTAGTAAAGAGGTGATAATTACAATTCCTTGAACAACAGTATAATCCCTTTGGGAAATAGCTTCATGTAATCTTAAAGCTATCCCTGGCCATGAAAAAGTAACTTCAAAAAGAAGCGCTCCTCCTGCTAAAGAAGCTATTGTTAAGCCTGAAATGGTAACAATAGGCAAAAGTGCATTAGGTAAAGAGTGATTTAAGATAATTTTCCTTCTTGAAATTCCTCTGCATAAAGCTGCATTTACATAATCACTTTTTAGTGTCTTGTCTAAATTTATTCTTAAAGATCTACTAAAAATTCCGCTCAAAAGAAACCCAAGAGTTATTGAAGGAAGCGCAAGATGATATAAGCTTTCTCTTAAATAGATAAGATTATTATTTAGAAGACTATCTAGAACTAGAAAGCCTGTAATTTTTGGTGGGCTATAAATGATTGAGAACCTCCCACCAATCGGAAAAATGCTTAAATATACTGAAAATATTAATTGAGCTAAAATTGCCCCCCAGAAAGGTGGAATTGCATATGAAGAGATTCCTATTACTCTAGCTATGTAGTCTCCTTTTTTCCCTTTATTTTTTAAACCAAAAAAACCAAGCGGAAATCCTAATAAGATTGCAAAGAATATTGAAAAGGTACCTAGTTCTACACTCGCTGGTAATGATTTAAGAATAATATCAAGAACCGGTTCTTGAGTACTTAAAGATTCTCCAAAATTTAAGTGCAAAATATTATTAATGTAAGAAAGATATTGACTAAGAAGAGATTCATTTAACCCTAATTTATATCTAAGAATTTCTCTTGAAGCTTCATTAGCTCCAGATCCTAAAATTGCATCAACTGGGTCTCCTGGCGCAACTCTCAATAAAATAAAAACTAATGTAGATATAATCCACAACATTAAAGGTATTAAAGAAATCTTTAATAAAGAATAATTTAAAAGTTTACTAAGATCTCTACTCATTAATGAATTTGAGATCACTCATTAAAATAATTCCTGCCCCATTAAAAATAGGTTTTGAAATTTCATTTTGCGACCAAGCTTTTTGAGATGAAATCCATATTGGAATATAAGGTATTGATTCTGAAGCTATTTTCTCTATTTCAATTAATTTCGCTAATCTTTCTTCACCGTGTAAGTTTTCGCTATCAAGAAATAAATCTTCTACTGTATTTGATCCCCAAAAACTTCCGCTGTAAACTGATTCTCCTTTTTTACAGTTTTTACCATCTATTTCATTGCAACTTAGAAGGGGTGTTAAATATGCCTCGGGGTCAGAATAAGCACCTGTCCAATCAAGAATAACCGCTGTATATATCCCTAAATTTAGATTCTTATAAATAGTTGTGGACTCTACTCCGTTGAGTTTAATATTAATACATTCATTCAAAATATTTTTTATTTGTTCTTGCCAAGAAAGAGCAATAAGTTTATCAGCAGGTACGTTAGATCTATAAGTGAGAGGAAAATCTAAAACATTACCGTTACAGTAACCTTCTTTTTGTAGTAACACTTTTGCTTCTAAGGGATCATATTTTGGCCATAATTCTTCCTTATTTTTTTTTAAAATTGGTGGAACAAGTGATCTTGAGGGTTGCCTTAATCCATAACTAACCTTTTCGCTAATGAATTCTCTATTAAGACTTTTAGCTATAGCCAACCTTACATTAAGATTATTTAAGGGATAAGAATTTGTTCTTAGACTAATAAAACTTATTTCTGTAGCAGGACTCTTTCCTTCTTTAATTTCTTTGTTATTGCTTAATAAATTTAAATTATTTCTTTGAATATCATCGATTGAATTTGATAAAAGAACGTCAATTTGTTTACTTTTTAGAGCTCCGAAAAGAGAAGAAGAGTTGGAATATCCAATAAAACTAATACCTTCATTATTAGGTTTATCACTCCAATAATTTAAATTTGGTTCAATTATTTGAATTTCATTTGAAAATCTCTTCAATATATATTTACCTGTACCAACAAATTTATCATTTAAAAATTTATCCGAATAATCTTTATAATAAGTAGGTGAAATAGGTGTCAAATTTATAGATGTAAGTAAACCATTAACGGAGCTTGATGGTTTATTTAGATTAATGATTACCTTATATTCGCTTGGAGTTTCTATAGATTTTATTTTATTCCCCAAGATATAATTCATTGTTCCGATTCTTTTAAATCTATCAAAAGAAAACTTTATAGCATTTGAATTAAATAAAGTTCCATCATGAAAAAGAACATTTTCTTTTAGATTAATTATTATTTGTAATTTATCTTTTGAAAAAATTGGCATTCCTAATGCTAATTCAGGAATTAACTCTCCTTCAGAATTTAATTCATATAAAGTATCACCAAGGGAACTTAATAGTTGTAGTGATTTTAGAGTACTTGCCCTAGCTGGATCTAAAGATTCAATTTTACCTGAACTCGCAACTGTAATTCTTTTGGATTTATTATTAGAAACGCAAGAATATTGTGATAAAGAAATTAAAAAAACGAATAAAGCTATTAAAAAATTATTGTGCATAACATTTGATTCTTCAGAAATTTAATTTTAATTAAAAGATTCAGAGCAAAAGGTTTGTAGTGTAATTTGATTAATTTTCAGGGAGAATGTCTTGTTAACTTCCAAAGCGAAGGGCCACTCTCTTATCCAACAAACTTTACTCTCTGGATTAATTCCTACAACCTGATATGTCTTTTGACTATTTTTAATTTTCACACACGCTCCTTTATAGAGGTTTTTAAAGCTGTTATTAGGATTAAATTTATAATTATTTTTATTATCTACTAATTTTGAAAATCTCATTACATAAAATAAACTTCCTTTCTTTGGTTTAACAAGGAAAAAAGAGATATGCAAATGTTTTTTTTAAATACAACTTAATTGACTAGCAATTAATTCAACTTCAGAAAGAGCATTTATTTCCTTCTTTGATTTTTCAAATTTACCATTTGAGACTTCGTGAGTGATCACAACTATTTCTGCTTTATTCTCACTTGCATCTAATTGGACAATTGATTCTATTGAGACATCATTCTTGCCAAAAAGATCTCCAATCTTACCAATTACTCCTGGGGTATCTAAACAAATAATTCTGAGATAATTCTTTTTTGATATTTTATTAAAATCAATGATATGACAATCTCTCCAAAAATTAAAAGATAATAATGGATCTATAGATTTCGTATCCTTGGTTAATGAAGACTGCAGATTTAAAATATCAGACACAACAGAAGCAGCGGTTGGCCCACTTCCCGCACCTGGTCCGTACAACATTATTTCCCCTAGTGGTTCAGCATCTACAAGGATGGCATTATTCACACCATCAACTGTTGCCAAAGGATGAGATTTTGGGATTAAAGAAGGACCTACCCAAACATTTAGAGAGAGAGAATCATTAATGTTGGTAGCATTTCTTTTCGAAAAGGCTAAAAGTTTTATTTCAAAACCTAGTTTATTTGCATATTCAATATCTTTAATATCTATTTGATTTATACCCTCTGTACTAATTGAATCTCTATTAATTTTACCTCCAAATGCGAGTTCAGAAAGAATTGAAATCTTATCAGCCGCATCGTGTCCTTCAACATCAGCAGTTGGATCAAATTCTGCGAAACCAAGTTTTTGAGCTAATTGTAATGTTGCCTTATAATCAGCTTTTTCATTTGACATTTTTGTAAGTATAAAATTTGTTGTACCATTTATTATCCCAACCATTTTATTTATTTGATTACTTTTAAGAGATCTTTTTAAAGGTTCAATTATTGGAATCCCTCCACATACTGCCGCTTCTGTTAAAACATAGACTCCATACTTAGCAGCTGTGGTATATATTTCACTCCCATATCTTGCAATTACCGCTTTATTAGCTGTAACTACTGATTTTCGAGCCTTTAGAGATTTCAAAATAATATCCTTGGCTGTATCTGTCCCTCCCATTACTTCTACAATCACCTCAACATTTGGATCTTTGATTAAGTCATAAGGATCATTTATTAAAAGATTATTCTCTAATTCAATGTCCCTTTTTTTGTTGATATTTTTAACGGCTATTCCTACGATTTCTATATCTTTTAAAATGGGATGTAGGTCATTTGTCGATTTTAGGATTTTATAAATACCTTTTCCTACAGTTCCAAAACCAATAATTCCAATTTTACATTTTCGCATTTGTTATTTTTTATTATAGTTTCAATTTTATAATATTATTCCGACAAAAAATCATTTGCCTGAGACTGCATTTTTAAGAGAATATTTAAAAACCCATTTGATCTTGATGGGGTTAAACTTGCTTTTAGACCAGTATCTTCTATAAATTTATTGTTTATATTAACGACTTCTCTTGGCGTTAATTCATTCATTCCATTGATTAGGAATGCAAGTAAACCTTTTGTTATCAAAGCATCAGAATAGCCTTCCCAATAAAGTTTACCTTCTTGAAAACTTGCTTTAACAAAGACTTCAGAAACACATCCTTGAACTTTATTTTCAGGAATTAAAATACAATTATTTGGGACTTTCAATTTTTTACCTAACCATAAAATAAATTCATATTTTCTCTTTGGATCTTCTGCATTTTTTAGCTTCTCAACTAATTTAGATAATTCAGTATAAGTTTTATTGTTTTCCATTCTTATACAACCATTAAAAAGCTAAATTAAATACACACTATACTAATATTTCTTTTTCCGTAATAAAACCTGATAGAGGGATATCCCAATCAGCTCTAGTCAATAATTTATGGCTTACACAATTAGAAGTTAAGATCCCAATACAAGGAATTGCTCTCCAATTCTTATCTTCCCTTAATTTGTCAAAATATCCTCCACCGTAACCTAATCTTATTAAGTTTTTATCAACGGATAGACACGGGATAAAAATCATACTAATTTCTTCATAACTTAATTTATTTGAAGAATCAGGAGCTAGTATCCCATGTGAATCTTTAGATAATTGTTTCTTATCCCAGAGACAAAATGAAAGTTTCTTATATTTTTCACATCTTGGCAAGGCTAATAAATATTGATCTCCAAGACTTCTTAAATCAACTTCGTTTTCAAGAGGCCAGTAAATTCCAATATATTTTTTTTTTAAATCTTTACTAAAAATTGAATCAACATATCTTTTTACATTAATTTCAACATTTTTCTTATCAATAGATGTAGTTTTATTTCTCAAATTTTTAAAGAATTTCCTCTCAAAATTCTTTCTCTCTGAGATAATCATAATTTATATTTAATTAAATCCTTCTTCATTTAATTTTGTTAAAGCTATGGCTAGTGCATCTGCAGAGTCATCTGGTTTCGGCGCATGAGTCAAATTTAAGTTATACATTACCGCTTCAATAACTTCCTTCTTTGATGCTTTACCAGAGCCTGCAATAGTAAGCTTGACTTGAGATGGTGCGTACTCACTAACTTTGATGCTCTTAGCAGCAAATACCATCATGATTACGCCCCGAGCCTGAACTACGCTAATGGTAGTACTAGATCTATAAAAGAAAAACTTCTCTACCGCAGCAATATCAGGTTTCCACTTATTAATTAATGTATTGAGATCGATAAAAATCTCATAAAGTCTATCTCCTTCTTCTTTATTTTTATTGGTTTCAATTACACCACAATCAAGAAATATCTTCTTATCATTTTTAATCTCAATAATTCCATATCCAACTCTTCCTAATCCAGGATCAATTCCAATAATCCTCACTTTATTATTCTTGTGTTGATAATTGAAATTTGGAAAGGTCATCTTTTTCATTTAAATCGAAGACTTTACAGAATGCTTGAATGACTCTTTCTCCTGAATCAACTTGTTCTAAAGGATCTTTTCTTAATCGATGTCTTAAAGAACACGTAATTACTCTAGCGATATCTTCTTCTTGCACTTCAGTTCTTCCCTCAAATGCAGCAATTGCCCTTGCAGATCGATTAGTTACAATATCCCCTCTCAGTCCATCAACATCAAGTTCTCCACATATAGCAGATATATTTAATCTAAGATCATCATCCAATTGAACGGAATTTAATATCTCTTGAGCTTTAATAACTTTTTGCTGAAGGTCATCTTGCTGTTTCTCAACACTTATTGAGAATTCATCAGGATTATCATCAAATGAAGTTCGCTGATCAACAACTTTAACCCTTAATTCGGCATCTCTTACTGTCTTAACCTCAACGCTCATACCAAATCTATCTAATAACTGAGGTCTAAGTTCTCCTTCTTCTGGATTGCCAGAGCCAATTAAAACAAATCTTGCAGGATGTCGAACTGAAACACCCTCTCTCTCAACAGTGTTCCATCCAGATGCGGCGGAATCTAAAAGGACATCAACTAAATGATCGTCAAGTAGATTAACTTCGTCAACGTATAACAAGCCTCTATTAGCTTTTGCTAATAAGCCTGGTTCAAAGGCCTTGATTCCTTCGCTTAAAGCCTTTTCTATATCAATAGTTCCGCATAGTCTGTCTTCTGTTGCCCCCAATGGCAAATCAACCATTGGGACTTGTTTTATATCTTTTTCCAAACTTTCTCCTTGTACAATTTTCTCTAAAACTTCTTTACTCTGTAAATCAGGATCTATAAGTGAACTATTATATGGATCATCTTTAACAACATCTATAGCTGGCAACAAGTCTGCTAGAGCTCTTATGGTAGTAGATTTACCAGTTCCTCTGTCACCCATAATCATTACTCCTCCAATTCTTGGATCTATAACATTTAATAAAAGAGCTAATTTCATTTCTTCTTGACCAATTACAGCAGTAAAAGGAAAAACTCTTCTTTTCTTTGTTGTATACACAGCTTTAGGTTTACTTTATTTTCGAACGATCAGTAGATGATACTTCAGAAAATGTTATTAGTAAATATCTAAATTAAATTGAACGTTTTGACTATATTTGAGCTAACTTTATAACAATTTCATTTCTTAATCCAATTTAATTTTTTAGAGTTAATTTTTCACATAAACTCTGCTGCTTAGAATATATTCAAAGCTATAATCTTAAAAAGATTTAACTAAAATATATCAATTTCGTCGTTTTAATTTAACTTTATAAATTTACTTGCCTTTTGAATTATTTAAAAACCAGTTAATTTGGTGAACGATTCCTCTCAAAACATTAATATCATGTCTTGATGTCTTCGCTTTTAATAAAAATTTTTTAAATTTACTGATTTTTGAATTAGCTGTATGTTCTAAAAGATACCCAGTTCTAATAAGCATTTCTTCTATTTCTTTAAAAGATTCAAAAATTTGTTTTGATGATGCAAGGTCAAAAACTTGTAAATCTTTCTTTAAATTATTAGTTGAAGATTTATTTAATTCATACAATATTATTGAAACTGCATGAGATAGATTTAAAGAAGGATAATTTTGAGAAGTTTTAATATTCAGAATCTTATGTGCAAAAAATAATTCATAATTACTTAATCCTCTATCCTCTCTTCCAAATAAAATTCCTAAATTATTAATCTCAACAAAAGATGAAATCCATTTAGAAATGTCCTCAGGGGATTCACATTCAATATCATTACTTAAATCAATCCTTCCACAAGTAGCAAGGACCAAATCACAATCAAAAATTGCATGCTCAATACTATTAAAAATTTTACAATTATCAATATATCTACTTCCTTTAAGAGCCATTTTTTTTGCTTCTAAGGAAAAAATATCACATTTTGGAGAAACAATCCTTAATTCATTAACATCAAAATTAGAACATAATCTTGCGATACTTCCAACATTTATAGGTCCATTTGGTTCGACCAATACAACATTCAAGTTAAGACTTTTTTTCTTCAAATTTATTACAAGCTATGTAAATACGTTAATAAATTAGACATGTTTTGAGGATCAATTTCAAAACTTGGCATAGGAGGGGTAACTCCCTCAATAACCTGTTTTATGATTTCTGAATCATTTAAACGCAGAGTTATTGAATGTAGATCTGGTCCAACTAATCCACTAGCAGTAATACCATGGCATCCAACACAATTCATTTTAAAGAGAGTATCTCCTTCTTTAACAGAACCGTTGAGTTCAAGAGTTTTAATAATATATGTATTATTTTCTTCATGATTAAAATAAAAGTAAGAGCAGCTAATTAATAAAATCACACAAACAATAAAAACCCGTTTCCAGATTTTCGTTTTCAAAGTTTTTTCTGCTGCAGATGATGAAGATGTTGTCACAAAAAAATGTCTCTGTGTAACAATTGTGAATGAGAAATAAAAAAAATGCCAGAAAATGATTGAACCTCTTTTATGTGGAATAGTTTTAGGATTAGTTCCAATAACTCTTCTAGGATTATTTGTTAGCGCGTGGAATCAATATAGGAGAGGTTCAGGAATGTTAGATATGGATTAAAAAAGTCAATTTTGATTGACCATAAATCCTAACATCATAAATCTTCCAGAGAATATTCGTCTTAATATCCATATCTAATGAATGTTCGCAGATAACAATAGTACCTTTCTTTATAAAATTACAGTTAAATATTTGATTTAAAACTAATTCATGGTAATCAGCTCTATATGGGGGATCTAAATAGATAAAGTCAAATTTTATTTTATCAAAATCATTTGAAGAGGAGATATTCCTCTCAGTATTTGGCTTGGTCCAAATTAATACATCTTTGCAAATAACTTCAATATCTTTTTTTCGATTATCTATATTTTGCAATGAGTGAAGATTTTTTAAACATATTTTTGAATTGTTTTTATTTTTTTCAATTGCAACAATTTTTTTTGCTCCATGATTATAGGCTTCACATGACACAGCACCTGTTCCACTAAATAAATCTAACCAATTAGAATTTTCTACAGTATTTTTCAAAATATTAAAAATTGCTTCTCTAACCATTAAGGTTGTTGGCCTAGTATCAATATTTCTTGAGCTTTCAAGCCTTCGTCCTCCAATTAACCTCAAATTTGTTTTCATATATCACAAATCAAATTATTGAACACTTTTAACCCACCGACGTAAAAGTTTTTCTCCGGTTTTCCCTGATTTTTCAGGATGAAACTGGCAAGCCAGTAAATTATCTCGTTCTATCATTGCTGTTAATTTTTCAGAACCATAGCGAACATTTGCAGTTATTAAATTAGCATTTGAGGGCACTGCATGATAAGAATGAACAAAGTATACCCAATTATTTAATTCGTCTTCTCTTAATAAACTATTAGTACTTGTTGGGATAAGTTCGCACCATCCAACATGAGGGGTTCTTTGATCGGATAATTCAGGGATTTTTTTTATTTGGCCTTTTACTATTCCAAGTCCATTAGTAGATCCTTCCTCACTTGATTCAAAAAGTAGTTGCAATCCTAGACAAATACCTAAAAATGATTTACCGCTTTTAATCCAAGTTTTAATATCACTTATTAAATCTCTATTTTTGAGATTTTTAATTGCAGGGTCAAATGAGCCAACCCCTGGAAGGATAAGAGCTTTACAGTCTTTTGTTTGATCTTTATTTGTAATTAAAATTATCTCTTGTTCAAGACTTTCTAAGGCTTTTGTTACTGAATGAATATTACCCATCCCATAATCTATGAGTCCTATTTTATACAATACCTTATTTTATAAGTGTTTAGATAAGGTGCTTGAAAGAGTCGCTTTTGGTACTGCTCCAACAACAGTATCAACTTTTTGACCACCTTTAAAGATCATTAAGGTCGGGATACTTCTGATTCCATATTGACTTGCAACATTTGGATTCTCATCTGTATTTAATTTAAATACTTTAATTTTACCTTCAAAGTCTTTCGAAATCTCCTCGACAACTGGTGCGACCATCCTGCAAGGTCCGCACCATGGAGCCCAGAAATCAACTAAGACTGGCAGATCACTTTGCAAAACTTCTTTGTCGAATGAAGAATCAGTTACGGCGGCGGCTGATGACATAATTTAGATATTCCTTTAAGAAAATTTAGCAAGCTATTCTTTTAAGTGATGATTTCATTACAGATAAAAACATATAAGTAACAAAACAAACTTAAGAAAGCCCGATAAATCGGGCGATTTGGTGTGTGAGGAGTATGGGGTTTCCCCCATTCTTTAATAATAACTCTTAAATAGAAATTTTTTGCATATAGAGATTAGATTTTAGGTTATTTACCCATTCCAAGTTGTTGGGCTTTTTGATAAACCTTGCCCTCTGTCAAGAGAGATGGTGCAATAACAATTTCTACTTTTTGCATTTCTTTAATATTTTTAGCTCCAAGAGTACTCATGGATGTTCGTATAGCTCCAAGTAAATTATGTGTTCCATCATCAAGTAATGCAGGTCCTTTTATAATTCTTTCTAAAGAACCTGTAGAACCTACCTCAATTCTTGTACCTCTTGGTAAAATTGGACTGGGAGTAGCCATTCCCCAATGAAATCCATTACCTGGGGCATTTGACGATTTGGCTATAGGGGAACCAATCATTACAGCATCAGCACCACAAGCAAGACATTTACAAATATCTCCACCAGTAATAATTCCTCCATCAGCAATTATTGGAACATAACGACTAGTTTCTTTAAAATAATCATCTCTTGCTGAACTGCAATCAGATATTGCTGTTGCCTGAGGGATTCCGATGCCTAAAACCCCTCTTGAAGTACATGCAGCACCAGGACCAATTCCCACCATAAGGGCTGATACTCCTGCTTTCATAAGTAGATCTGCAACTTCATAAGTTACACAGTTTCCAGCAACAACGGGAATTTTTAAAGTATTGCAGAGACTTTTAATATTTAACGTCTCTTTTCCGTTCATACCTAA
>QBZO01000006.1 GCA_003282225.1 Prochlorococcus sp. AG-335-I21
AACCTATCACGAGAGTCAAAATAGGCCAATTTACAGAGTTAGGAAAATTCAAAATACTTCTAATGACTAAATTTCTACTTAAACTTTCTAATAAGATCAGCTGAACGTTCAACTATCTGTAGATTCATATCTTTTAAACCTTTTCTGAGAATTGGTAATGTAGATTTATCTGCTAACTCTTCTGTAATCTTACAAGCTTGTAATTTATCTGCTTTACTCCCTTTAAAAAGTTTTAACATTTTTTCTCTAAGAGTTCTTTTGTAAAATTCTGAGTACTTATTAGAACTATTTTGATAATGATTATTTTTTGTTATTGAATCAATAATTATATGATTTTTATTATTTATTTCTTTTATAAGATGTAACTTCTTTTTATTAAATGCATTAGATATATATTTCCTCTTGAATATTACTATAAAAAAAAGTATTAAGATAATGAAAACTATTGTGAAAAAATTAAGCATATAAAAAGTTAATAATTTTTATATCATCAAGTAATAAAATTAACACTATTTCTCCGATAAATATTAAAGTGTATAAAGATGTTTAAAGAATTATGCCATCTGATTTAGCAAGTCTTCTTCCCCCGATCTTTGTTCCATTAATTGGGATAGCTATGCCTGCAGTATTTATCGTACTGATAGGAAGATTAATTACTGCAACTGAATAAATTAACTCAAAAATAACTATCAAAAAAAATGAGCGACTTTCAAAAATCATTCTCAGAATCAACAAATTCTATTAAATTTGATGATAAATATATAGATAATTCTGTCCAGCCTGATGACATTGGTGTAGCAAACCAATGGGCGGTTAAAACAGTTTCTGATCCATGTGTTGGAAATTTAGCTACTCCAGTCAATAGTGGTTATTTTACAAAAGCTTTTATTAACAACTTACCTTTTTATAGGGAAGGAATTTCTCCAAACTTTAGAGGTTTAGAGACAGGGGCAGCATTTGGTTATCTGCTATATGGACCATTTACAATGACAGGCCCACTAAGAAATTCTGAGTTCGCAATAACTGCAGGACTTTTAGCAGCTATTGGAGCGGTTCACATAATGACTGCACTTTTAGTTCTTTATAATGCGCCAGGAAAGGCACCTAATGTTCAGCCTCCAGACGCTACCGTATACAACCCTCCTGCAGACTTGTTTACTAGAACAGGCTGGGCTGATTTTACAAGTGGATTTTGGTTAGGTGGTTGCGGTGGAGCTGTATTTGCATGGCTTCTTGTTGGGACTCTTCACTTGGATACCATAATGCCAATTATTAAAAATATTTGGACTAATGGTTGATTTCATAATTTAACTAGAGCATTTTCTCGATAGTCAGTTTTTTAAAAATATTACCTGATAGATTTATTCCATCTGTATGATCTTATTATTCTTCCTGCAGAAATAAGTTTTGATTGATAATGTAGAGAAATTTTATCGTTAGTGTCTTTTAAAGTATCTATTCCTATACCATTTCTTCCGTAATCTATACCCGAACTATGGTAATAAAGTCCATTTCCTTTATAAATACCAACATGATCACATTTGTTTTTGTTTCCAAAGAATAAAATATCTCCTTTTTTAAGTGATTTATTTTTTTCTTTGAAATTGAAAAGATGCTTACAAAAACTTTTTATTTGATAAGAATCTCTAGGTATAAAAATTTCATGATTTAAAAAAGCGGTTTGAATTAAGCCAGAACAGTCAAAGTTAGGACCTAATGTACCACCCCAAAGATATATATTTTTTTCTTTAGATCGATCTTTGATCCAATTAAGAATTAAGGGAATCTTGGCATGTATTAACTTTTGTTCAGATTTTATGCAACTATTTTGAACATCAAATCTCTCAATTAATAATTTATTTAAATCAATCCAGCAGATATAACCATCTTCATAAAATTGAACTAATATCCTGGACAATTTATTTTTACTCTGATAAAGACTTGGATAAACAAGTCTAAAAATTCTATTTTTGACTATTTCCGTCACTAAATTATTTTCAGTTTCATTTTGATATCCAGAAATATTAATTTTTACTTTCCACCAAATAGTGTTTGAAAAATTTGTTTGCTTAAATAGTGAGAAAGAGTCTATATATTCTTTCATAAAATGTCTTTTTATTATTTACAAGAAGAAATGGGTTTAGCCTTAAATGATATTTTAGTCAGAGTTTGCTCCAACAATATAGAAAATTTAAGGAATGATATCGCAATAACTTGGATCAATTATAAAAGTGAAAGCAATCATATAAATAAAGGCTGTGGATTTGGAATCAATAATAGAAAACTCATTTATCCTGCAAGCATTGTAAAGCTAATTTATGGCCTTGCTGCATACTCATGGATTGATACAAAAAAAATATTATTAACCCAAGAAATAAGTGATGCAGTCAATAAAATGCTCTTTTACTCAAGTAATGATGCCACAAGCTTTTTAATTGATATTATCACTGGGACTACAAGCGGTCCATGTATAGAAGGTGATTCTTGGGAGAATTGGAAATATCAAAGATCAATAATCAATGATTGGTTAAAAGAGCTTAATTGGAATGAATTAAATGAAATAAATTGCTGCCAAAAAACTTGGGATGATGGACCATTTGGTCGAGAAAAAGAATTTTATGGAAATCATAACAGCAATAGAAATATGATGACAACTGATGCTACTGCAAGGATTTTGGAGGAGATAATGATAAGGATTGATTATCAAAAAGATAATTTGAATTTAAAAAGTTTTTTAAAAAGAAATTTAAATAAGAATGTTCTTAATAATGATCCTCTTAATCAAGTAGATGGTTTTTTAGGAGAGGGATTACCTGAGAATATTAATTTCTGGAGTAAAGCAGGTCTTATGTCTCAAGCTAGACATGATGCTGCTTGGTGGGTTAATAACGACTCAGTACAGACTTTATTAGTTGTTTTTGGTAATGGAGAAAAATACTTCAAAGATGAGACCTTATTTCCCGAAATAGCAAAGGCTGTTTACAAATATAATAATAATTTTGTTTGATATTAATTTAAATCATCTAAGAAATCTCTATCTAATTTATTTGTATAGGCTTCGTAAGGTAACATCATAACCTCAGCAAAATCAAAGTCATTCAGAATCCATTCTTTATACTCAGCTATTAAACTATTTCTATCTCTATTATCTAATTCATGAATTCGTAATGCAGTATCTTTAAGGTTTTCTTTAATCAGGTTTTCAAGTTCTTTTTTATTCATATCAGTTATCTTCTCCATCTAAGATTATTCTTCTAATTGTTGATAAAGCAATTCCAGTTTGAGTTCTGATTGATCGATATGAGCAACCCTCATTACGTAACCTCATCACTAATGATTCTTTTAAAGGACTAATTTTCGGTCTGCCACCTAAATTATTTCCATTTAATCTTCTTTGCGAAATAAGTTCTTTTTTCCTTTCTCCCAAACACTCATTATCTAAATTATCCAACTCATATAAAATATTAAAGACAGACAAAGATATCTCTGATGAATGTTTGAGGGATAAAAAACCAGATAAAGTTCTCAACCTAACATCATTATTCAAGAGTTTACGAATTGTTTTTATACATTCATTCCTATTAGCAAATGCCCGATCTAGTTTTGTTACGACTAATTCATCTCCTTTTGATAAATAATTTAGAGCTTTTTTAAGTTCAGGTTTTATTTCTTCATCTAAACTTACGATTTCAGAAAATATTAAGCTGCAACCCTCATTTTTTAGGCAATTAATTTGTTCTTTTAAATAATCAAATTCACTATCTATAGCTCTTGCATATCCAATAGATTTATTCTTTTTATTTTTTTCAGATAAAAGAAAACGTTTTCTTTTAAATTTAAAAGTCAATGTTTTAATACATATATTTTTAACTGTATCAAATACTAATGAAAAAAACACTTAATAGAACATAATAATCCACATTTTAGTTATATTTATACTAAATAATTTTCTAGCAAATGTTCTAAAAACTATAGTAAAAATAACATTTTTATTATTGTTCTTATTATGTTATTAGAACATGTCTTCGGATTTCGATTTAGTTTGTTTTAGAAAAATGTTATTAAAAATTCAAAAATATTCTTCTATAAGTAATATGTAAATTTTTCCAGATTTGAATAAAAATATAGTTTTTTTATTAAATTAAACAAAAATAGTATAGTTTCATTTTTTTGATTAAAATTAGAATTAATTGATTTGAATAAATTAATTTGACTAATATTTTAAGTAATGCAGTTGCGAAACCTGAATGGTTAAGAGTAAAAGCACCTCAAGTTGAGAGAATAGGTAATACTGCAAATTTGTTGAGTGATTTAAAATTAAACACTGTCTGTCAAGAAGCGAGTTGTCCTAATATTGGAGAATGTTTTGCTAGCGGCACGGCAACCTTTTTAATAATGGGTCCTGGCTGTACAAGGGCGTGTCCATATTGCGATATTAATTTTGATAGATCCAAGAGAGATTTAGACCCAACAGAACCTGATCGTTTGGCAGAGGCAGTTTATAGAATGAAACTTAAACATGTTGTAATTACATCAGTTAACAGAGATGATCTAGAAGATGGTGGAGCTTCTCAGTTCTTTAAATGTGTTTCTGAAGTTAAAATTAAATCTCCTGAAACCACTATTGAATTATTAATTCCAGATTTATGTGGTAATTGGTCAGCACTTGAAGAGGTTTTAGATTCTAAACCAAATGTTTTAAATCATAATATTGAAACTGTCCCAACTTTGTATAAAAAAGTAAGGCCTCAAGGAAACTATCAAAGAACTCTAGAATTACTTAAAAGAACAAGAGAATATTTTCCAAGTGTTTATACAAAATCTGGCTTTATGTTGGGATTAGGAGAAAAGGATGATGAAGTCTTAAATCTTCTAAAAGATCTAAGAAGTCATGATGTAGATATAGTTACTATTGGTCAATACTTATCTCCAGGGCCAAAACATCTTCCGGTTAAAAGATTTGTTAGCCCTTCGAAATTTAATTATTTTAAATTATTTGGAGAAAATGAATTAGGTTTTATGCAAGTTGTTAGTTCTCCTTTAACGCGTAGTAGTTATCATGCGGAAGAGATTCAAAAACTTATGAAAAAATATCCAAGATAATTTAATTATTTATTAATTGATATCAATCCATTCATTTAATTTCCATTCAACTATATTATTTTTTATCATCGGATCATTTTTTATAATTTCTAGAGCATCTTTATAAGTATTCATTTCGATAATTAGTAATCCTCCAGCACCTGGTTTTTTAAATTCATCAACTAAAAATCCACTCTTAATATCAATACCTTTTTTAATTAATTTTTTTATCCAATTAATATGTTCGTTGATTATTTTATTTCTAAAATCATTTTGGATTAGATATTCTTTTTTTATTAGTTCAGTCTTAATAAAAATTGGCATTTATTGATTCTTTATACTTAGCATTTCTTCTTCACTAGGAGGCACAACTATTTTAAAAATTTCCTTGCTATTAGACCAATCTTTAATTATTTTAGATGCTTTTAAACTTTTTGTTTTTTCATAATATTCATTTAAAATTTCTAACAAAATTTCTTCCTGCTTAAGGTTAGTAATTTTATGAATGCTAACTATTTCTTTATTAACTTTATTTTCTAAATCATCATTTTCGTCAAGTATATAAGCTATTCCACCTGTCATCCCCGCTCCTATATTTCTCCCTGTTGGGCCTAAAATAACTATTTTTCCACCAGTCATATATTCACAGCAATGGTCGCCCGAACCCTCTGTGACTGCAGTTGCACCACTATTTCTAACAGCAAATCTCTCTCCGGATTTACCTAGAGCAAATAATTTACCCCCTGTTGCTCCATAAAGACAGGTATTACCTAGGATTACTTGCTCTGAAGACTTTTCATCTATTCTTGGAGGAATAATAGTAAGTACACCTCCATTCATTCCTTTGCAAACATAATCATTTGCTTCACCAATTAATTGGATATTCATTCCTTTTAAAAGAAACGCGCCGAAGCTCTGTCCCGCATGCCCATTAAAATTAAGATTAAGTTCACCTTTGAAACCATTATTTCCAAAAAACTCAGCGATTTCTCCCGAAATTTTTGCACAAACGCTTCTATCTGTATTTTTGATTTTAATATCTTTTGTGAATTTTTTATGATTTTTGACTGCTTCAATAAAAAGAGTATCCATTAAAAATTTATCTTCCAATACATGTCCATTATCATGAGCATCTTTTGAATGATTTATCCAAGACCTATCTTTGAATATAGGATTATTATTAACTAGAGAAGTAAGGTCTATATTTCCAGTTTTAGGAAGACTGATATCTCTTGTAGTAAGAAATTCTTTATTGCCAATTAATTCCTCCATTCTAGAGACCCCAATACTACTCATGATTTGTCTTATCTCCTCAGCAATATATAAAAAAAAGTTCACGACATTATCTGGGAGACCTTTGAATCTTTTTCTTAATTCCTCTTTTTGAGTAGCAACCCCTACAGGACAGGTATTTTTGTGGCAAACACGAGCCATTATGCATCCTTCGGCAATCATTGCTACTGATCCAAATCCATATTCTTCAGCACCTAAAAGCGCTGCAATAACTACGTCCCACCCTGTTTTAAGGCCCCCATCAGTTCTTAAAAGTACTCTATCTCTTAAATTATTTTCTAAAAGTGATTTATGAACTTCTGCCACCCCAAGTTCCCATGGCAATCCAGCATGTTTGATAGAACTTAAAGGAGAGGCTCCTGTACCCCCATCATGTCCAGAAATTTGTATTACATCAGCATTTGCTTTACTTACTCCAGCTGCAATAGTTCCGATTCCAATCTCAGATACTAATTTTACACTTACTTTTGCTTTAGGATGTATTTGATGAAGATCATGAATAAGTTGAGCTAAATCTTCAATTGAATAAATATCATGATGAGGTGGTGGAGATATTAAAGCTACACCTGGTTTACTATTTCTAAGCTTTGCAATGTAAGAATCAACTTTTGGCCCAGGAAGCTGTCCCCCTTCTCCAGGTTTTGCTCCTTGCGCCATCTTAATTTCTAATTGTTTACCACTTCTCAGATATTCAGGAGTGACTCCGAATCTCCCAGAAGCTATTTGTTTAATAGCAGAGCATGCTGTATCTCCGTTTTCAAGACCTTTGATGAATGGTAATGTCGCAGATTGAGTATTTTTATCAATGTCATTTAATACGTTAAAACGAGCGGGATCCTCACCTCCTTCTCCACTATTACTTTTCCCTCCTATTCTATTCATTGCAACTGCTAATACCTCATGAGCTTCTCTGGATAATGCTCCTAAACTCATACCTCCTGTACAGAATCTTTTACATATAGATTCAACACTTTCTACTTGATCTATAGGAATGCTATTTCTCGTAGAATTTATTGTTAGTAAATCTCTTAAAGAAGTTATTGGTCTATTACGAACAAGTTCTTGATACGTATTGAAATGATCATAACCTGGCCCCTCCTTCAAAGCTGTGTGAAGAACTTTTGACATGGCGGGGTTATTTGAGTGGTACTCTCCATAATTTCTGAATTGAACGAATCCTAAGAATTCAAGTTTCTTTATATCGATTTCTGGATAAGCTTTCGTATGTATTGAAAATGACTCATTTGAAAGCTCTTTTAATGTGATCCCTGCAATTCGACTAGTTGTTCCATTGAAAGCAATTTTAATCAAATCAGAACCAAGTCCTACTGCCTCAAAAATTTGAGCTCCATGATAGCTAGAGAGAAGAGAAATTCCTATTTTTGAAAGTATTTTTCTTAGACCATCTTCTAATGCTTTTTTTATATTCTTTTGAACTTCCTGTATTGATAAAGGATTAATTTTTTTACCTTCTATAAGTTTTTGAGTCTTTGGATGTTTTAACCAATGTCTCCCAGATTCGAATATTAACCAAGGACAAACAGCACTAACTCCATAACCAATTAAACATGCTAAATGATGAGTACTCCAACATTGCCCAGTTTCTAAAATGAGAGAGGCTTTTAATCTGATTTCTTTTTTTAAAAGATAATGATGAATTGCTCCAACAGCAAGTAAAGGTGGGATGAAACTTTTTTTTGAAGTTACTCCTTTGTCAGAAATGATAATTAAGGAACAACCTTCATTTATTGCTATTTCACTTTGTTTGCAAATATCTTTTAATTTATGTTCAAACCCTTTCTGACCTTCTTCGATATCAAATAAGCTTGAAATAGTTTGGGATTTAATTTTTGATTCCTTAATAGAAATTAATTCTTCTTCATTAATAATTGGGCTTTTTAAATGAATAAAAGGCTTAATATTTTTCGTCTCAAATGGGGAACATCTTTCTCCAAGATGCATTTCTAAACTCATTACTAACTTCTCTCTTAAAGGATCTATGGGAGGATTAGTAACTTGTGCGAATCTTTGCTTAAAATAGTCGTATAATATATGGGGTTTTGAAGAAAGCACCGCTAAGGGGATGTCATCGCCCATACAAAAAGTAGGTTCTTTTGAGACAGAAGCCATCGAATCAAGAATGAGATCATTATCTTCGGCAGAAAAACCATAAACAGTTTGTTGTTGGAGTAACTCAAGATCTTTTAATTCACATGTTTCAAACCAATCTTCCTTTTTTAGTTTTACAATTCTTTTTTGAAGTAAATTTTGATAGTTTTTTCTTCTTGCAGCTTCTGATTTAACTTCCCAATTTCTTAATATTTTATTTTTGGTAAAATCTACTGCAAGCATTTGGCCTGGACCTAATCTACCCTTCTCTATTACTTTATTATCCTCAATATCTACTACCCCTGTCTCTGATCCCATTATCACAAATCCATCATTTGTAATTGAATATCTAGCGGGTCTTAAACCATTCCTATCAAGGGTTGCACCAATAAAATCACCATCTGTAAATACTAGAAGAGCAGGGCCATCCCAAGCTTCCTGGAGGCTAGCAGAATACTCATAAAATGCTTTTATATCATCTTTCCCTTCTAGTTCTGGTTGATCTCTGAATGCCTCTGGAACGAGTTTCAATAAAGAATCAGTTATTAATTGGCCTGAACGAATATTAATTTCAAGTGTTGCATCTAGATTTGATGAATCACTTTTGTTTATATCTACAATTGGTTTAATATCTTTAGATAATTCCCCCCAATATTCATCGATATGATTTTCTGAGGCTTTGGCCCAATTAATATTTCCTAAAAGTGTATTGATTTCTCCATTATGGCCTAGATATCTCATGGGTTGAGCTAGGGGCCATTTTGGTAGAGTATTTGTGCTGAATCTTCGATGGTAAACAGAAAATGAAACTTTAAATTCTTTTTTTTGTAGGTCTTCATAGAATTTTGAAAGTATTTCAGATCTGACCATGCCTTTGTATACCACTGTTTTGGAGCTAAGCGATGCGAAATAAAATTCACAATCGCCAACGGCATTTTTTGTATTTTCTCTGATCCTTTTTTCAATTCTTTTTCTTAGCTGAAATAAGAGAGTCTCAATATCTCTAATACCATCTTTTTCTATACAAACGACCCATTGACTTATAAATGGTGCATTTTGTTTTGCTAATCTACCTAATATTTTATTTTTAACTGGTACGTTTCTCCAAAATGTTTTTTTGAAATTTAATCTTTTGGCTTCTTCATCACATATTAGTTTTGATTCTTTAATTTTTGAGTCATTATTCGGCATGAAAATCATACCTAAACCTCTCATTTGATTAGGTTTAGATTCCAAATTCATATCTGAATCTAAAAACCTCCATGGAATTGAACATAAGATACCTGCTCCATCACCTGAATCATTATCCCCTCCGCATCCTCCTCTGTGCTCCATACAATTAAGCCCTTTTAAAGATTGCTCTAATATCCAATTACTTTCTTTGCCATCAATATTTGCAATGAAGCCCACACCACAAGCATCTTTCTCTCCAATGATTCCTTTTGGAGAATAACTATCTTGATATGGCTCGTTGCTTCTTTTGATACTCCCTCGCATAGATTATTTAACTATATAAGAAAATTTATTTATTTCTATTATAAAAATGAATTTCAAAATACAAAGCAAAAATAATGAAGAATTACTAAACAAATTAAAATTTTATTTATAAATAAAAAAAATCAAAAATGCTTTAGATATGACTCGTAAAAGGTTATGATGTTTTGATATGTATTTTTATCTATTAATATAGATGCCGACCATTTCTCAATTAATTGGATCAGAAAGAAAACGTCTGACAAGAAAAACAAAATCTCCTGCACTTAAATCTTGTCCAGAGAGAAGAGGAGTTTGTACAAGGGTTTATACATCTACTCCAAAGAAACCTAATTCCGCGTTAAGAAAAGTTGCCAGAGTTAGATTAACTTCAGGTTTTGAAGTTACCGCATATATTCCTGGAATCGGACATAATTTACAGGAGCACTCTGTAGTCCTGCTCAGGGGAGGAAGAGTTAAAGACCTGCCTGGGGTAAGATACCATATAATAAGAGGAACTTTAGATACTGCAGGAGTCAAAGATAGACGTCAATCCAGGTCTAAATATGGTGCAAAAGCTCCTAAAAATGATTAATTTTTTAACATCAATTCTTTTCTAAAATGTCACGTCGAAATGCAGCAGTAAAAAGACCAGTTTTACCAGACCCTCAATTTAATAGTCGTCTTGCCTCAATGATGATTTCTAGATTGATGAAACATGGTAAAAAATCTACTGCACAAAAAATATTATCAGATGCTTTCTCTCTAATCAGTGATAGAACAGGTGGAAATGCTGTGGAGCTATTTGAAACAGCTGTAAAAAATGCAACCCCTTTAGTAGAGGTGAGAGCTAGAAGAGTTGGAGGTGCTACTTATCAAGTTCCTATGGAAGTTCGTCAAGAGAGAGGAACTGCTATGGCACTAAGATGGCTTGTTACTTTTTCAAGAGGAAGAAATGGAAAGAGTATGTCGCAAAAGTTAGCAGGTGAATTAATGGATGCAGCTAATGAAACTGGCAGCGCAGTTAAGAAGAGAGAGGATACTCATAAAATGGCAGAAGCTAATAAAGCTTTTGCTCACTACAGATACTAATTTCGACCCAAAATGGTCCTTATTTAGTTTATTATTGAACAAAAGTTTATTTCGATTAAATAAACTGTTGCTATTTAGCAATTCATTCTATTTGGAGTTTTAACATTGGCACGCGACTTTCCCCTTGAACGAGTACGGAATATAGGTATAGCCGCTCATATTGATGCTGGTAAAACAACGACTACTGAAAGAATACTTTTTTATTCAGGGGTTGTTCACAAAATCGGAGAGGTACATGATGGTGCTGCAGTAACAGATTGGATGGCCCAAGAAAGAGAGAGAGGAATTACTATTACAGCTGCTGCTATTTCTACAAGTTGGCAAGATCATAGAATTAATATTATTGATACGCCAGGACACGTTGACTTTACAATTGAAGTTGAAAGATCAATGAGAGTTTTAGATGGTGTTATAGCTGTGTTTTGTGCGGTAGGAGGTGTTCAGCCACAATCAGAGACTGTTTGGAGACAAGCTGATAGATACTCTGTTCCAAGGATGGTTTTTGTCAATAAGATGGATAGAACAGGTGCAGACTTCCTCAAAGTTAATCAACAAATTAAAGATCGTCTTAAAGCAAATGCTTTTCCTATTCAGCTTCCAATAGGAGCTGAAGGTGATCTTTCAGGAATTATTGATTTAGTTAGTAACAAGGCCTATTTATATAAAAATGATTTAGGAACTGATATTGAAGAAGCTCCAATACCAGATGAGATGAAAGACGAGGCATTGGAATGGAGAAGTAAATTAATGGAAAGTGTCGCAGAAAATGATGAAGAATTAATTGAAATATTTTTAGATAAGGGAGAATTAACTGAAGATGAATTAAAAAAAGGGATTAGAGAAGGAGTTCTCAAACATGGTTTAGTTCCTGTTTTATGCGGATCAGCCTTTAAAAATAAAGGGGTTCAACTAGTTCTTGATGCAGTAGTTGATTATTTACCAGCTCCAATTGATGTAAAACCAATTCAAGGTGTTTTACCAAATGGTAAGGAAGATGTTAGACCTTCGGATGATAATGCTCCTTTCAGTGCACTGGCTTTCAAAGTCATGTCTGATCCTTATGGAAAACTAACTTTTGTAAGAATGTATTCTGGAGTGCTTTCTAAAGGCAGTTATGTTATGAATTCAACTAAGGATGCTAAAGAGAGAATTTCAAGGTTAGTTATCTTAAAAGCCGATGAAAGGGAAGAAGTTGATGAATTAAGAGCAGGAGATTTGGGAGCGGTGCTGGGATTGAAGAATACGACAACAGGTGACACCTTATGTAATACCGATGACCCAATAGTTCTAGAAACTTTATTTATACCCGAACCTGTTATCTCAGTTGCTGTAGAACCAAAAACTAAAGGAGATATGGAGAAACTTTCTAAGGCCTTACAAGCCTTGTCTGAAGAAGATCCAACCTTCAGGGTAAGTACAGATCAGGAGACTAATCAGACTGTCATAGCCGGGATGGGGGAACTACATCTTGAAATTCTTGTAGACAGAATGTTGAGAGAGTTTAAAGTTGAGGCAAATATAGGCGCCCCTCAAGTTTCTTATAGAGAAACAATTAGATCAAGTTCCAAGGGTGAAGGTAAATATGCAAGACAAACAGGAGGTAAAGGACAATATGGACACGTAGTTATTGAGATGGAACCTGCCGAAGTTGGTAAAGGGTTTGAATTTGTTAACAAAATCGTGGGTGGAACTGTGCCAAAAGAATATATTGGGCCAGCCTCAAATGGAATGAAAGAAACCTGTGAATCAGGGGTTCTTGCCGGTTATCCGCTGATTGATGTAAAAGTAACACTAGTCGATGGTTCGTTCCACGATGTAGACTCATCTGAAATGGCCTTCAAAATTGCAGGTTCAATGGCTTTTAAAGATGGGGTTAAAAAATGCAATCCTGTCCTCTTAGAGCCTATGATGAAAGTCGAGGTCGAAAGCCCTGATGATTTTCTTGGATCTGTAATTGGTGATCTCTCCTCAAGGAGAGGTCAAGTCGAAGGACAATCTGTCGATGATGGATTGTCTAAAGTACAGGCCAAAGTGCCTTTAGCCGAAATGTTCGGTTATGCCACTCAACTCCGATCAATGACTCAAGGTCGGGGTATATTCTCAATGGAGTTCGCAAATTATGAGGAAGTTCCTCGTAACGTTGCTGAAGCTATCATTTCCAAGAATCAGGGCAACTCCTGATCTCTAAACTAAACACTCTTTAACCCCCGATTCTTTAATTCAAATGGCTCGCGAGAAGTTCGAAAGGAACAAACCACATGTCAACATAGGTACTATTGGCCATGTTGATCATGGGAAAACAACCCTGACTGCTGCTATAACTAATGTTTTAGCTAAAAAAGGTCAAGCACAAGCTCAAGACTATGGAGACATCGATGGTGCTCCAGAAGAAAGAGAGCGTGGTATTACAATTAATACTGCACACGTTGAATACGAAACAGCCGATAGACATTATGCTCACGTTGACTGTCCAGGTCACGCTGATTATGTGAAAAATATGATCACTGGAGCTGCTCAAATGGACGGTGCAATTTTAGTTTGTGCGGCAACAGACGGTCCTATGGCTCAAACAAAAGAGCATATTCTTCTAGCAAAACAAGTTGGAGTTCCTGCTTTGGTTGTTGCTTTAAATAAATGTGACATGGTAGATGATGAAGAAATCATTGAACTTGTTGAAATGGAAATTAGAGAACTTCTTGATAGTTATGATTTCCCGGGAGATGATATACCCATCGTTCAAGTTTCAGGTCTAAAAGCTTTAGAAGGAGATTCTACTTGGGAATCTAAAATCGAAGAATTAATGACTGCTGTTGATGCTAGTATTCCCGAACCTGAAAGAGAAATAGACAAGCCATTCTTGATGGCAATTGAAGATGTATTTTCTATCACAGGTAGAGGAACAGTTGCCACTGGAAGAATAGAGAGAGGAAAAGTCAAAGTTGGGGAAGAAGTTGAAATAGTTGGAATAAGAGATACAAGATTGACTACTGTCACGGGAGTTGAAATGTTCCGTAAACTTCTTGATGAAGGTATGGCTGGAGACAATGTTGGACTACTTTTACGTGGAGTTCAGAAAGAAGATATCGAAAGAGGTATGGTTCTTGTTAAAAAAGGTTCGATTACTCCTCATACAAAATTTGAAGGAGAAGTTTATGTGCTTAAGAAAGAAGAGGGTGGAAGACATACACCTTTCTTTGCTGGTTACCGACCACAATTTTATATAAGAACAACCGATGTAACTGGACAAATCACTGCATTCACATCTGATGATGGAGCTAATGTTGAGATGGTAATGCCAGGTGACAGGATAAAAATGACTGGAGAATTAATTTGTCCAGTTGCGATTGAACAAGGTATGCGCTTTGCTATTCGCGAAGGTGGTCGTACTATTGGAGCTGGTGTTGTCTCTAAAATTATTCAATAATTTTCTTTAATTTTATGAAGTAACCCCCTGATAATCTAAAATAGTCAAATACAGCGATATGGGTTATTGATAATCAGTAACCCTTTTATAAAGAGATTAATTTAAACTTATGACAGCTTCACTTACTCAACAAAAAATACGTATTAGATTAAAAGCATTCGATAGAAGAATGCTTGATTTATCTTGTGACAAAATAATTCAAACGGCAGATACAACCGCTGCTTCAGCTATCGGACCTATTCCATTACCAACTAAACGAAAAATTTATTGCGTTTTAAGATCGCCTCATGTAGATAAAGATTCTAGAGAGCATTTTGAGACTAGAACTCATAGAAGAATAATTGATATTTATAGTCCTTCTGCTAAAACTATAGATGCTTTAATGAAATTAGATCTTCCTAGTGGTGTAGACATAGAAGTTAAATTATAAGAAATCCCGAATAGAACTTTAATTAACTAAACTATATTAAATATTTGAGGTTTAAATGGGAGAGCTTTCAGTAAGGGAATTACCATTGTTCCCTCTCCCAGAAGTTGTTCTTTTCCCACAAGAAGTTTTGCCACTACATATCTTTGAGTCGAGATACAGAATTATGCTTAAATCTGTACTTGAATCAGATTCAATGTTTGGAGTAATTAAATGGGATCCCAACAAAAAGAGTATGGCCAACGTTGGCTGTTGTGCTCAGATAATTAAACATCAAACGGCTGAAGATGGTAGAAGCAATATAATTACCTTGGGACAGCAAAGATTTCAAGTTCTTGAAATTGTACGTTCCACCCCTTATTGTTCAGCAATGGTAAGTTGGATCACTGATGAAAATGTTGATAGTTTTCAAAGTTTAGATCTTTTAAGAGATTCAGTCACTGAGGCCTTAAATGATGTAGTTAAATTAACTAGTAAATTAACTAATTCTCAGAAAGTTCTTCCTGATAAGTTACCTGAGAACCCTATGGAGCTGTCTTTTTGGATTGGTGCTCATTTGGGAGGGCCAGTAGCTGAAGAGCAGCAAAAACTTTTAGAGGAGAGGAACACACATACTCGTTTGCAAAGAGAGTTTGAAATGCTAGATCATACTAGAAAACAATTAGCAGCTAGAACAGCTTTAAAAGAAAGTTTTCCTGATATCAAAGAAAACTAAATGTCTATTTTTTTAATATCTTCTCTTGTTATATTTTTAACTTTATTATTTTCTTCTTTAATACTTTGGAGAATTAATACTAGAAAATACATTTCTTCGAGAACTGTAGCTAAAGCATATGATTCCTGGACTCAAGATAAATTACTAGAAAGATTGTGGGGAGAGCATATACATCTAGGTTTTTATCCTCTAAATAAAAATATTGATTTTAGAGAGGCTAAAGTTCAATTTGTACATGAGTTAGTAAGTTGGAGTGGTTTAGATAAATTACCTAGAGGTTCTAGGGTTTTAGATGTCGGTTGCGGAATTGGTGGAAGTTCTAGAATTCTGGCGAATTATTATGGATTTAATGTCACTGGTATAACTATCAGTCCAGCTCAAGTAAAAAGAGCAAAAGAACTTACGCCTTATGGATGTAAATGCAACTTCAAAGTTATGGATGCTTTGGATTTGAAATTTGAAGAGGGAACATTTGATGGTGTTTGGAGTGTTGAGGCAGGAGCACATATGAATAATAAAACTAAATTTGCAGATCAAATGTTAAAAACTTTAAGACCTGGAGGATATTTAGCATTGGCTGATTGGAATTCAAGAGATTTACAAATGCAACCTCCATCGATGCTTGAAAAAATCATCTTAAAACAATTACTTGAACAGTGGGTGCATCCTAAATTTATAAGTATCAATGACTTTAGTAGTATTCTTATAAATAACAAAAATAGTTCAGGTCAAGTTTTATCCTCTAACTGGAATTCTTTTACAAATCCGTCTTGGTTTGATTCAATATTTGAAGGAATGAGAAGACCTAATGCAATTTTATCCCTTGGTCCAGGAGCGATTATAAAGTCTATTAGAGAGATACCTACAATACTTTTAATGGATTGGGCTTTTAAAAAGGGTTTAATGGAATTTGGAGTTTATAAATGTAGAGGTTAATTAGTCTAAATTAATCTTTTCTGAAAAATAACATCCAAAGTCGATCAAATGTTTACATAAGGGTTGTATTTTTTTCTTTAATTTATTAAATGCTTCAATATTAGTTTTAGTATTTATCTCAATATCAACATAGATAATATATTCTCCTAGTTCTCTCTTTGAAGGTCTAGATTCTATTTTACTCATGTTAAATCCATATTCTGCAATATAATTTAAGGCTTCCAGTAAAGCACCAGGATTATTTGAGAGTAATGAGAAGGCAAAACTTGCAATATTGGCTCTACCTACAATGTATTCTTTACTCAACAATACAAATCTTGTACAATTGCCCGGGACATCATTAATAGGAAATGCTAATTCTTTAAGTCCTTCTATTTCAATAAGAGATTTCGAACCAATAGCTGCTCTAAATGAGCTTCCTTTTACCATATTCACAGCTTCTGAAGTTGATTTTGTTGGTAAAGTAATAGCTTCTGGAAGATTCTCAGATAGCCATTCTGAGCATTGAGCTAAAGCTTGTGGATGAGATAATACCTCAGATATCTCTGAAATCTTACCATCACTAATTAATGCATGTTTTATTGGCAAAACAATAGCTTTATTTATATTAATATCAGGAAATTTCCAAAGCGCGTCAAGAGTAGTTGTTACTCCTCCTTCAACAGAATTCTCAATGGGTACTATTGCTGCATCACAATTGTTGTAGGCTATTGATTTAATAACCGAATATAGTCCGTTACATGGTACAAATAAAGGTGACTTAAAATTAGCAAGCTTTGATAAAATATGAGCTGCTTTTTCAGCGTATGTCCCTTTAGGGCCTAAATATGCAACTTGTTTGCTCATGATAAATTGTAAGAAAAAAAGAAATCAAATAAGCATTGGAGGTATATAGAAAATGCTTTTAGCTTTTGATGCAAAACAGAAACTTAAACTTTCTGTTACGAGGAATAAAGAATATCTTTCTAGGTATCTTTTGGAGGAAGAAAGAGTTGTTGGAGCAATGCTAGACCCAAATAAATTAGAACCTGAAGGGGAAGGAATGTATAAGTATACTGTAACAAGTTTCAAGGTTTTTCAATTAGATGTTAAACCTGTTGTATCAATTGCAGTTGAGAATAAAGAGGGTGTTTTAAAAATGACTGCACTTGATAGTAAATTAGATGGTTTAGGAATGGTTGAAGACTTTAATTTAATTTTGAAAGCAAATTTGGAGGCAACTGATTTTGGGTTAGAAGGTGAAGCCTTACTCGGAGTTTCAGTAAGTCAACCACCTCTTTTGAAACTTTTGCCAAAGAAAATTTTAGAATCTACAGGTCATTCAGTATTGAATGGAATATTATTAGGAATAAAATCTAGAGTTCAACAACAATTAATAAAAGATTTTGTAAATTGGTATGAATTAAATCAGATTTAACTTATTCAAGAAACTTTTTCTATGGAGATTCGTTAGTCCATTTTCTTTAAGACTTGAAAAATGTTGTTTGGTACCATATCCTTTATTTTTAAATATGAAATATCCAGGATATTTTCTTTCTAATCTTTCCATCAAAGAGTCACGCATAACTTTAGCAATTATGCTTGCAGTAGCTATTGAAATCAATTTAGAATCACCCGAAATTATATTTCTTTGATTACCCTTCCAAAGTCTTAATGGTAATGGGCCGTCAATTAATAGTTCAGATGGCGTATTTTTTAACTTTTTAACTGCTCTAATCATTGAAAGCTCAGTTGCATATCTTATCCCCAACAAATCTATCTCTCTTACTGAAGACTGCCCTAAACCGTAATCTGATGATAATGCAATAATTCTAGGAAAGACATCCTTTCTTTTTTTGGGAGTTAATTTTTTACTATCATTAACCCCTAATTTCTTGAGAGTTAATTCATTTTCCTTAGTAAGAACTATCGCAGCAGAAAATACAGGTCCAAAAACCGAACCACGACCTACTTCGTCAATACCTATCTCAGAATCTTTATTCAATATTTGCAGATGATCTTCTTCTTTTTCTTCTTGAAATATTCATTTCATCTGTTGTTTCTATTTCCTCGTTCTCATTGGTTACTTTTGGCAATTTTTTGTCCGGATTCACTTCTTTAGAGTAATCTGCATCAACCTCTTCTTTTGAATCAAAAGTTGAGGTTATTTTATTTGTTTTCTCACTTGCAACTTTATTATTTGTTTTTACATTTTGCCCAGAAGTAGTTTTCCCCTTGTTCTGAATATCTTCCAAACGTACTATGTGATTACTACTTAGATATTCTTTTCCTAATTTAATTAATGGATTAATACCCAATTGGCTATAAACAATTTTTTCATCATTATTGAGCTCAACTGTGATTACTTTCTTTTCTCTACGATTATTTGTATTAGGTACTTCATTATCATTTTCCCTTTTATTGGAATGATCATCGTCTTTATTGGCATTTTTGGTTTTAGTAAACTCTTCCTTAATGATCGTTTCCTGATTTTCAATTAATTGAATGGGAGTTAAATCTGGGATTTTAGTCTCAATCATTTTACTGGATTTGTTTATATTTTGATTAGTTTTAAAAGAATTATTTTTATAATTTGGTAAATTTTCTGTATGCCCTAATCCATTGCAGTTATTACATTTAGTGCCAAATAATTCATATATATTTTGACCTTGTCTTTTTCTTGTTAATTCAACTAAACCTAACTCAGTTAATTGAGCTATCTGTGGCCTTGCTGAATCATCTTTAATGGCTAAAGTAAATTGCTCAAGTAACTGAAATTGATCTCTTCGAGATTCCATATCTATAAAATCTATAACTAAAACTCCCCCAATATTTCTTAATTTCATTTGCCTAGAAATTTCTATAGCTGCCTCACAATTCGTCCATAAAACAGTTTGTCTTGAATTAGCTGATCTTGTGAAAGATCCAGAATTAACGTCAATTACTGTCAATGCTTCAGTAGGTTCAATAATTATGTAACCTCCTGAAGGTAAATCTACTCTTGGCTGAAGCGCCTTTTGAATAGTTTTATTAATTTGGTATTTTTCTAAAATATGTTCATTTATTTCATTATTATGAAAAACAAGATCCACATTAGAGTCATTATTAACTAAAAAGTCTTTTGCTTTTTCAAGAGCGATTTTATTATCAATTACGATTTTATTAGTTGATGATTTGATGCAATCTCTTAAAATTTTTAATGAAAAATCCTCATCTCTACTTACTAAATTTGGTGGATGAGTATTCTCTGAATTTTTTAATACTTTATCCCATTGTTGAATTAAATTTTCTAAATCTTCAATAAGTAATTCTTCTTTGATTTGTTTGGCTTCAGTTCGAAGTAATAAACCTGTGCTGGGCGGTTTAATTAAAACTCCAAGAGCTCTTAAACGACTTCTTTCAGTCTCAGTATTTATCTTCCTAGAAATATTGACACCTTGTCCATAGGGTTGCAATATTAAATATTTACCAGGCAATGAGATATTGCCTGTAAGTCTAGGTCCTTTATTTCCAGTCGGTTCTTTCATTACTTGTACGAGAACTTTTTGTTTTGGTTCAAGAAGTTCAGTAATTCCTACAACACCTTTTTTTAATCTTAATGGACCTAGATCTGATACATGAATAAAGCCATTTTTTTCACTTTCTCCAATATCTATAAAGGCAGCATCAATCCCTGGAAGGACATTTTCAACAGTTCCTAAAAAAATATCCCCGATTTGATATTGACCTTGTGCGACGATTAATTCATCAACTTGATCATCTGTGAGTAGTGCTGCTATACGCGCCTGCTCAGCTATTACAATTTGCTGAGACATAAAATGTTTTGAAGTATGTTTTGAATTTTTGAAAATCGATAAAAAGTTAATAATTATATATTTAATTATTCGCTAGCAATTTCTTGAAAGCTTAATTTATTAGATTTTTAAAATAATTAGTAGCAGTTTTATTTGCTAAATGTTTAAGTTTTAGACGACTTTCAAACGATTTGAAATTGATTAATAGCTATGATTATTTCTTTAATTAAATCATAACCACCTTTATATTAACATCTAATTCCCGCTTAAGTACATTGTCCATTATTCTTGTATAGGTTAAGTGTAGAAATTTTTTTAAAGTGGTTAAAGTCAACGAAAATTATTTAAAACTCAAAGCAGGATATTTATTTCCTGAAATTTCAAAAAGAGTTAATAACTATACTCAAGCTAATAGCAATTCGAAAGTCATTAAGCTTGGAATAGGTGATGTAACGGAGCCGTTACCTAAAGCTTGTGTTAATGCTATGGGAGAAGCATTAAATGAAATGGGAACAAATAACGGATTTAAAGGTTACGGCCCAGAGCAAGGATATGGATGGCTTAGGGAAAAAATTTCTGTAAATGATTTTATTTCAAGAGGGTGTCAAATCTCATCGGAAGAAATATTTGTTTCTGATGGTTCAAAATGCGATAGCAGCAATATTTTAGATATTCTTGGGGATGATAATTTAATTGCCGTAACTGATCCGGTTTATCCTGTTTATGTCGATACTAATGTGATGACTGGGAGAACAGGAGAAACACTTCAAAATGGTATTTATCAAGGATTAGTATATTTAGCGATTAATGAAGAAAATAATTTTCAACCTGAAATCCCAAAAAAGAAAGTTGATATTGTTTATCTTTGTTTTCCAAATAATCCAACTGGGGCAACAATTACTAAACAAGAATTGAAAAAATGGGTTGATTATGCCATCGAAAACAAGTCTTTGATTCTTTTCGATGCAGCTTATGAAGCTTTTATTCAAGACAAAAATATTCCTCATTCAATATATGAGATTGAGGGAGCAAAAAATTGTGCCATCGAATTTAGATCTTTCTCAAAAAATGCAGGATTTACCGGAGTTAGATGCGCTTATACAGTAATTCCAAAAAATCTATCAGGACAAAATTCAAAAGGGGATAAAATTGATTTATGGTCATTATGGAATAGGCGTCAATGTACTAAATTTAATGGAGTTAGCTATATCGTACAAAGAGGAGCTGAGGCGGTATATTCTTCGCAAGGTAAAAAAGAGGTTAATTCTTTAATTGACTTTTATATGAAAAATGCAGAAATTATGCAAAAAAAGCTCAGAAGTGCAGGTTTTAAAGTTTATGGAGGTGATAATGCACCATATGTTTGGATAAAAGTACCAGATAGAATGACTTCTTGGGACTTTTTTGATTATTTACTTGAAAAAGCTGATGTCGTAGGCACCCCAGGAAGTGGATTTGGATTGGCGGGTGAGGGCTATTTTCGATTATCTGCTTTCAATTCAAGATTGAATGTTAATAATGCAATGGAACGAATAATTAATATATAATAATTAATAGATTTTCTTGTAATTACAATCAAAAAGTAATGTCAAATATAAAGTTTGAAAAAGGGGAAAATAATAACACAGCAGTGTTGGAGAAAAAAACAGCTGCGTTAAAAAACAAATCACCAAAATACAAAGTTTTACTTCATAATGACCCCGTTAATTCAATGGAGTATGTCACTAATGCACTTAGAGAGGTAGTGCCACAATTAAGTGAGCAAGATGCTATTTCTATTATGCTTGAGGCTCATAATACTGGTGTTGGTTTAGTTATCGTATGTGATTTGGAGCCGGCTGAATTTTATTCAGAATCTTTAAAATCAAAAGGTATATCAAGTTCAATTGAAAAAGAAGATTAATTATCTCCTTATTAATGAATTAGTTTTAAATACTTTTAAACTTTTGCTGCAGTAAGTTTTCTTTCTGCTAATTTACGAACCTTTAACGAATCATCTAAGGATGATTTACCATAATTTCTTTCCAAAATATTAATAACTGTTTTTCCAAATTCGTCATCTTTATTATCAAAAGCTTCTAAACATACCTCTCCCAGTTTTTTACCAAGAGGACCAGGATTCCATAAAAGTTTTCTTGCTGTCCAAGGCATCATACTCATTGGATTGTAACTAGGTTTTAATATATTATTTTCTATAGCGTACTTTTCTAAAAGAGTATGTGGTTGCAAACCTATAAAAAATATTGCTGGATCTACTAAACCTTTCCCAAAGATATTTTCTAACTCTCTATGGTAAGCAATAGTTTGTTTAATTGTGTTAGGGGTTTCATCAAAAACATTAAATGAGTAATTCACTGAGACATGATTTCTAAACCCTGCCTCAACAAGCAATCTACAATTTTCAAGTACAGTTTTAAGGTTATATGCTAATCTCATTTTTCTAACAAGTTCCTGAGATCCTGATGTAATCCCGATCTCAAAATAACTCATTCCTGTATCAACCATTAATTGAGCTAATTCACGATCAATATTATCGGCTCTAATATATGCCGCCCACTTAAGATCAGTCCAACCCTGATCTTTTATAGCTTGAAGAAGTAATTTCGCATCTTGAATATGATTCTTTGTTGGAATGAATTGAGCATCAGTAAACCAAAAACCTCTAACGCCCATCTCGTAAAGTTGCTTCATTTCTTCAATAATTTCATTTATGGGATTAACTCGAACTTTTTTACCCTCTACAACTCCATAAACGCAAAAACAACAATTATGTGGACAACCTCTTTTAGTTTGAACTCCTACATAATAATCACCACCTTCAATGTACCAATCAAATTCAGCCCAAATAGATTTAATATATTTATAGTTGCAAGCTGTTTTAATTGTTCCGGATGGCTGCTCATGTATTAATTTATTTCTAGGTTTTTGCCCAGCAAGATAACATCTTTCTTCGATAATAGAATCACCCTTAATAACTTTTTCGATAAGGTTCTCACCTTCTCCAACAGAGATTATTGTACCTTTAGGTAATAATTTACCTAGTTGTTCGTAGAAAACGCTTACAGCTCCTCCTCCTAAAATCACTTTTACAGATTTGTTATATTTCTGAGCTCTATTGAGACCCATTTTAACTAAGGATGTATTTCTATTTATTTCTTCATAATGTGATGTTATTAACTTTAGACCTCCCCAAGCACCTCTAATTTTTTTTAAAATATTATTTGAGTAAAAAACTTCAAATGAGTTCTGCAACGGGTTGCCGCTTCTTCCGTCAACTGGTGCGTATATTTGTATGTCCCTCCAAGAATAAACGATTAGGTGAGGTCTGAATTGGTCAATTCTTCTTTTTAAATATTTAGAAACTTTATTTAGAGGTACTATTGCTAGATCTATGAATTGTTGTTTTATCTCAGGGAAACACTTATGAATATGATCCGCTAAATAAATAGGCCCTATTGGAAATATCGGGTTGCATGGGAGTCTAACAATGAGAACTTTTCTAAATTCTCTATTGGACTCTTTAGCTATATTTTTTAAAGGAAAGTTAAACTCCATAAAAGAGATTTCAAATGATCTCATGTTAAGAATCTAACTATTTTATTACCCTTTCGGTGATTTTTTTAAATTAAATTCTGAAAAAATTTAACTCTATTTTTAGTTAAATGTCTGAAATCATATATTTCCAACAAACATTTAGAAGTTTAATACCATCTATCCATCTTGATATATTTGGTGCTCCAGACCGCCTTGCATAATATCTGACAGGGTAATTTAAAATTTTAATATTATTATTAGCCGCTTCAAAGATTATTGTAAAATCGCCAAAAGGATCTGACTTTGATTCCCAACTACCATTTTTTTTCATCAAATTAAAAAACTTCCTCGAGAAAACTTTTGTTCCACATAGTGAATCAGATATGGGCTTGTTTATTAAAATTGATAAAAATATTGCAAAACATCTATTGCCAATATAATTTGCCCATCTCATGGCATCTTTTTCCATTGGGAAAGTTGTCCTAGTGCAATTTACTAATATATTTTCATTTTTTGTTGATTCCATTATGGCATCAATACTATCATCAATATCTACGGTTAGGTCAGAATCAATAATTGCTAAAGTATCTCCAGTTGATATATTAAATCCTTCAACAACTGCGTTTTTCTTTCCCTTTGAAGTTTGTTTTAAAAGAGATATTTTAAAGTTTTGTGAGAAGTCTTTAGTAAGATTTTCCAACATTTGAAAAGTATTATCTTTACTATTTCCTTCAACAAATATTATTTCGATTTTATTAGGTATTTTTTTAAATTTATTTAATGCTTTGATTAAAAGTTCTTTATTACCTTCTTCATTTCTTGCAGGAATAAGTATTGAAATCATATGATCATTTAAATTTTCTTGATATTTATAAAATATGATTTCAATTTCAAATGCAAGGTGCTTAATTATTGGTAACTTACGCAAAGTATTTTTTATAGATTGGGGAACTAATTTGGTTTGTATTGGAGTTAATTTTTTTGCTTTCCATCTGATAGATCTGTAATTATAGATTTCTGCTAATGATTCAACATCACATAAAGTAATTCTTGCTGTATTTGTTGTTCCCCTAAATATTCTGGAATCTAATTTAAGCCATCTTGTAATTGGTTCCCAAGTATTACCTCTAACTTTAAGAGAAATAAATTCATTATTATCTTTAAATAATTGGTGGAGTTTATTGTTTGTTAAATTCCAAGTATTTACTGATTTCATTTTTTAAAAATTTAACCATGATTTATATTAACTCATTAGATTTTTTTGATTAATTTCCAAGGAAATATAACTTCATTCTCATAAATAATTTTAAAGGAGTCATCTTTTTTTTGATCTTCTTTTGGCAAGATGGACCAAGCTAGCTCTGATGTTTTTAAACTTTTGATGCTCTCAATTCCTTCTCCTAAATTAGGTGTTAGAAGAGCAATCCTAATGATTTTTGATTGTGAAACATTATTTATAATGCTGCTCTTGTCAACTTTAATTCGTCGACTATTGATTGTTTTCAAAGAAGAGATATTTTCCATAGTTTCTCTTAGTTCTCTCGAGCGGTCTGTAAAAAGACCTGATTGCAAAAAACAGGATGTCATTAAATAGGGTCCAATTATTAAAATAGATATTAATGTAGAGGTGCTTTGAGTTTTTTTAATAAAAGTCCAAGCTAAAGCAAACAGTACTAATCCACTAATTAAGAATGTATTCTCTTTGACATTAAAACTCATATTAGATTTGAATACGAAAAAATAGATAAAAATTACTGAGACCAAAAATAATGGAATTATTCTTGAAGATACAAAAACAAAAATAAATTTAAATCTTTTTTCTTCTATTAAATACTTAAGGCCTATAAAGGCATTTAGGGATAATATTGAAGAAATTTGTAAAGGATAGTAAGGCGTTTTTGTGGAAAAACTACTTATCAAGATTATTAAAATTAAAGGGAAATAAAATAAAATGAAACCTTGAGAATTTTTGCTTTTTAAACCATGAACTAATCCAATAATGGAAAATATGCTCCATGGGAGGAAAGAGACTGGGATATTCCATAAATAGTAGTAAAAAGGATTTGTGAAAGTATTATCTTTAGATAAATTATTAAATTTATCTAGAAGGTGAAAAACAATATTTTTATCAATAAATGTATTTATAGAGGTTGTCCACCAAGCGAAGGGAGTAAAACCAATTATGAATCCAAGCCAAAAATATTTTGAAGTAAAAATATATTTTTTTTTAATCAGGTAAGGTAATAATGAAGTAATTGGTATCGCAACTAGAAAAGTCTTCATCATAAAAGCTAAACCGATCCAAAGCCCAAAAAGAGATATGTAAAATGATTCTTTTTTACTGGTTGTTTTTACAATGGAAAATATTCCAATAGTTACTAGACAACTATAAATTAAATCTTGAGTAGCTAAATGAGAATAATCAAACCACAAAAAACTTGTAGAAAGAATAAGTGGTGATGCGATTGCAAACTTTTTACCTATTAATTCTTTATGTAATTTATAAGTGATGATTAACATAACTATTGATGAAATAGTTGTTGGTAAATAGGCTGCGAATAAATTTGCCCCAAATATCTCTTGTGATTTGGCAATTAGAAATTGTATACCTATTGTTCTATCTAAATAAAAATCTCCCCACCATAAAGGAACTGTCCAATTTCCTTTTTCCAATATCCATCTAGCCTGTAATGCATAAAATCCTTCATCATAAGCTAAGTAACTTCTTTTACCAAAGTAGAAAATTAATGGAAAAAATATAAGTAATTTTAAAAAAAATTTGAAATTAATTTTCAACATATAAAAATTTGTTTTATTTAAGATAAATGCCGATAGTTTGAATTGAATAAATTACATGCTGCTAATGAAACAGTTGCTGTCCCGTTGAGCCACATCGGCGATATTAAATTTTATTTTTTTCATATAGACTTAATTTTATATTTTAAAGAATAAATGTCAAAAATTGACCCTGAATTAAAAAAAAAATTACTGAAAGAGACTCAGGCTCCATTCAAAGGCTTAAGAAGAATACTATGGATAGCTTTCTCTGGCTCTGCTTTTTTAGGCCTTCTAATAATGCTTGCTAATATTGCTGGTGGAAATGAAATACAGCAAAATAATCTTTTAATACAACTAGGAGCTTGTGCATTATTTCCTATCTTATTTTTCCTCGATAGAAATAAGGAAGATTAAGTTTTTATTTATTTAGAGTCCTTTTTTTTGTTACAAATTTGAACGCCTCAATGATATCTCCTTCACTCCAAGTTGAGAATTTATCACATCCAACTCCACATTCGAAACCAGTATTAACTTCTTTTACATCATCTTTAGATCTTTTCAGAGAATCTAAATTACCTTCAAATATTATTTTACCTGATCTAAGTACTCTCAAAGAACAATTTCTTTGAAGCTTACCACTTTGTATGTAGCATCCAGCAATTGCTCCTTTTCCAACCGCAAATGTCGCTCTTACTTCAGCTTGACCTAAAGATTCCTCAACAAGATCAGGTTCAAGTAATCCTTCCATAGCAGATTGAATATCTTCTAAAAGTTTATAAATGACTTCATACTCTCGTATGTCAACATCATTTGCGTCGGCCGCTCTTTTAGCTCCAGAGGCTAATGATGTGTTGAAGCCTATTATTACTGAGCCAGAGGCAGCAGCAAGATCTATGTCAGTCTCAGTTATTTCTCCAGGCGCGGAGAGTAGGACTCTAACTTGAACCTCATTCTTTGGTAATTGTTCTAATGAGCCTAAAATAGCTTCTACACTCCCTTGGACATCTGCTTTAAGAATTAGATTTAATTCTTTAAGTTCTCCATCATTCGCTTGAGAAGATAAAGATGATAAACTTACCCTTCTTGATGCCATTTGCTGGGCTAATTTTGTTGCTCTTGCATCAGTCGCTCTATCTCCAACAATCGCTCTAGCAGATTTCTCATCAGGATAAACTTCAAATTCATCACCAGCTGTCGGGACTTCGCTAAATCCAAGTGCTTCCACTGGACATGAAGGCCCAGCCTCCTTAATTCTATTACCATGTTCATCGACCATGGCTCTAATTTTCCCAAGGACTGAACCTGCGGCTAAAACATCACCAGCTTTTAATGTGCCATTTTGTACTAATAAAGTTGCAACAGGACCTTTAGCTTTATCTAAATGGGCTTCAATTACTGTCCCTTTAGCTAATCTTTCTGGGTTTGCTTGGAGATCTTCAACTTCAGAAACTAACAGGATCATCTCGAGTAATTTATCAATATTTTGTTTTTTGATTGCACTGACTGGAACCATAACAACGTCCCCACCCCAGTCTTCGGCGATTAGATCTTTTTCTGATAATTCCTGTTTAACTCTGTCTGGAGAAGCACCTTCTTTATCAATTTTATTTATAGCTACCACTATTGGTACTTTTGCTGCTCTTGCGTGACTGATAGCTTCGAGTGTTTGAGGTCTGCACCCATCATCAGCAGCTACTACAAGTACCGCCACGTCTGTAACTTTCGTACCTCTTGCACGCATTGCGGTGAAAGCTTCATGGCCTGGAGTATCAAGAAAAGTTAGTTTTTTCTTTTTTGATTCGTGCTCAAATTCAACCTGATAAGCCCCTATATGTTGAGTTATCCCACCTGCTTCTCCGGAGGCTATTCTAGATTCTCTTATGGAATCTAAAAGACTTGTTTTACCATGGTCAACATGACCCATTACTGTAATGACTGGAGGCCTTTTGATAAGACTTTCAATATCATCTTTTTCAATCATGTCCACTGTCTTCTTTGCAGCCTCTTCAACATCATCTTGTAGAACAGGGACTCCAAATTCCTCGGCCACTGTTTCGATGGTTGCCAAGTCAAGTGATTGAGTAACTGTAGCTGTAATCCCTTTGAAAAAAAGAGATTTGATTATTTCAGAACTTTCAAGACTAAGCTTATCGGCTAATTCTTGTACTGTTAAATTATCTTCAGGTATTATTATCATTTCAGGTCTTACTTGTTTTGCATCTTTCGCTGCTCTTAATTCCATCGCTCTTCTTTTTTGTCTTTGCCTAGTAGTCTCTTTTTTCTTTTTCTTGAATTGTCTTGAGGGTTTTTGTGATTTGATCTCTTCAGATTTTTCTTTTTTTGGACGAGCCAAACTAGCTGATAATATTGAAACTTTCTCTCCTGAGTAGCCACTAGTCTCAGAGGTTAATGAATCATCATTTTCGCCAATAATATGGACTTTTTGTCTTTGTTTTTGTGGGTTTTTATTTCTTAATGCTTCTAACTTGGCACTGTCGTCCCAATCTGTTCTGCCAGGCTTCTTAGAGTTGCTTGCGAATGATTTATGAGGCGGTTTCTTAGCTGTGGGAGATGCATTTAAACGACTATTAGGTGATTTAACCTTCTGATTGGTCCCCTCGAGTTTTTGTTTGTTTACATTAGAAGTATTTGGTTTTTCTTTATTTGATGCATGAGTTTTCTGTAGCTGCATCAATTCATTAGGTGCTACTGGCTTTCTAATTCTGGAGGGACTTTGATTACTAAATTTCGAACCGACCCTATTGAAATCTCCCTGTCTATAAGACCCGCCTTGTCTATTTGGAACACCCTGCCTATCCCGCTCCTGCCTCCCTGGTCTAGTTGGAGTGCCCTCTCCATAAGGACTGCCTGGCCTGTTTGGAACATTTTGGCGGCTTGGCCTATTGGAATTTGCTTGTTTATTAGGAATACCATTCCTATTTGCAGAAATTGGTGAACCAGATGAGGGTTTCCTGCTATTAGTATTTGGCCTATTTGAATTAATTTTAGGATCTTCCCTTCTTATCGGGGCGCCTACTAGTTCAGGTGTATTTTTTACATGAGGACTATTTAAATTCTTTTTAGGCAAATTATTATTATCATTTTTATTTGATAATTGAGCCCTTTGATTAACTGAGTTATTTATTTTGTTTGCGTTTATATTCCTATTTGAATTTGCTAAATTTTTTGGTTTTTCAATTAGTTGAATAGGAGGTCTTGCAGAAGTTTTTATTGGAGATAAAGAGGAATTTTTTAAAGGCTTTTTGTCCTGTACAACCCTTGAGTCTTTTATGTCTTTAAGATTTGGATTTGTTTTTATTATGTTATTAGTTTTATTTTGAGTCTTTGAAAGTGCTTGAGATTTGAGGTTAGAGACAATAGAAGGGGGATTTGGATTTTTTAAATTATTTAAATTTCTTTTGTTTGAGCTTTCTAGCGAATTTTCTTGTTTATTTATGGGCTTAATTAAAAGAGGTTTTTTATTTAAACCTTCTTTTGATAAATTCTCTGGATGCAAGTTACTTGATAAAGTTTTATTGTTTTCATTATCATTATTTTTTGGTTTTTCAGTTTTTGCTTTAAATGTAGATTTACTTACGGAAAGAATTGTTTTGCCTGGATTTTTGTTAGTTATAAGATTTTTTATTTTTTTTGCATCTTCCAAGCTTATTGAACTGCTATGACTTTTTACTGATATCGAAAGTTTTTGAGCAGCATCCAATATATCTTTATTTTCCAGTTTTAAATCTCTGGAAAGTTCATAAACTCTGATTTTATCGCTGATAGTCATTTAATCTGAATGTAACTCTTTTTTGGAAATTTAAGAGAATATAATTTTAATTATATGCCCTTTTGGGATAGTTATTTATAGTTTGCAATTTCCCTATCAAAAATATTAAAAAATACAGGATTTAAAATGCCTTTTAAAGCTTTTTGAAGCTTTTTTTTAAGTTTAGGATCTGTGTAACACTTTTTTGATTTACAAATGTAAGCAGAACGACCCATACCTTGGTTAAGCATTATTCCTAACTTATGATCATTAGTAATCTTCATAAGATTATTTCTATCAAAAGTTGTCCTGCAAGAAATGCACTTGCGCATAACAGGAGATTTCTGTATCACCGAGTTTTCTCCTCTCTAGACGAAATTTCCATTTGTTTCAAGTTTTCTGTTTGGTCGTTTTCTGAGAGAGTTTCTTCGTCATATCGTTCATCTCCATATTCTTCATCATCTTCAGGCAAAGGGTAAAGCTCCCTTAATCTTTTATCTTCTGCAGCTCTTTCTGCTTGTTCAGCCTCCAATCTCTGTTCAGCTTCTCTTTGAAGATTCTCTTCCTCCTCCCTTTGAATAATTAATTCTGCTACTGCAGAGTCTTCAGCCTTTTGATCATATTCATGGGAGTTTTTAACGTCTATTTTCCAGCCTGTTAACCTAGCAGCAAGACGAACATTTTGACCTTCTCTTCCTATGGCAAGACTTAATTGATCAGGAGGAACTAAAACATGAGCATGTTGTCCTTCTGGATCAACAAGTCTGACAAGGTCAACTTTAGCAGGACTCAAAGAATTTAGTATGTATTGAATAGGGTCAGATGACCACTTTATAACATCTATTTTTTCTCCCCTTAATTCATTGACTACTTGTTGAATTCTTGCTCCTCTTGCTCCAATGCAAGCACCGACTGGATCAACTTCTGTTTCAATACTATCTACGGCGACTTTAGTCCTTGGGCCAACAGCTCTTGAAGGAGGATTTGCTTCTCTTGAAACAGCAACAATTTTTACTGTGCCTTCTTGAATTTCTGGGACTTCATTTTCGAATAAATAAACCACTAGACCAGCATTAGCTCTACTTACAAAAAGTTGAGGACCTTTTCTTGCTACCTCGCTAACTTCTTTAAGAAAAACTTTGAATGTAGCGTTAGCTCTATAATTGTCATTAGGTAATTGATCCCTTTTAGGAAGTTCTGCTTCTACTTCTGGTCTGCCGATTCCTGAGCTAACTCCCATAATTACTGACTGTCTCTCAAATCTTATAACTCTTGCAGTTAAAACAGGATCCTCCAAATCTGCGAATTCTTCCTGAATCATTTTCCTTTGTTGGTCTCTCAACTTTTGAGCCAATACTTGCTTCGTTGTTGAGGCAGCCATTCTACCAAAATCCTCTTTTTCGGGAGTGACATCTAAAACGACGGTATCACCTATTTGAGCATCATCAGCAACTTGTTTAACTTCTTGAAGAGATATTTGATGATCTTCGCTTTCAACCTCTTCAACAATAATTTTACTCGATAAAATTCGATAACCCTCTTCTTCTAGATCGAATCCTACATCAAAATTACTAAAATATTCTTCATCAAATGGATCTTCTTTCACTCCAATGTAGAAAGTTTTTCGGTATTTTTCGTAACCTTTAAGTAAAGCTTCACGTAAAGCTGATTCCACAACGTGAGGAGGTAATTTTTTTTCCTCACTTATGTCTTCAATAAGATTGTTTAAACCTGGGAGAATTACTAATGCCATCTATGATGGGTAAAATGAATAAGAGTTGATAATTAATTAGTCTTTAAAAGTGCAAAGACTAACCTTTAATACTTCATTAAAGGGAATTTTTTTAATCTTACCTTTAATGTTAATGGCTAAATAATCTTTAGACTTTTCATAAAGTAAACCGTTCAAAAATTTTATTTGAGAATTTTTTTGGTTTAACTCAACATTAACTGGAAAACCTTTAAAAGTTTTGAAGTCTCTTTCTGAGGTTAATTCATCACTGACACCTTGACTACTAATTTCTAAAACATATGAACAATTTAAAAGATTTGAATTCTCAATCACATTAATAGCGGGGTTATTGAATCTTGAACAGTCATCTAAAGTAATATCATCATTGTTATTTTTGCAAATAATAATTTTTATAATAATGGGATTTTGATTTGTCAGTATATTTAAACTATGTATCTTTAGGTTAAATCCTTTAGCGACTCCTTGAAGAAGAATTTCTAACTTGCTTTTACATTCCTTATCCAATTTATTTTAAGTAGGTAGTTTTAATAATTGATTATTTGCACATATCAAAAAGTTTTATTGAAAAATAGTTTTTATTATGTGTATTTTATGGATGTTAACAAAAAAACAACAATAGGAATTTTATTCAATTAAATTCTGGATATTCTTGATATTTAAAAGGAAATGAGATTTCTTGAAACTATATTTACTTATTTACTTAAAATAAGTTTAATATTATCTACTTTTATTATATATTTTTTCTCTTTTTCTGAAGTTTTGGCTTTAGATTTTATTGATGGGCACAATTTTGTTTCAGATGCGGTCAAAAAGGTAGGTCCTGCAGTTGTAAGAATTGATACTGAAAGATTAGTAGAAAGACAACAATTTGATCCAACTTTACTAGATCCACTATTGAGAGATCTACTTGGAGAACCTGGAATGGCTCCCGACCGAGAGAGAGGTCAAGGTTCAGGTGTAATTATTGATAAAAATGGTTTAGTTCTTACAAATGCTCATGTAGTAGAGAGAGTTGATAATGTATCCGTTACTTTGGCTGATGGAACTAATCGTGAGGGTCAAGTGTTGGGAACGGATTCAATTACCGATTTAGCTTTAGTTAAAATTGAAAATCAAAAGGATTCTAATTATGCACCTCTAGGAGACTCAGAAGAACTTGAAGTTGGAGATTGGGCAATAGCTCTTGGGACTCCGTATGGCTTAGAAAAAACAGTCACTCTTGGAATAGTTAGTAGTCTTCATAGAGATATTAATGCTCTCGGTTTTTCTGATAAAAGGCTTGATCTTATACAAACAGATGCTGCAATTAATCCAGGTAATTCTGGAGGTCCACTTATTAATTCCAATGGTCAAGTAATTGGTATCAATACTCTGGTAAGAAGTGGACCTGGAGCTGGTCTCGGTTTTGCAATACCCATAAATCTCGCTAAAAATGTTTCTGACCAGTTACTAGAAAATGGAGAAGTTATTCATCCTTACTTAGGCCTACAATTGGTTTCCTTGAATCCTAAAATAGCCAAAGAACATAATGAAGATCCTAATGCACTTGTTCAACTCCCAGAGCGGTCAGGCGCTTTAGTTCAATCTGTAATACCAAATAGTCCTGCAGAAAAGGCGGGTTTAAGAAGAGGCGATTTAGTAATTGCTGCTGAAAATATCCTAATAGAGGAGCCTAAGACTCTTTTAGATGAGGTAGAAAAAGCTCAAATTGGGAAAATATTTCTTTTAAATGTTTTACGAGATAATAAAGAAATTAAAGTCAATATTAAACCTGAAGCACTTCCAGGTTTGACATAAAGCATCTGTTGAAATTTAATAATCTATAAACTTTAGGTCAAAACATTTTGGATTTACAGACTCAGATGAAACAAATAGTTGCTGATGCAGCTGTTAGAGAAGTAGAAGATGGAATGATCTTGGGTTTAGGATCTGGATCAACAGCTGCACTTATGATAAAAAGTCTTGCTGAACAAATTAGATCAGGCAAATTAAAAAATATTAAAGGAGTTCCAACTTCCTTTCAATCAGAGGTGCTTGCATTAGAACTCAATATCCCTTTAATTGATTTAGCTGCAGTTCCTTACATTGATTTAGCCATTGATGGAGCGGATGAAGTAGATCCTGAATTTCAACTCATTAAGGGTGGGGGAGCTTGCCATGTACGAGAGAAATTGGTTGCATCTAAAGCAAATAAATTATTAATTGTTGTTGATGAATCAAAGCTAGTACAAAATTTAAACCTAGTTTTCCCTCTCCCTGTGGAGGTTATGCCTTCTGCGTGGAAGCAGGTTAAGGATATAATTTCAGGAATGGGTGGAGTTTCTAATTTAAGGATGGCAACAAAAAAAGCAGGCCCAGTGGTCACTGATCAAGGTAATTTGATTTTGGATGTTTTATTTGATGCTGGCATAAAAGATCCAAAAGATTTAGAAATGCGTATTAATAATATTCCTGGAGTTTTGGAAAATGGATTATTTGTTGATTTAGCAGATAAGGTTTTGGTGGGTAAAATTGAAGATAATGTTCCAGTATTATTTTCACCTTCTAGGGAAAGTTAATCTTCAAATCTAATTTTTACTGAATTTGCATGACTATGTAAACCCTCACTATTTGCCAAATTTATAATATCCAAGCTGTTAATTTTTAAACTTTTTTCATTAAATTCAATTATTGAAGAATTCTTCATGAAAGTTTCGACTCCTAATGAACCACTAAACCTCGCATTCCCACATGTTGGTAAAGTATGGTTTGGTCCAGCTAAATAATCACCTACAGCCTCCGGTGTCCATTTTCCTAAAAATATCGCACCTGCATTTTCAATAGACTTAAGCGTCGTTCTTGGATCTACAGTAATTATTTCTAAATGTTCTGGGGCAAACTCATTACTTAGTTCAACACATGATTCTAAATTTTCGCAAATAGCAATTAATCCCCAATTTTTAATTGATTGAATGCAAATTTCTTTTCTGGGGTGATGCTCTATTTTCTTAAAGACTTCATCAAAAACTTCTTGAGCTTGATCATTTGATGTGGTCAACAGTATTGAGGAAGCTAAAGGGTCATGCTCGGCTTGTGCTAATAAATCTGATGCTATTTGAGAACTTTTGGCTGTTCTATCGGCGATGATTAAAATTTCACTTGGACCGGCTAAGGAATCAATTCCAGTTGATCCGTAAATTAACTTTTTAGCAGTGGTTACATAGATATTTCCAGGTCCCGAAATTACATCAACTTTATTTATTTGCTTTGTGCCAAATGCTAATGCTCCAATTGCCTGTGCTCCGCCAATTCTAAAAACTTTATCAACCCCTGATAAGTAAGCAGCAGCTAAAACAGTTTTATTTATTTTCCCTTTTGTGTTTCCCGGAGATACCATTGAAATTTCTTTAACTCCAGCTACTTTTGCAGGTATCGCATTCATTAAAACTGTACTTGGATATGCCGCTCTCCCTCCAGGAATATATAAACCAGCATTTTTTACAGGCATCCATTTCCTTTGGACGGAGTCACCATATTCTCCTTTTATAATAAATGATTCAGGAAGTTCTTTTTCATGAAACTTTTTTATTCTTTGATAGGCAATTTCTAATGATTGTTTTAAATGCTGATCTGTCTCTTCCCACGCAGTTTTTAAATCCCTATTACTTACTTGCATTGGTTTAGGTTGGTATCCATCAAATTTTTTTGTATATTTTTCTACAGCTACATCTCCATGAACTTTCACCTCTTGAAGAATATCTTCAACAATTGAATTTATTTTTTTATTGTCTCCAGAGGTAGTCCTTTGAGAAATTCTTCTTAACTCTTGGGAAGCTTTTTGTTTAGTATCTATAATCTTCATATTCTTAGTACTTAATTTAAATTCAATTAATTACGTAAATCACTGATCTAAATTATATATTATTGATTAGTAGACTATCTATTTGATATAATATAAATCTATATTTTAACCTAATTTCTGTGGCTAATAACAAATCAGCGAAAAAAAGAATTCAAGTTGCTGAGAGAAATCGTTTAGTTAATAAATCATATAAATCAACAGTAAGAACGCTAACAAAAAAAACACTAGCTAACTGTGAGAAATATAAGCAACAACCTAATTCAGACAACAAAGATTTAGTTCTTGTTAGTGTAAATGAAGCTTTTAGTCTTATCGATAAGGCAGTCAAAAAGAGTGTTTTACATAAGAATAACGGTGCTAACAAAAAATCAAAAATCAACAAAGTAGTTAAAGATTTTCTTACAAGTAAGTAAGCAAAAATGACCAGTATTGAACTCATTGATTCTCATTGTCATTTGATATTTGAAAATTTTGAAGAGGATCTTGAAGAGGTTGTTTCAAGATGGCGTTCAATAGGAGTAAAAAAATTACTCCATGCATGTTGTGAATTGTCAGAAATTCCTAAATTGCAAAAAATATCTCGAAGATTTGATGAATTGTATTACTCAGTTGGTTTACATCCTCTTGAAGCTAATAAATGGGAATGTAATTCTAAATCTATAATGAAAAATGCAGCACAAGGTGATTCAAGAGTTGTTGCTATTGGTGAATTAGGATTAGATTTTTTTAAAAGTGAAAATACAAATAAACAAATAGAGGCTCTTGTTCCACAAATGAATTTAGCCTGGGAACTTGACTTGCCCGTAATTATTCATTGTAGAGAAGCTGCAAATGAGATGATAAAAATATGTAAGGATTTATCTAAACAAGGTATATGTCCTAAAGGAGTTCTGCATTGTTGGAGTGGAACTCAAGATGAGATGAAGCAATTTTTGGATCTAGGATTTTATATAAGTTTTAGTGGGATAGTTACATTCCCAAAAGCATACGAAATTCACGAATGCGCAAGAAATGTTCCAGGTGATAGATATTTAATAGAAACAGATGCTCCCTTTTTAGCCCCTGTCCCATATAGAGGTAAAAGAAATGAGCCAGCTTTTGTTGAGAGTGTAGCTAAGTCTATTGCCAGTTTAAGATCTTCAGACTTGAAAAATATTGCAGATGAGTCTTCAAGGAATGCTGAAGATTTGTTTAAATTTAACTTGATAAAGTAACGCATAACCTGTTAGTATTAAAAATTACTGGAATTTTTTCTTAATTATTAGTAAACGGCTGATTAAAGTACGGTTTTCGGACCCTTAACTTTGATCGTTTCAGCTAATAATAATTTAGATATTTGTTGAATTCAAGACCAAAATCTTGATTCCACTCTCAAACTCTTGATTATTTTTCTAATATTTAGATCAAGTTTATGGTAATTAGCAAATCTTACATAATGGCGGTTTTCTTGGATGAGCAGTAGCGCTTTACAGATAGCTAAAACAGCAACTTATCTACCAGATTTGGTTGAAGTACAAAGGGCAAGTTTTAAATGGTTTCTGGAACAAGGCTTAATTGAAGAATTAAAAAGCTTTTCTCCAATTACTGACTACACAGGTAAATTAGAACTACATTTTATTGGTGAAGAATATAGGTTGAAAAGACCTAGACATGACGTTGAAGAAGCCAAGAGAAGAGACGCAACTTTTGCTTCGCAAATGTATGTAACATGTAGATTAATAAATAAAGAAACTGGAGAAATAAAAGAGCAAGAAGTTTTTATTGGTGAACTACCTCTAATGACTGAGAGAGGTACCTTCATTATTAATGGAGCCGAAAGAGTAATAGTAAATCAAATAGTTCGTAGTCCAGGAGTCTACTTCAAAGATGAAATGGATAAAAATGGTAGGAGGACTTATAATGCCAGCGTTATACCTAATCGAGGGGCTTGGCTAAAATTTGAGACAGATAAAAATAATCTACTTTATGTAAGAGTTGATAAAACAAGGAAAATTAATGCACATGTACTTATGAGAGCTATGGGCCTCTCGGATAATGATGTGGTTGATAAATTAAGACATCCTGAGTTTTATAAACAGTCAATTGATTCAGCTAATGATGAAGGAATAAATTCAGAAGATCAAGCTTTATTAGAACTCTATAAAAAATTACGACCAGGTGAACCCCCATCTGTTTCTGGAGGGCAACAACTTCTACATAGTAGATTTTTCGATCCTAAAAGATACGATTTAGGAAGAGTAGGTAGATACAAAATTAATAAAAAATTGAGATTAACTGTTCCAGATAATGTCAGAACGCTTACACATGAGGATGTTCTTTCGACAATTGATTATCTTATCAACTTGGAACTTGATATTGGTGGAGCTAGTTTAGATGATATTGATCATCTAGGTAATAGAAGAGTTAGATCCGTTGGAGAACTTCTTCAAAACCAAGTTAGAGTTGGCCTTAACCGGTTAGAGAGGATTATCAAAGAAAGGATGACTGTTGGCGAGACAGATTCTCTTACACCTGCTCAGCTAGTCAATCCAAAACCTTTAGTAGCAGCTATTAAGGAATTTTTTGGATCCAGTCAATTAAGTCAATTTATGGATCAAACAAATCCATTAGCTGAGTTAACCCATAAAAGAAGAATATCCGCATTAGGACCAGGCGGGTTAACTAGAGAAAGAGCAGGTTTTGCTGTTAGAGATATTCATCCATCACACTATGGAAGATTATGTCCTATTGAAACCCCTGAAGGCCCAAACGCAGGTCTCATAAATTCTCTTGCAACACATGCAAGAGTTAATGAATATGGTTTTATTGAAACTCCTTTTTGGGAAGTAGAAAAAGGTAGGGTTATGAAAGAGGGTAATCCTGTTTATTTATCAGCAGACTTAGAGGATGAATGTAGGGTTGCTCCTGGTGATGTGGCGACTGATAAAAATGGTAATATCCTTGCAGATTTAATTCCAGTAAGATACCGGCAAGATTTTGAGAAAGTTCCGCCTCATCAAGTTGATTATGTTCAGCTTTCTCCTGTTCAAGTTATTTCAGTAGCTACTTCTCTTATCCCCTTCTTAGAACATGATGATGCAAATAGAGCCTTAATGGGTTCAAATATGCAGCGTCAAGCGGTTCCATTATTAAGACCTGAAAGACCCCTAGTTGGTACAGGATTAGAATCCCAAGTTGCTAGAGATTCCGGGATGGTGCCAATTACAAAAGTAAATGGAATCGTTTCTTATGTTGATGCTAATGAAATAGTTGTTAAAGATGTAGATGGTCATGAGCATGTTCATTATCTTCAGAAATACCAGAGATCTAATCAAGATACTTGCTTAAATCAAAGACCAATAGTGAAAAATGGAGATCAAGTTATATCTGGTCAAGTCCTTGCTGATGGATCAGCTTGTGAAGGTGGAGAAATAGCATTGGGACAGAATGTTTTAATTGCTTATATGCCATGGGAAGGTTACAACTATGAAGATGCAATACTAGTCAGTGAAAGGATGGTTACCGATGATCTTTATACTTCAGTACATATAGAAAAATATGAAATAGAAGCTAGACAAACCAAATTGGGTCCTGAAGAAATTACTAGAGAAATTCCTAATATTTCTGAAGAAAGTCTAAATAATCTTGATGAAATGGGAATTATCAGAACAGGTGCTTTTGTAGAAAGTGGTGATATTCTCGTAGGTAAAGTTACTCCTAAGGGAGAATCAGATCAGCCACCTGAAGAAAAACTTTTGAGAGCTATATTTGGCGAAAAAGCAAGAGATGTAAGGGATAATTCTCTTAGAGTTCCTAAAACAGAAAAAGGAAGAGTCTTAGATGTTCGAATTTATACAAGGGAGCAAGGCGATGAGCTGCCTCCAGGAGCGAATATGGTTGTAAGAGTTTATGTTGCTCAAAGGAGGAAAATTCAGGTAGGCGACAAGATGGCTGGGAGACATGGTAATAAAGGCATAATAAGTAGAATTTTACCTAGAGAAGATATGCCTTATTTACCGGATGGTACACCAGTTGATATCGTTTTAAATCCTCTTGGTGTTCCAAGTAGAATGAATGTTGGACAAGTTTTTGAGTTGTTAATGGGCTGGGCAGCATCAAACTTAAATTGCAGAGTTAAAGTTGTGCCTTTTGATGAAATGTATGGTGCTGAAAAATCACATCAAACTGTACAAGCCTTTTTAGAGGAAGCTTCAAATCAAGATGGGAAGGATTGGGTTTATAACCCTAAAGATCCTGGAAAGTTGTTACTAAAAGATGGTAGAACAGGTGAACCTTTTGATCAACCTGTAGCTGTTGGATACTCTCACTTTCTTAAACTTGTTCACTTAGTAGATGATAAGATCCATGCCAGATCAACAGGTCCATACTCTTTAGTTACTCAGCAACCTTTAGGTGGTAAAGCTCAACAAGGTGGACAGAGACTTGGAGAAATGGAGGTTTGGGCTTTAGAGGCATACGGTGCAGCTTATACTCTGCAAGAATTGTTAACTGTTAAATCAGATGATATGCAAGGAAGAAATGA